>JAYTCW010000027.1:0-39818 GCA_043736295.1 Planctomycetota bacterium | reverse complement strand
GACAATTGATGATTGATCGTTCCAGTCTGACGGATCGGGAGCCGCCGCATGCCAATCAGTGTTCGAAGTCCAAGTCCCATGATTCCGATCGTCTGTTCCAAGTCGCGGCTCGGCAGGAGCCTCGCCCTCCCACGCGCCTTCTGTCGATCAACCATAAACCCTCAACCATAAACCTTCTTTGCCCATGCCGACCACCACTCTCTCCCCGGAAATCACCCGCGTCCTGAGCGACCTGCGGTCGAGAATCCGCCGGTATGTGCTGTGGGAGGGGCTGGCCCTCGTGGTCATGTTCCTGGGGCTGGTGTTCTGGGGGCTGTATGCAGCCGATGAGCTGCACTTTGCGGCTCGCAAGCTGGAGCTTCCGCTGTGGTTTCGGCGGTCGCTGCTGGTGGCTGGCATCGCGGGGTTTGCGTGGCTGTTTGTGTCGCGGGTGGTGTTGCGGTTGCTGAAGCCGCTGGAGCCGAAGTCGCTGGCGCTGCTGCTGGAACGGCGGTTCCCGGCTCTGTCGGAGCGGCTGATCTCGGCGGTCGAACTCGACGGGGAACAGATCGAACGGTCGGCCGTGTCAAATGCGATGTTGCAGCAGACGCTACGGGATCTGGGGCAGCAGATCGGGTCGCTGGATGTGGCCCCGGTGTTCGATTTCCGGCCCTTGAAGCGGGGGCTGTTGATTGCGGGAGTGATGCTCGCTTCGGTGGTCGGGTTCGGGGTGGTGAATGCGCAGGCGATGTCGCGCTGGGTGGCCGCTTACTTCAGCGGCGAGCAGAACTACTGGGAAAAGTACCGCAAGAACGCCCTGCAACTCCGCGTCGTCTCCCAGCCCGGTGATCGTGTCCGCGACTTCAGCAAAGCACAGGTCTACAAGCACCCGCGCGGCGGCGACCTCACCCTCCTCGTCGACAGCGACAAGCCCGAGACCGCCCCGGAGCAAGTCGTCCTGAGTTGGCGGACCCTCACCGAAACCGGTCGCACGCGCGGCACCGTCAACCTCGTCCCGGCCACGGCGGGGATCTACCGCCACACGATGAAAAACGTGGCCGACGAACAGCTGTTGTGGGTCCGGGGGGGCGATTACGCCAACGCCGAACCGTACCGAATCGTGATCGTCGAGTCGCCGCAGATCGAGAAGGTCGAACTCCAGTGCGACTACCCGGCCTACATGGGGCAGGATTCTCTGGAAGACCGCCCGGTGGTGCCGACCGGCACGCAGGTCTCGATCCCCGGTGAGACGCGTTTTGATCTCCAGCTGGCCGCCAATAAGCCGCTGCTCTCCGCCGACATTCGCGCGGGGAGTTGGGAGTTGTCGATCGGGTATGAGCGCGGCACCGATGGGTCGCTGAAGCCGCAACCGGCCCGGCTGACGCTGCGGGAGTCGCCGACCTCGGACCCGCGCACGGTGGTACTGGAGCCGAAGATGTCAGCTGCGTGCCTCTCCGGCGACCGCAGGCAGATCGTGATCCCGATGTGGATCACCGCGAAGGCTGCGGAGCTGCACAAGACGCTCGATTCGCAGTCGGCCTTCCCGCTGCCGATCCCCACGCAGTCGGAACTCCAGATTCACTTGTTCGACGAGGACGAAGTCAACAGCCCAGACCCAGCGACCCTCACGATCGTCGGGACGCCCGATGAAGCGCCGGTCGTCGAGGTCCGTCGCCGAGGGGTCCGCAACGCCATCACCCGCACCGCCAGCATCCCGCTCACCGGCCTGATCCGCGACGATTATGGCATTACCGAAGCCAGCTTCGAGGCCCGCGTCGACGCCCTGGACGCCAAGCCGTTCCCGTTCCAGAACTCCCCACGCGGGCAACGCGAGTACCCGCTCGCCGCGACTCCGCAGGAAGCGGCTGAGCGGTTCGCGGTGCTGCCGCTGGAACTCAAGGAAGGCCAGAAACTCTCGCTGGCGGTCATCGCCGCTGATGGGGACGACCAGACCGGCCCGCACCGCGTTCACAGCGAGTCGTTCGACTTCCTGATCGTTTCGCCGGAAGAGTTGCTCGGCAGGCTGTACGATCAAGAGGTCAACCTGCGGGCGCGTCTGGAGCAGATCCTCGAAGAGACGAACCGCGTCCAGAAAGACCTCACCGAGCAACACCAGCGAGCCGGTGAGCGCAGCACCCTCAAGACGACCGAACCGACCGCAGCTGGGGAGCGAGGGGCCTGGGAGGCGCAACTCCGCCAGCTCGATGTCGCCGTCTCGGCGGGAGCGGAACGAAATCTGCATCTGATCCGCAAGAACCACGCGGAAAGCCGGTCGATCGAGGCGGCTTTTCGTGACATTCGAGAGGAGATGGTCAACAATCGGGTCGACACGCAGACGTTGCTGGAGAGAATTGACGGAGGGATCGTGGCCCCGCTCCAGGCGATCAACGACACCACTTACACCGAAGTCGATCAGCGCATCGGCCTGTACCGGCTCCGCGAGGAGCAGGTCCAAGATCCCCGCGACGCGATCACCGACAGCTTGGCCAGCGTGGAGCGGTTGATCGAACAACTCAAGAAGGTGCTGGCCGAGATGCGGGAACGGGAGTCGATCAACGACCTGAAGAAGCGGTTGCAGGAGATGATCGACCGGGCCAAGAAGCTGAACGAGGCCACAGAACTGAAGAAGTTCGAGGAACTGACACAGTGACTGGGGCGTCGTAGGAGTCAGGCGGAGCCTGCCGGGAGGGCGAAGCTCCTGCTGAGCCGCGAGCCAGGGGATACGTCGACTCGCGAAAGCGGCTCGGCAGGAGCCTCGCCCTCCCGACCGAGGCGAACCCCGACATCAAGCGTTGACAGGGCACTAGTGCCAGAACGATGAGAGGCAGTGCGATGAATGCTCAAAGTCTGCAGCCAGTGGGTCGAGATGGTCCTCTTACGCACCGCGAAAACGTGGCTCAATCCGTGAGCGGCACGGCGCTAGCCGCCGGTTCTTCAGCGTGCGAGCGGTCAGGGGAACCGGCGGCTAGCGCCGTGCCGCTCACGGGCTGGGTGGCCATGCTGCTGGTCGCGCTTTCAACTCTCGTCCACGCCGCGGACCCGGTTCCGGCGAAGCCGAAGGACGACCTGAGCCTGCAACAGCAGCAGATTCGCCGCGATTATGAGCGGTTCGAACGCTCGCTGCTGGAGGCGGCGGAGAGCTTGCGGCGCAAAGAGCCGGAGCAGTCTGACATCCTCGACCGCGCTCGCGAGAAGAGCCAGGAGCATTCCCTGCTCGGCGAGATGGAAAAGATCGCCATCGAGCTCAAGCAGAACCAGACCGGGTCGGCATCAGACCGGCAGCGGCAGGTCATCGAGCAGATGGAGGAGATCCTCCAACTCCTGCAAAGCGAGGACGAGCGCGACCGATTGCAGCGCGAGATGGAACGAATTCAGGACCTGCTGAAAGACACGAACCGCGTGATCGGCAAGCAGCGTGATGCCAAGGCCACCAACCAAAAGGGCGGCGATCCGAAGCAGGCGGAGGACGAGCAGAAGAAGGCGGCTGACGAAGCGAAGAAGCTGGCGGGCAAGATCGACAAGCAGGACAAGGCCCGGAAGGGGCAGTCGAAACCCTCGGACGCCAAGCCGTCAGACCCGCAGGACTCCCGCAGCGGCGACCCCATGGAAGGCGATCCGAAAGACCCGCCAAAAGACGGCGACAAGCCGAAGGCGGGTGACGATAAAGACAAACCGGGTGACGACAAGCCGAAGGATCCAAAAGACCCGAAGGATGGTAGCCCGATGCCGCCGTCCGATTCATCGGGAAAGCCGAAACCCGGCGACTCCAAACCGATGCCCGGAAAGCCGATGCCTGGGAAGGACTCGCCGCCCTCGCAGTCCCCGCCCATGCCCGGCAGCCCGATGCCCCCCATGCCGGGGAGCCCCATGCCGCCCATGCCCGGTCAGCCCATGCCGTCCTCTCCCATGGACCCTCAGCCACCTCAAGATCAACCGCCGCCCGAAGACCAGCCAACCGAGGGCCGCAAAGACCTGCAAGAGGCCCAGGACTCGATGAAAAAGGCCATCGAAGACCTCGAGCAGAAGAGCCGCGAGTCGGCTGGCGAGGAGCAGGAACGGGCTCTGAAGAAGCTGGAAGAGCTGAAGGCCAAGCTCGAAGAAATCCTGCGACAACGTCGCGAGGAGGAAAAGGAGCTGTACTTGGCCATGCTGGAAGTCCGATTTCAGAAGATGCTGCGGGTGCAATTGCAGATCAATGCGGAGACAACTCGCCTCGACAAGATCCCGGAGAAGGAACGCAACCCCGCTCACTTCGACAAGTGCAGCGAAGCCGCCCGGCAGCAGCGGGAGAATCAAGCCGATGCCGACAAGACCCTCGTCCTGCTCAAGGAAGAGGGGTCGTCCGTGGCCTTTCCCGAGGCGGTCGAGCAGATGCGGAACAACATGGAGTTGATCGCCACGCGCTTGACCCGCGCCGACACGGGGGACACGACTCAACTGCTGGAACAACTCGTCGTCGAAACGCTGGAAGAGATCACTCTCGCCCTGCAAAAGGAAATGGAAGCTCAGCGGCAGAAGAAGCAGCAGGGGCAAAAGAAACCGCAGCAGGGCCAGCCGCAGGACCAATCACTCGTGAACCAGCTGGCCGAACTGAAGATGATCCGCTCACTCCAGAACCAGGTGAACCGGATTACCAAGCAGATCGGCGTCCAAATCGACGGCGAGCAAACCGGCGATCCCGATCAGCGCAAATTGACCGAAGACCTCGCCAAACGTCAGCAGCGGATCCAGTCCGCGACGTATGATTTGTCGACGGGACGCAATAAGTGAGGCAGAGGTTGAGGGTTGAGCGATGAGGGTTGAGCGTGGGACGGGCACATTTGCCCGTCCGTGCAGTGGCCCACCCCCGTCAAGCAGTGAGTGTCGCCTTTCGCTCCGCGAAATGTGACACACCGCCAAGTACCGAGAGGACACCGACCGTGAGCCGAGACCGACGTTTAATCCACCGCCTGCTGCTGGCATTCCTGGTGAGCGGTCTCAGCGCGAACAGCACCTCGGCGGCCAGCACCGTCTACGCCCCGTCAACCGTGGCGCAATGCCGAGACCAGGTTCAGACCTGGATGACCAAACGCGCCGTCCCGCAGGACAAAGCCACCGCCATCCTCGATGCGACGCTTGGCTCTCTCGCTGAAACTGCGTCGGTCACTCTTCGCTTTGAGGCCGTCATCGCAGCTTTCGCCCGCGCGGACTCCGAGACTCAACTGCTGGTCGAGGCGATCGCTGCGGTGAATGAGTCGACGACCGTCGAAGAGTCGGCCCTGCAATCCCACCATGATGAGCCGTTCTACCTGCACAACTTGCGACTGCTCTATGCTCGGGCATTGACGGGGTGGAACCGATACGACGAGGCCCTCGAAATCTACTCCGAGATCGATCCACAGTATGTCGTTGATCCCGCCGGAGCCTTGTTCCACCGGGCAGTCTGCGAGACGGCTCTGCTCCAGAAGGACGCCGCGCTGGCCTCCCTCGACCGCCTGCTGCATGAGACCGAACAGACTCCGGCCCGGTATGTGACGCTGGCCGAACTGATGCAGGTCGACCTGGAGAAGCTGGAGGAGAAGTCACTCGATGAAGTCTCGCGTCAGATGGACGACGTGCGCCGGCGTCTCGGGCTGGGCCATGCCGGGCAGAAGGTCCAGCGGGTCGAAGAGAAGATCATTACCACGCTCGATGAACTGATTAAGAAAGCCGAACAGCAGCAAGGTGGCGGAGGCGGCGGCGGCGGAAAAGGCACGCCTCAGAGCGGGAAGCCGAATGCCGCCCCAGAGTCGTACCTTGGCGAGGGCAAAGAGGGCGAAGGGGAAGTCGACCCCAAGAACGCCGGTCACAAAGACCGCTGGGGCAACCTCCCCGAAAAGGCCCAAGCCGCCGCCAAGAACATGCTCGACCAAAAGTACCCCGCCCACTACCGTCAGGCGATTGAAAAGTACCTCAAAAAGATCGCCGAACGCGAGGCACCAGCAGCACCGTAATGCGATGCTGTGACAATCAGATAATTTCTTCAAGTGGGCGAAAGGCAGGCGGTCAGACTTCGGAAGGAGTGTGGATGTCCATTTTCACTGGTCGCTCGCCGGAGAGTTCCACGAAGGATTGACCAGTCAGTCCACACCGGACGCTCGTCTGACCGCTGATTGGAATACTTTTGCCAGATCGTCTTGTCACACATTGAGAAATTCGGGTAGCTTGCGGCATTCGGAAGCAATCGAAGGAGGATCGGGATGGTCCTCGGGTGGCAGCGTTCCGGTCGCTCAACAGCGACTGGCCGCAGGAGGCGGTTCATGGATGCGCGTTTACGGCTCACGTTTTTCTGCGGCTCCTGCCTGGGGCTGGCTGTTGGATTTGCAGCTGGGCATGTCTCGGTGTGGCAGAGAGTCGGCCACTCGCGCTCGACGGGGTTGCTGTTGAACAATCCGGGTGGGCATGCGGCCTCGGTGGGTGTGGGAGGGTTTGATTTTCCGGAGGAGTTTTCCACTCTGCCACCGGAGGTGCATACACGCATCCCGGTTCCCGGCGGGGCAGTCGTCCTGAATGACCCGGACCTGGGAGATGAACCGGTCCACGCCGACGCTCTGGTCGAAGTTCCGCCCTCAGCGGATGACGGTCTGCCGTATTTTCCGCGGACGGATGAGCTGCCGACACCACCGCTGCCCTTCTCGATGCTGCTGGCGAAACCGCTTTCCCATCCGTCGATATCTCCTCTCGCAGAACCCGTACGAGAACCGCCGACCACTCAGCTGGCTCAAGCCACCTCTCCCGAACTGCCACCGCTTGATCCCGAAGTGGCCGAGATGCTCAAGGACGAACTCGATGGCGTTTCGGAACAGCAGCGTGAGGTCTGGGCCGATGCCCTACGCGGGATGTCTCCGGGCGACGCAGCGGGTGTCATCTTGATGTGGAAAAAATTCGGCCAGAAGGGGGCCGGGCATGTCAGCTCTCCGCCGCCGATGTTTGATGCCAGTCATCCCGATGATGCCCCTGCCCCACTGCGTCACTTGTCGCCGAATCCGGCGATCGGTGCAGACCTGGGGTTTAAGCTGAACCTGCACAACCAGGCGAACCGGGAGACCTGTGGCTACCTCAAAATGGTTCCGGTGTTTCAAGAGGTCGCGTTCCACAAAGTCGAGGGGAACCAGCATGCCCAGGTTGTCAGTTACCGCTTAGAGATCAAGCCGGGGCGGCTCGTGGAGACCGGCAACCCCGCCCATGTGGCCGTGCAGCGCGAGTGCTTCTTCGCCGTCAAACTGCCGACGGGGGAGGAGCAGTACACGCGAGTCGGTCGACTGGTGCTGGATGCCGAGCGGCGGCTCTGCATCGATGTCGGAGACCGCGATCTCCCTCTCAGTCCCGAAGTGAAACTCCCTCAGGGAGCGACCCGCTTCACCTTCCAGAACGGGCAGCTGAGTATTGCGGTCGAGGGGCAAGCGGAGCCGACTGCGGTGGGGCCGCTGCAAGTGGCAGAGTTCTTTGACGCCAGTCGACTGCTGCCGATGGGGAGCAGTCTCTACAGTGCGTCGACGGCCTCGGGTCAAGCAAAGATGGTGCCTGCGGAGTTAGTGTTTCAAACGCTGGAATACCCCTTAATCGAAGGGCCAGCCTTGATGACCGAGGCGAGGCAGGACGAGTTGGCCCCGCTCGCGACCGCTCGACGGGAGTAAGTTGTGATTGGACGTGCTGCGATCGCCTGCCTGCGAGGGCTGGAGACCCTGCTGTCGGGGTTTCTGATCGGCGGCGTGCGACTGTACCAGATCTTCTTGAGTCCGATCTTTGGTCGACAATGCCGGTTCGAGCCGACGTGCAGCCACTACTTCATCGGAGCGGTCCGCAAGTACGGGCCGCTCGTGGGAGCTTGGAAGGGCGTGGGGCGCATCTGCCGCTGCCATCCCTTTCATCCGGGTGGGGATGATCCGCCGTGAGTTTGGCGGGGTCGAGGGCCGAAGCGACGTGGAGAGGCACTCTAACCACGCAGTCGAATCGACCAATCCCGATACATGCATCACCGGATTCGTCCATACGAGATCAATCAGTCTTGGACATCCGTCTGGTCATCAGAGACATCATCAGCTCCCAGCGACTGGGATAGATCCTCGATAAGTTCTCGTTGGGAAAGAGGAATCGGACGGATCGTGATGTGGGTGCTGACTTTCGTCCCTTCCGTTGTTTCGTGACCCGATGAGAAGAGTTTGTAGTACATCAGTATCATCTCATTCGCAATGACGTTGAGACGGGCAAGTATCTGGTTCCGTTCGGCTTCCTCGTGACTATTCAATGTCACTTCTTGACGGCAGTGCCAATTTCGTCCCTGAGAATCCTGGACCATGAAATGGCCCTTCCAATCGAATGCCAAGTTGTCCACTGCTCCCCGAATGCAGACGAAACAATAGACCCAGAGGATTTTCGATCGATCCCAAGCGGGGACGAAGAGCGACAAATGTTTTCGATTCGTTGTGACAACCGTGCCTCCGACCAGATATGCTTGGGCTGCGAGAATGACATCGCCATCGAGAGCAGCATCCGGGGCTGTCGTTCTTCCCTGGGCTCTTACATCGGCCCAAAACTCGGAAGCTTTCCGCATCGTGGCGGTGTCGAAAGGCAAATACTCCAGCAGATCACACAACTCATCCAGGCGATTGATGCTTGCCCGATACTTGGGAGCTTTCCGACACAGTCGTAGCAGTTCTCTTCGGATCTCATAATCGCAAACTTCCGGCAGGAATATTCGATCGTCTGTATCAACGTCGAGTATCGCATCCACCCAATCCATCACTGGACGGTTCGTTTGATTTGCGGGATGGCATAGCTGACCCAAGATGCCCGTATCAAGCAGAAGGTTCATCCGGTTCCCCACAACGAAGCCCTGAGTCTTTCAAGGCGACTTCTAGCAATGCGCTCACTTCATCATCGTAAGCACTGTCTTCCTGAGCCCACTTGCGCAACAGTTCTGCCGCTTTGCGGCAGCGCTCACGGCGAATCGCTTCCAACTCCTCGGGAGTGGGAACGAGATTTGTGTTCATCTGGGCTCCTCTCATTTGTCCGGCACAGATTGATTGCCTCACTGACGAGTGTAGCGTAATGACTAAGATCGGGCGATAGGCATGTGACGACGGTCTTTACTCTGAAATGGGTGTCGGACGATTCCCGGATTTGTTACGATCATCGGTCATGTGGACCATCGACGGTCATGCGTCGCGGGTCAGGGTGTATTCGGGGTCAGGGGAGTTTCCGATGTCTGTCTTTGCGCGACGATGCGCTGCCAGCGTGTGCAGTTGGGCGGTCTTAGTAGCGGTGCTCGGCGTCCTGATGGGTGTTCCGCAAGTGGCACAGGCTCAAGCCCCCGCTGCCCCTGCGGCGGCTCCAGCAACCCCCGCCGCTGCGGCTCCCGCAGCGGCAGCTCCTGTTCAGGAATCGACGCTGATGTGGTTGATCCACACGTCGGGCTGGATCGGCTTGGTGTTGCTGTTGATGTCGTTTTATTTTGTCGCTCAAGTGGTCCGACTGTTTCAGGACTTGCGTAGCGAAATCGTGATGCCTCCGGCACTGGTGGAAGACATGGACAAGTTGTTGTTGAGTCGTGATTACCCCGGCATTCTGCGAATCGCGAAAGAGAGTCAATGTGAGCTGGGGCAATTGGTCACGTCGGGGATCACCTCGCTCTCCAGCGGACTGGCAGAAGCCCGCGAATCGGTCGACCGCATGGGCGAAGTCATCACCGTCGAGATGGAAAAACGGATCAGTATGCTGGCGGTCATCGGGTCGCTCGGCCCGCTGATTGGGCTGCTCGGGACGCTGAAGGGCATGATGTCCAGCTTCGCCGAAATCGCCGGTGGCGGGGAAATGAAGGCCAGTCGGGTCGCCCACGGCATCTCGGAAGCCCTGCTGATTACGTTCGAGGGTGTGGCCCTCTCGGTGCCCGCGATCTTCCTGTTTGCGGTGTTCAAAAACCGCGTCGCTTCGCTGAGCTTGCAAGCGATCACGATGGCCGACGAATTCCTGCTGCGGGTGCATGGATCGGCTCGGGCCAAGTCCGGCGGGGCTCCGACAACTGCCCCTGCGGCTCCTCAGGAGTGATTCCATGTCCGCGAGTACCAGTGAAGGGGTTGAACCCAATCTGACGCCGATTCTGGACATGGTCTTCCAGCTAATCACCTTCTTCATGCTGGTGATTAACTTCAAGGGCCAGTCGATGGATCTGACGCTCCAGCTGCCCGTGTTGGGGTCGGCCCGACCTCTAGAGTACACCGGCACGCTGGACCCGCTATTACTGAATATCAACGCCCAGGGCGGTGTGCAGTCGCATGGGCACCCGGTCGAGATCGCCACATTTGTGCCTCTTGAAGCCAAGAATCTCAAGCTCTATCTGAAGGCCCTGGGCAAGCCCGTCGAGGAGGGAGCGGAATTGCCCGTCCCGGTCATCATTCGCGCGGACAAAGTCACCGATTTCGCCACCGTACTGGGAGTGATTCGACTGTGCCAGGCTCAGGGGTATCGGCAAATCGCACTGAGTGCCATGAACCGTCAGGAGGGCAAGTAAATGGCTCGCCGCCGTAAACGACGCAAACCTCCGGGCGAGGTCCAACTGAACCTCGCTGCGATGCTGGACATGGCGTTTCAGCTGTTGGCGTTCTTCATCCTGACGTTCCGCCCTGCACCAGTGGAGGGGCACTTCCAACTGCACATGCCGCCCGCGGTTCCTCAGACGCAGGTCGAGCAGTCCACCGATACGAATTCCAGTACGGGGGGAGAGACGAGTGCGTTTGTCGAGACGCTCGATTTGTACATCATGGCGGACAACCGGGGGCAGGTGACGGCGATTAACGTCGGCCAGCAAACGGTGGTCGCGGGTCGTCTGACAGGGGATGCACTCGGGAAACTGAATGCCAATCTGCGATCGAACTTCGGCATTCAAGAGTCCCCGTACGAGCGTATCCAGTTGCATGTGGACCGCCGCTTGCACTATGACGAGTTGATGAAAATCGTCGATGTCTGCACGCGGCAGACTCTGCCCGATGGATCGCAGATGCGTCAGGTGGGGTTCATGGAGTTGGGCAACGCTGCGGAGTGATGGTGTGGAGGGGCCGTCTTTCGATTGACGAAAGAACATGCTCGAATTCTGATGCCCTCCGGGGGAGACCGCTCATGCGACGCCGAAGTGTGCGACCGTTTGGTTCTTCGATCCCCGCGTCGCGAGCGCTCTCGATGCTCGTGGGGCTGGCCGTGTTGTGGGTGCTGTACGATTCGATTCGTCAGCCCGCCGCCTGGAACTGGTTGGCAGCCAGTGAAGACGACAAGCTGGCCCAGGCCCCGCTGGTGCCCGTCGCGAATCTCGATCAGGCCCCGTGGGTCGAGACCGTCGTCCCCGGTCCCAACGATCTGGAACCCGAGGTGCTGGCGGATTTCCATTCGCGAGACGAACTCATCCTGGACCGGTCAGCGCTTCGCCCTCGGGAGATGATTGCGTATTGGCAATTGCTCGGCTGGGCTCGGACTCAACCGTTCGCCGAGTTCGAGCAGCGGGCCAGCCGTGAACCGGCCCTCACCCAAATCTGGGAGGAACCGCAGAAGTACCGAGGGAAGCCGCTGCGGCTGCGGCTGCATGTGCGGCGGGTGCTCGAGTGGGAGAGTGCGAAGAACCCGCTGGGTGTCCCCAAGGTCTACGAAGCGATGGGCTGGAGTGATGAGTCGAAGTCGCTGCCCTACACGGTCGTGTTCACCGAGAAACCGCCCGAACTGCCAATCGGTCCCAGCGTCGAGGCGGAGGTCGTGTTCGTGGGTTACTTCCTGAAGATCATGACCTACTCGGCCTTTGACGATACCCGGCGCGGCACCCCGCTGATGATGGGGCGAGTGCGGGTCGTGGGGTTAGAACCGAAGGCCAAAGCTGCTCTCGCCAGTCCGCTGGAGATGGGCGCTCTCGCCGTGGGCGGGGCCTTGCTCTCCGCTGTGGGGCTGTGGTTCTTGGTCACAAATCGAGGCCGGAAGCGTTCGCCGCTGATCACCTCGAATGCAACGCTCGATCCACACTGGGGTCCGTTCGAGGCTCCAGCTCCTGCGGGCGAGTTCGACCCGACCCGTGGTCCACCGACTTGAACTTGAAAGCTCGCGGAATCCAGATGAGCTCAACCGTCCTGCGGTGGACTTCCCTAGTCATGCCCACAAATTCATACTGACGGGGCTGGCTGGTGGACCGTCAGGGCTTGAATTTCGCGTCTGCCTCCGCCGGGAGGGCGAGGCTCCTGCCGAGCCGCTATCGCGAGAAAATGTCGTCACTGGCTCGCAGCCTAGTTGGAGCTTCGCCCCAGATTTGTGAATACGATTGAACTCGATGTCTCTCAGTATGAAGCTCTGACAAACAGCACAACGCTCCAGAACCATCGGGAGCAGATGCCTCTCTTTGTCCCGTCAGGGACATCCGAAAATAGCCCACCGCTTCAGCGGTGGGACCAACACCCATCACGACTCAGCCCCGGCAGGGGCGACAGAAACTCGCACTGTGGCACAACTCCGCCTCTTCGTCTCACCCGTGATGGCCAATGCCTGCCGTCCCTGACGGGACTCGTTCGCGTATCATGATCGCACTCCCACCGTTGAAACGGTGGGCTATTATCGGGTGTCCCTACCGGGACAAAGAGAGGCATTTTGGCAGGAAACACCCGGCTTGGGAGCCCATACCCAAAGGCATTTGCGGCTTCCAATCCTGATCAAAGAACTGGGGCGAAGCTCCCGTACCGGCAAACCACAACCCGAATTCGGTGCTTTGACACAGCAGTAGCGCTCAGTCTCGGGAACCACCGGGGCGAGCACTGGATGGCGGGTCGATCAATCGTGACCACCTGTATCACGAATCACTTCAACAACCCGGCGAGCTTGATCCTCGCCGCCGCCTGAGCCTTCTCTAAAGTCGCGGGCACGGAGACCACGGCCCCGCTTTGACGCTTGCTCTCATCCGCAGCTTCCATGAAGGCGTAGATCTCTAGCGTCTCTTCCTCTGTCACCGGCATCTCGCCGGTGGTGAAGAACTTCCCAATCGCCAGCACCAGCGGGTCGTACCCCTTGAAGTTCCCCAGCGGCAGGTACTTGTCCGCTCCGAAGACATTGCCGCCATAGCCCGACTTGCCGCCACGCATCCCGCGAAAGGTGCCGATGCGCCCTTCCTTCCAAGTCCCCATCACCACATCGGCATCCGGGGTCGAGCTGCGGCTGACCGTCTGGCATCCCGGTCCCATCACGGTGTAGAGGATCTCGACCCCATGAATCCCGTACCAGAACAGATCCGGATGCGTCTTCTCCAGCGAGCAGGGGCTGAACGTGTCGCAGCCCAGTACCTTGCCACAGCTGCCGTTGCGAGCGGCTTGAGCGTCCTCCATGAAGCGGAGTGACGAGGACGAGAAGACTGGCACTTTGTAATGCTTGGCGGCTTCGTAGATGCAGATGGCATCTTCGAGTGAACCGGCCACCGGCTTGTCGATGAAGACCGGTTTGCCTGCTTGAAAGACCGCCAGGGCCTGCTCCAGGTGAGGCCGTCCATCGTTGGTTTCGAGCAACACGTAGTCGACCTGCTCCAGCAGAGCGGGGAGGGAATCGACCACGGTGACGCCGAGCTTCTGCACCTCTTCGGTATAGCCGGGAATGCGGCTGACGGAGCCTTCGATGTCTCGGCTGCCATGCGGGTAGGCCACCGTCACCCGCATCCCGGCGAGCGCGGCATTCGGCGGGTCGGCGTTGAATGTCTTTGCGAAGGCAATCGAATGCGACGTATCCAGCCCGATGATCCCGATCCGCTTGAGGGGCGCTCCCTCAACGGCAGTGAACTGCAAACGCGGCGAATTCGGGAGGGCGGTCATGGGGGTCTTGTCCTCGGTCGGGGGAAGTGCGGCGGGCGGCGACAGTGGGGCGAGATCCCAGACGGTGGCAGTCTTGTCTCCGGCTGCGATCGCCATCCACAGTCCGTCGGGAGAGACCGTGACGCGGGCCAGTCGGGCCTCTGACGCCTCGAATAGCGTGACGAGTTTACGATCAGCCAGCGACCAGATATGCAGTTCGTTCTTCCCCTTGAATCGACCTCCCGAAGCGGTCAACGCCAGCGTCCCATTCACCGCAAACGCCACGCTGTTCGTCGGGCGGGCATGCCCCGTGTAGTCGCCGACCAGTGCCCCGGTCTCGACCTGGAAAACATGAGCCTGCTCGTCAAAGCCGGTCAGCACCACCTGCTTGCCATCCGGGGTGAACGCGATGTCGGTCGCCGGTCGCTTCGGGGCGGCCAGTTCGAACACGACCTCGCCAGTCACCTTGCGGAATTGAGCAAAGCCCGGCTTGGTCAGCTGAGTCTCATCCCCGCCCGCGACAGCGAGCAGCGTTCCGTCGGGGGAGAGTGACAGACCCATGATGGGGGCGGGAAAGTCCTTGAACTGACTCTTCTCCACTCCATCCGCAGCTGTCCAGATGCGGACCGTCTTGTCTTCGCTGGCGGTGTAAAGCCGATCGCCTGCTGCATTCCAGATGACAGCGGTCACATACCCGCGATGCCCCTTGATGTCGCGCACGAGCTGGCGGGACTCGACAGCATGGAGATGAATCTTCTGATATCCGCCGATAGCCAGCTGAGTGCCATCCGGGGAGAAGGCGAGGCTGCGCGCGAACCCGGACTTGACGGGGATCGAGCCGACCTTGGACTTCTCGACGACGTTCCAGAGTTCGACGGTCTCGTAACTGCCGACTGCGAGAAGGTCGCTCTTGGGAGAGAAGGCCACGCTGGTCGCGGCGTCGGGGAGCTTGCGGACGGTGAAGCTCGGCAGCAGCGTCGGCTCTTCCGCGAGCAGCTCGCTCGCGAGAAATCCCAACGCCAGCAGTCCAGCGAAAAACTGGAGCAATGTGGCACTCCACCGGGAGCAGGATTCTAAGGACCGCAGGGACTGAGTTGTCGGCATGACTGGGCTTCTCCGAAAGCTTTCGTGGACTGGGGTCAGTCACACATCAAAGGAAGCGTATCCATGATCCGTTCCTGATGCGAACCCGAACCGCAAGAATGCCCTCGACGTTGACAGGGGGATCGGGTCACTGACAATGAGTTCTCGAAGCAGATGTCGACTGGCCGCGATCGTCCCTCGCTCTCACGTTGGAAAACCCATGACTCCCTCCCGCGTCGTTCCGGTGGCTGTGATTCAGAAGCGGGCCGAAGAGGATTTGGAAGCCAATCTGGTGGGGACGCTCCAGGCCATCGCCGAGGCAGCCCAGCGCGGGGCCAAGATCATCTGCACGCAGGAGTTGTTCCGCTCGAAGTATTTTTGCCAGAGCGAGGACTACCGGTACTTCGACTATGCGGAATCGATTCCCGGCCCGACCTCGCGGGCGCTGTGTGCGGCGGCCAAGCAGCATGGGGTCGTCATCGTCGGTTCGCTGTTCGAGAAGCGGGCACCGGGCCTCTATCACAACACCTCGGTGGTGATCGACGCGGATGGCGAGCTGCTCGGCCTGTACCGCAAGATGCACATCCCGGACGATCCGCTGTTCTACGAGAAGTTCTACTTCACGCCCGGCGATCTGGGGTTCAAGGCATTTGCCACGAAGTACGCCAAGATCGGCGTGCTGATCTGTTGGGACCAGTGGTATCCCGAGGGGGCACGGATCACTGCTTTGAAGGGGGCCGAGGTGATCTTCTTCCCGACCGCCATCGGCTGGCATCCTGGTGAGGAGAAGGCCACAAAAGTCGCTCAACACGAGAGCTGGGAATTGATCCAGCGGTCGCATGCGGTCGCCAACGGGGTCTTCGTCGCCGCTCCGAATCGCATTGGGCACGAGACGTTCGCGGGGATTCCCGGAGAGGGGATTCAGTTCTGGGGGCAGAGTTTCCTCTGCGACCCACGCGGGCAGGTACTGAAGCGTGGGAGCGTCGATCAGGAGGAAATCCTGATCGCCAATTGCGATCTCTCACAGATCGACCAGCAGCGCACGCACTGGCCATTTCTGCGCGATCGACGTATTGACGCCTATGGATCAATCACCGAGCGCTACTTGGGGGATTAGGCAGACCCACACAGCTCCGGCGAGTTTGACGATCTCGTAAGAACTGCCAGCGAATCGGGCAGGATAGAACAACGACCGGGCCTCGCACGCAACCGGTCCCGACAGGGTGAGTTTCGGTCGCATCGGCGAACACTGCCGTCCGATCAAAACTGTACGACCTCCCCTGTTCTTCTATCGAAATCCCATGTCTCACGGGTTTTCCGGTGCCAACCGACAACTCTGTCGGCGTCGGCGTTGGCTTTCTCAGCTGCCCGAGGAATCCTCTTCGGAGTCCGCTCGGAGTCCGCGCCGCCCCGTGGATGCGAGCGATGAGGCTGCCTCGGCAGTCCCGCAGTCGACAGCTGGGACAGTCTCCAGTCTGCTGCCGCGTCGCACCGGGGTTCTGGCACTGCTCGTGCTGTGTGGGCTGATGACATGGGCCACTGTCGTTGGTGTCGGTGTCTGGCTCGACATCCAGCAGATGGACCCTTGGCGAGATATTTTGGGAATCCGCTCGGGACGGCTGTTGCGGTTTTATACAACGATTGCCTTGCTTGCCTGCGCTCAGATGTCGTACTTAATCCTGTGGAGGCGGTCCGGCAGCCGCAAGGATTTCGGCGGTCGGTATCGGGTCTGGTTCTGGGTGGGAGCGGTTTGCTCGATCTTCTGTGTCGCCTCGGCTAGTCGGTTTCACGAAGTCTATGCCAGCCAGTTCACCACGGGTATGAGCATGGTCTGGGTCGATGCGGGAACGGTCTGCTGGCTGGTCCCCGCGACCACCCTGTTGCTGTCGGCGATGCACCTGATGCGGCGCGACATGCTGGATCGCTCGGCCAGTCGCGGGTGGACTCAAGTGAGCCGGGCACTGGCTGTGCTCACAGGTTTCAGTCTGTTGTTCGGTTCACTGCTGTGGCCCGAGGAGTGGGTGGCTCCGATCAATGCGGCTTTGGGGGCGTTGTGGCCGACGGTCTTCGCGTCCACGCTGTTGATCCATGCCCGGTACGTCACCTATGTGACGAACGAGGCAGCGCGGGAACAGCGACAACCGAGCCGGACTTCGCGCTGGGAGGCCCGGCTCAAGTCCTTTGCTCAGCACGTCGCCCTCCAAGCCAGCGAGGAGTGGCAGCTCTACTGTCAGCAGCGGGCCGCAGCCAAGGCCGCACGATTGAGTGCTGAGTCAACAACAAAAGCCGCAGTTCCTCCAGAGGCTGTGGCCGAACAGCCCGTCCCTTCTCTGAAACGGGACCAGCCCGCCCGAGAACGCCGCACCCTCCCAGCGTCGCCCTCTGCCAGAGCCTCCGCTCCGTTGCAGCAACTCAGCCAGTCACGCCCCTCCATGGATGATGAGGACGACGAAGAGAGCCTGACCGCTCCCGCGCCAGCTCCAGTGACAACTGCGATCAACGCTCGCCCATTGACCCGGCCCAGCGCTCTGGCTCCTTCTGCGGTCCAACCCGTCCGAGTCCATCCCGCCCAGCCAATCCCCGCTCCTCACTTCGCCATCGAAGAGCCAGCGCTGAGTGAGTCCGAGGCCACCGGGGAGAGCGACAACGAAAGCCAGTCCCAGTCGATCCCCGCAGGCTACTCCCCCGAGCAGTGGCGAACCCTCTCGAAGAAGGATCGCAAACGGCTCCGACGAACCGAGGCGGTGCGGTAGGACTGCGGCCGGTACGTTCGTGATGAGTTTGAGGGCCCAGCAGTAGTCACCACCTCGTGGGAGTGATCTGTTCTAATCGAGCGCGATTACATGGTGCGTCATCCGCTCATATCCGGTGGGCGTGATGAGGTAGTTATGCTCGATCCGCATCCCGCCGATCCCCTCGCAGTAGGCTCCCGGTTCCAGGGTCACGACATCCCCAGCTTGCAGCACATCGGCACTCTCGGGAACCAGAATTGGCGGCTCGGGGTGGGCCAGACCGATCCCGTGTCCGGCATGGTGCGTGAATAGCTCGGGACGCCCGGCATCCGCAAACGGTTTGAACACCGCTGCATGCACGGCACTGGCTGCAGCTCCGGCCTGGAGGACCGCCTCGCCGCCACGCATCCCGGCGACGCAGAGAGCGTGCATCTCGCGCAGAGCGGGAGAGATCGCTCCCACCGCAAACGTGTTGGTGAAGTCGCCGCGATAGCCATCCAGCACAACGGAGAAGTCGAGAATATACAGGTCACCCGCTTGCAGCGTGTAATCGGTGGGGAGTCCGCCGACCTTCGGCTTCGTCGCGTTGGTGGCCCGAAAGTCTCCGTACACCAGCCCCGGACGCCCGGCCCCGGCAATGCTGGCGTCGGCCACAGCTCGGTAGAGTTCGAGTTCGGTGACTCCCGGTCGGATGACTTCTTTCGCGCGGGCCATACCTGCTTCGCCGCCGCGCATGCACTGCCGCAGGAGGGCAATCTCATCCGGCTCCTTCTGACGACGGGCCACTCGAAGTGCGGTCCCCAGATCGGTAAAGATTGGTCCGTCGGCGGTCTCTTGCGAGGCACTGCGAGACTCCGGCGGCAAGGCCAGCAGTTCACCCGCCGCCACCGGTAGTGCCTCAGCCTCGATCAAACCGCGTCGCCCTTTAAGTTCCGGATTTAACTGCCGCAGCGCATTGAGCAGCGCGTGATCGCGATTGATGACCGCGTGTTTGTGGTCGTACCACTTCTCCACGATCTCGCGATCCACATACGCCTTGTGGACTCCGGCCCGCAGCGCGAAGTTGTCGCCCAGCAGAGTCGCCCGACCATTGCGTTCCAAACAGAGCCACCCGCGCTCCCCACCCGAGAAGCTCAGCGGCTGGACCCAGAAGTTGGCAAGATACTGAACATGTCTCGGGTCGGCCACCACGATCCACTCGACATCCGCTGGGAGCGAATCCCACAACCGCTTCCGCCGAGCCAGACAACCTTCGAGAGTGAGCATGTGAGAACCCGCAGAGTCCAAATGGAAATCCAAGCCGGGCGACCTTCGAAGTCGAAGCATTTCCCGGATCGCAGTAGGGTAGGCAATCGCGGAGTGGATGAGAATCGACGCCCGCTTCCCCACCTTGATTGGCGGGGTGCCCCGATGCAAGAAGCGTGGGTGCCAAGAGGTCGGTGAGATGGTTTTTTGTGGATTATGGCTGTGCGGGGGACGGGGTGTCTTTGATCAGGGTGTGCTTGGGAGAGAACAGCTCTCTGAAAGATTGAGGTTGCGGAATTTGGTCACTTCTGGTTCATCCGACGGATGTAGACAGTGGTGACAATTACCAAACAGGCGCTGTCTGGACGACCGGCGGCGAGAGTGAGGTGACACCGCCAAGAGCAGTTTCACAATCTCTCTTCAGTGAACTCACGAGCGGTCAGCCAGAAGCCGTCAGCGGTCAGCCAGAAGGTTTTGTTTCGGATTCTGGCTGACCGCTGATGGCTGATGGCTGATGGCTTAGACTGAAGACCAATTCTGAACATGCTCCAGGAGGGAAAACACGACGCGACAAGAAGAGCGATATGAACGAATTATTGTTGTACATCTTCCGAGCCTCGCTAGAATCCCAACGTGAGTTCCCCCAGCAAACGAAGTCAGGATCTGTCATGAATCGACTTCTTTCGCCCAAGCAAGTAGCCCAAGCGATTGGGGCGAGTGAATCGTCTCTCAAGCGTTGGTGTGACCAAGGGCTGCTGGAAACGGTCAAGACAGCTGGGGGCCATCGCCGGATTCCCCTGCATGAGGTGCTGAAATTTGTTCGAGAGCACAACCATGAAGTGGTCGAGCCACAACTGCTGGGGATGCCAGCCTCGGAAGATCGCAAGGCACGTCGACTGCCCGAATGTGCCGCACGGTTCACGGACGCACTCCTGGCCGACAACGAAGCCTCTTGTCGCTCCATTGTGTTTGCCCTTTTTCTGGCAGGGCACCCGATCTCTCACATTTTTGATGATGTCGTCGCGGTGGCCCTGCGGAGTATCGGCGAGCAGTGGGAATGTCACACAGCGGAGATCTACCAGGAACGCTGCGCTTGCCAAACCGTGGTGCGAGTCCTGCATGAGTTGCTGGGACAACAGCCGCCGCCCGACTCCCAACGACTGGCCCTGGGAGCCACGATTGAAGGCGATCATTACACGTTGCCGGTCATGATGTCTCAGGTGGTCCTGCGTGTTGCGGGATGGGATGCCCGCTTATTAGGGACATCGATCCCAATGGACTCGATGGCGCTGGCGATCAAGAATCGGCGACCTCAGCTGTTCTGGATCAGTGTGTCACACATCCCGGATGAAGCCGTGTTTCTGGCTGGGTTTCGCACACTCATGGACGCGGCCTCCGAAGCACAGACCGCTGTCGTGGTGGGCGGGCGGGCTTTGACCGCAGAGATACGGTCTCGGATGTCAGGTGCTGAGTATTGCGAATCGATGCGTGAGTTGGAGGCATACGCCCAGGCGTTGCAGTCCCGCTCCCCGGCTCCAGCTGAGAAGCGATTACTCAAGGCCAAGACTGCTTGATCCGCAGATGTCAGGCATGCGTGCGGCCTGAATCAATCCCTCAGCATGACCGTTATTTGAAACACAATCAGGACCAAACAGAGATGAAGATCGCCATCATTGGAGCGGGGGTGTCGGGCCTGACTGCCGCATATCGCCTCCAACCGAAACATGAGATCACGCTGTACGAAGCTAACGACTATCTGGGCGGCCACGCCAACACGGTGGAGGTCGATTGGCAGGGCGAGCGACAGGTGATCGATACGGGGTTCATCGTCTTCAACGATTGGACCTATCCGAAGTTCATTGAGCTGCTGGATGAACTCCAGATTTCGAGCCACGAGACTTCGATGAGTTTCAGCGTTCGCTGCGACGCGGCCAACCTCGAATACAACGGGTCGTCGCTGAATGGACTGTTCGCTCAACGACGGAATCTGCTGCGTCCCAGCTTCTACCGCATGATTCGTGACATCTTGCGTTTCAATCGTGATGCCCCCGAACTGGTACTGAAGAGCCCGGCGTTAGATGAAACCCCCGTCTGCGAGTTCCTGTCGCGGCATCGCTACTCGCACGAGTTTGCAGATCATTATCTGCTGCCGATGGGAGCAGCAATCTGGTCGTGTCCGCTGGGCACCTTCGCTCAGTTTCCGATCCGCTTCATCATCGAGTTCTTCCAGAACCACGGACTGCTGAGCGTTCGGCATCGCCCCACCTGGCGGACCATCAACGGCGGCTCGCGCGAGTATGTCGCCCGAATGGCCAAGCGGTTTTCGGATCGCGTGCGACTGAGCACTCCCATTCGAAAGGTCCAGCGATCCGCGAGCGAGGTCATCGTGACCCCCGCCCACGGCTCACCCGAGCATTTCGACCATGTGGTCTTCGCCTGTCACAGTGACCAAGCTTTGCGGATGCTCGACGACCCGACGGCGAACGAACAGGCGGTCCTCGCGGAGTTCCCCTACGAACGCAACATCGCGGTGCTGCATACGGACGAAGCTGTCTTGCCAAAACGCCGCCGGGCCTGGGCCAGTTGGAACTATCGCCTCACGGGGCACTCCTCGCAGCCTGCCGCGACGGTCACTTACCAGATGAACATGCTGCAACACTTGCAGTCGCAGCAGACGTACAACGTCACCCTGAACAGCGAGGCAGATGTCGATCCGGCCAAGGTCCTCCGGCGGTTCGAGTATCACCACCCGATCTTCACTGTGAAGCGGGCGGCTGCGCAGTCACGGCACCGAGAGCTACTCGATGTGAATCGATCTTCGTTCTGCGGGGCGTACTGGGGAAACGGCTTCCATGAAGATGGCGTCGTCAGCGCCCTGCGAGTCTGCGATGCGCTGCTCTCCGGGGAGACTGCTCCATGAAAAGCTC
This sequence comes from Planctomycetota bacterium, assembly GCA_043736295.1. Lineage (GTDB taxonomy): Bacteria > Planctomycetota > Planctomycetia > Planctomycetales > Planctomycetaceae > TH-plancto1. The sequence continues at coordinate 18,035 of JAYTCW010000027.1, read as the reverse complement.
TCTCTATGAGGGGTGGGTGCGGCACCGGCGGATGACTCCGGTGGAGCACACGTTTCGTTACCGCTTATTCCTGGTCTATGTGGACTTGGACGAGATTGACTCGATTTTCGGACGGCATGGGTTCTGGTCCACTCGCTGGCCCGCGTTGGCGAGATTTCGCCGTGCCGACTATCTGGGCGATCCCGAGCGTCCTCTGGCGGACTGCGTGCGTGACCTCGTGGAACAACATTCTGGACGGCGACCCCTGGGGCCGATTGGGCTGCTCACGAGTTTCCGTTACTTCGGATTCGGCATGAACCCGATCAGCCTCTACTACTGTTTGAATGAAACTGGCAAGCGAGTCGACACCGTCGTGGCCGAGGTCAGCAACACGCCGTGGAACGAAAAACATTGCTACGTCCTTGATCCGATTAACTGGCTGTCTACAAACCCGGCAGAGATCGATGACCTGCCCGGCACTCCTCCGCTCGCCCCGGTGGAGCAGGGAGGCAGCGAGCGAAGTCGGCTCGGGCGATTCGAGAATCCCAAACAGTTTCACGTCTCCCCCTTCCTCCCCATGAACATGATCTACCGCTGGCAGCTGACCGAACCAAGCGAGCGTCTGCTGGTCCATGTCGAGAATTATTCCGTCGATGACCGCGATGCGAAGCAGTTCGATGCGACGCTGTCGATGGAGCGGCGGCCACTCACTCGCTGGCAGTTGGCGCGTGCGTTGTTGCGCTATCCGCTGATGACGATGCAGGTATTCCTGGGCATCTATTGGCAGGCGTGGCGACTGTGGTGGAAGCGAGTCCCCTTTGTGCCGCATTCCCCACCGAGCTGAATCCCCACTGGCGAAGTTGAACCTCACTGACCTTTCCTCGAATTACACGACACCATGAGTACCAGCTTCGCCTGCAAGTCATCGAACACCTCAACCATCAGTAAAGCCGCCCCCCCCTCCCCCGTTCGCATCGGGATGTGGGACCGTTGGGCGCGTCGCTCTCTCCGACAGCATCTGTCGGGGCTTCAGGATGGCACGATTCATCTCGCGGATGCGGAGGCAGCCCCGCAACGATCCGGGAGTGGCGATTTGCAAGCCCAGCTCTTAATCCACAAGCCGCAGTTCTATCGACATGCGGTGCTCGGAGGCAGCCTTTCCGTCGCGGAGTCGTATCTGCGCGGCGACTGGGACTGCGACGATCTGACCGCGTTCTTCCGCATCATGATTCGCAACATGGAAACGACCGATCGCCTCGACGGCGGAGTGGCACGCCTCGCCGGATTGGGGAACCGGCTGTACCACTGGTGGCATGCCAACAGTCCCGAGGGGAGTCGGAAAAACATCCATGCTCACTACGACCTCGGGAACGATTTTTTCCAGTTGATGCTCGATGACACGCTGGCCTATTCGAGTGGGATATTCCTGACCCCCACCAGCACACTGCGCGACGCTTCGGTCGAGAAGATGGATCGTCTGTGTCGGAAGCTCGATCTGCAACCGCATGACCACTTGCTAGAGATCGGCACGGGCTGGGGCGGCCAGGCGATTCACGCAGCTGCGAACTACGGTTGCCGAGTCACGACCACGACAATCTCGCAGCAGCAGTACGATGTGGCTCAGCGCCGCATCCATGAGGCGGGGCTGTCTGATCGAATCACCCTGCTGCTGGAGGACTATCGCAATCTGACGGGCCAATACGACAAGCTAGTCTCTGTCGAGATGATCGAAGCGGTCGGTCATCGTTACTTCGACACCTATTTCCGCAAGTGCAGCGAGTTGCTTAAGCCGGAGGGGACCTTTGTTCTGCAAGGGATTGTGATGCCTGAGCGGCGTTACTCGCAGTACCTGAAGTCGGTCGACTTTATTCAGAGGTATGTCTTCCCCGGCGGCTGCTTGCCCTCCATGGGAGCGATGCTGGAATCGACCGCTCGGGCTACGGACTTGCGATTCGTCCATGCCGAAGACTTCGGGACGCACTATGCCCAAACTCTTCGCGAGTGGCGCAAGCGGTTTCATGCGCGGCTGGACGACGTGCGGGCGCTCGGTTACCCCGAGCGTTTCCTGCGGATGTGGGACTACTACCTGTGCTACTGCGAAGCCGCCTTCGACGAGCGTTACACCGGTGTCGTGCAGATCCAGTTCGACAAACCCCTGTGCCCCCGCGATCCGGTCCAGATTGGCAAGGCCGCTGCGGGATCACAGCTGGATGACAGAGAGAATTCCTCTCTTACCCGCGCGTCCATCGCGCCCCGGTCGGTGAGTCCTCAACGACAATGTTGAGGGCCTTGAGGGCGTTCCTGATTTTATCCGCCACGGGCCAGTTCTTGTTCGTCCGGGCGTCGGCGCGGATATCGAGGATCAGAGCCATCAGGCCGAACATTTGGCAACGTGGCGATTGTCGTGCTAAGGATCGCTGATCTCAAGCAGCAAGGCATCAGCAAGGAACTTGATCAGTGGTTCTAATTCTGGGATATCCACTGGATTCGAGATCCTTTCTGATCGTCAATTGAAGCGTTGATCGATTTGCCCGGTTTGAGTAGAGCAGCCATCGCTGAGAGTTGGGCTTTTTTTCGACCGCTCGGTTTTGCGAGTTCTTTGAAGTCATCCGACTCGCTGGGTATCCATTCAGCTATGTAGCGAGCGGCATGTTCGGAGAGATTCTCGAATCGCTGCACGGCGAGGGGCAGGAGAATGTCCTCAATAGTGCCTGGCTGGCTCGTTCCTGGAAACGAAAACACTCCAGAACGCTTTGCCTCGTGTGCGGCGACCTGACCGAGAAGGCTTGGTTGCGGTAATCCCCGCTCTTGAACTTGAAAAAGCGGAACAAAATCCGCGAACCGTTCAGTCGGTGTCTGATCGTCTGCATCCAGAATCACACACATCGTGTCTGGGAACCAATCGAGACGAAGAAAGGTCTCATAGTCACCCCGAACCGTCGCATCGACGTTCTTAATTCCTTTGGCATTGCGAATACCGATGAGTGAACTCTGATTATTGAGAAACACTGGCGCAGGCACACTCATACGTGTGATGTCATCGGCAATTGGCCATTTGCTGATTTTGCTCAGCCATTCTTTCGCATGGTCGGGAAGATCAGCATGCTTTTGAATCTGTTTGAGTCCGAAGGCTTGGCAGATGACTTTGTTCAGGAATATGACATCTAACACGCCTTCCGCAATCAGATAGGTGAAGCGACTCATCGCAAATCGACTCCTGACTCTCGAAGGGAATGCATTTCCATTTGGTCATACCGTTTGACGAGCGATTGGCCGTTTCTGCGATACAGGTAAAACCCCGCACAGATGTCGCCATCAATCGGCATGGAACTCAGGACAGCATCGATCGCTTCGAGGCTGTGTGTGGTGGCGATGATTTGCACCCCGACCCGTTCCGCCGCTTCGAGCAACGCAGCCACTACGCGCGGTAGAACTGTCGGATGAATTCCGGCTTCAATTTCGTCGATCAGGAGAACTCCGTTGCCTGCTCGAACTAGCGCGAGCGCCAGTGCAGCAGCGCGGCGCATTCCGTCTCCGAACGACGCTAAATCAACGACACCCCGTTGCTTGTGATTCACGCAAACGCGGTCTCGTCCAAAGCTGGCACTGATGTCGAGATCAATGACATCTGGGTCAAATAGCTGTAGCAACTGAACGGCCAGCAGTTTCTGCCCCTCGTCAATCGCTTTGCTGAGATAGTCGACTAGTTGGCGGGTCGAGCGATGAGTGGCTGGAGTGATCGTGAAACAACGATGCAAGTAAACGGACTTGTTATATCCAGCTGGTTCTGTCCTTTGAAACTCCATCGTGTGCTTGAGTGTTTTCTTCGCCGCTTCAGTCACAGCAGACTCGACCCGGAGTACCAGATCATCCGTCTCGTCGGCACCCCAACTGAGGCTGGCAAGTCCAGTGGCGAGAAGTTTTCTGCGAGATCCCGCAATGTCTCCCTCGATCGTAAGCTTCTTGGACTGCTTCGGTCCATCATCCAATTGGAGTAGTGCGCCATCTGGAAACAGCGACCAGAGTCCGTCGACGAGATGCAAGTCCATGTCGCGTTGGCGAGCCACTTTCACCCATTGGCTCGGGTCAAATGGACGAAGCACCAAGGATGCTGCCTCCAGGATCGAACTCTTACCCGCGTTATTGGCACCGACGACGAGGTTAAACCGTCTCAGTCCGTCTAATAGCAGATCAGACATCCCTCGGTAGGCCTGGATCGAGAGGCTTCGCAGAGTCACTTGAGACTCCACTGTGCCATCAGACATGGATGACTGCACTTGTGCGTGTGACATGTCCTGGCTTCCTACTACCCGCGTGTCCACCGCGCCCCGGTCGGTGAGTCCTCAACAACAATGTTCAGGGCCTTGAGGGCGTTCCGGATCTTATCCGCCACGGGCCAGTTCTTGTTAGTCCTCGCGTCGGCGCGGATGTCGAGGATCAGGGCCATCAGGCCGTCGGACAGGCCGTCGTCAGCTCCGCCCTTCTTGGTGGGAGCGGTGTGCAGGATGCCGAGGATGTTGGTCAGTTCCTTGAGCAGCGTCAGGCCAGTCCGCAGGGCCGCCTTGTCGGCGTCGGTTCCGCCGGTCTCCAGCTTCTTGTCGTTGATGAAGCTGTTGAGGATGCGGCGGATCTCGAACAGGCACGCCGTCGCGCCGCCGGTGCTGAAGTCATCGTCCATCGCATCGAGGAACTTCGTTCGCTGCTCGACCAGAACGGCAGCGAACTCGGCGGGGAGACCTTCCAAGCTCGTCGCGGTGGCCTTGGTGGTGGGTGCTGCCAAGCCGAAGAAGCTTAACCCGGTGATTCGCTCGATCAGTTCAAACAGCCGGTAGAACCCCTCCAGGCTCTTCTCCGTCGCCGAGATATTCTCCATCGAGAAATCGATTGGGCTGCGGTAGTGGGTCGAGAGCAGGAAGAACCGCACCGCTTCCGGTGGGTGGTGAGCGAAGACGGCGGTCTTCACCGATTCGGCCCCAGCTGAACCGGCGAGCTTGCCCGCGATTTGAGCGGCAGCGGCGTCTTCGGCAGCGGGGACGTCGCCGTGTTTGGAGTGCGCCCCGCCGACCTTGCCGGTTCCCTTGCCGGATTGCATCAAGCCATTGTGCAGCCAGTACCGGGCGAACGGTTTTCCGCTGCACGACTCCGACTGAGCGAGTTCGTTCTCGTGGTGCGGGAACATCAGGTCGAGCCCGCCGCCGTGGATGTCGATCGATTCGCCGAGGATCTTGGCGCTCATCGCCGAGCACTCGATGTGCCATCCCGGTCGGCCCGGTCCCCAGGGGCTGTCCCACGCCGGTTCGCCGGGCTTGGAGGACTTCCAAAGAGCGAAGTCGGCGGGGTTCCGCTTGGTGTCGTTGGCCTCGACCCGCGTGCCCGCCAGCATCTGCGAGATGCTGCGGTTGGAGAGCTTACCGTAGTCGTGGTCGGTCTCAACCGCGAAGTACACATCCCCATTGAGCGGGTAAGCGTGCCCCTTATCGATCAGCTTTTGGATCATTTCCAACATGTCGCCGATGTGGTCGGTCGCATACGGGAAGCAGTCGATACTGTCGACCCCCATCAGTTTCAGGTTGTCGAAGTAATCGGCGGTCATCTGCTCGGCCAGAGCTTTGACCGTCATCCCCTTTTCGTTCGCCTTCACGATCAGCTTGTCGTCGACATCGGTGATGTTGATGACAAACTTGACCCCGAACCCGGCATAGGTCAGGTACTTCTTAATCGTGTCAAAGATCACCGGCCCGACCATGTGCCCGATGTGCGCGGGCTTGTAAACCGTCGGCCCGCACAGATACATGCTGACCCGCCCCGGCTCGACGGTCTGAAAGTCTTCCTTCTGACGGGTCAGGGTGTTGTAAACGCGAAGTGCCATGGGTCAGCTGTCCGTGCGGGCGATGCGATCAAGCGGGAACGCACTGGAGACCCCTCCGATGCCCATGTCCTACCTGAAAAGCATTTGTAGCGTATGGAGGGCGGACTGCCGAGAGAAGTTGCGAAGGAGTTGGAGTAGGAACTCCGGACTTCACCCGCTTCTTAAATCTCCTTAGAACGACACGTCAGCGGGTCCGACCTCGATCACGCGGCCATGGTGGGTCTTGACCCCCAGTCCATGCTCTTCTTCCCAGTCGCACCCGAATTCGAAACCGATGTACGACTCTCCCCGCTCTTCATCCGATTGAATGTGAACGATCGAGACACCGATCAGCTTCTTCAGGTCGTTCGCCACTTTTACATCCGGGAGTTGCTTCTCGGTCGTTTCGGTGTACCAGTCCCCGAAATCGGCCTTGATCTGGGGGAATTCGTCAACGATCGCCTGCGAAATCGCCGCGAAGATCTCCGCTTCATGCCCGAGCAGATAGTTCATGGCTGCGATTTGGGCGGGGGAGGGTTCGGCCATCTCCTCGGTCTCGACGGAGAGACTCACGGTCCCGTCCGACGGCTTGGAGGAACTGCTCCCGCCGTAATCGCCCCCCCGGCTTTGAAAGCCGGCCCACGAGGGCAAGCGGATGTTGCCGACCCAGAAGTACTCATCCCACTTCATCGACGGGAATGGCGGCAGGTTGAGATTCTGGACCTCTTCGTACCCTTTCCCGGTCTTCTCCGCCGACAGTTTATCGTACTCCTTGCGGGCCTTGTCGGGAGTGGGGAATGGCTTCGTCTTCTCTTGCCCCGTTGTTCCGATCTTGCCCCAGCGCGTGGTGAGGTCACAGCCTTCAAGCCACACCTCCCAGAACTTACTGGCCCCATCCTCGGTGCATTCAAAGAGGCGTTTGGGGAGCGAGACTCCTTCCGCTGGAGCGGACGGGTCCGGAGCAGGGGACTCGACCGGCTTGGGAGTGGGTGACTTTTTCATCTTTCCGCCTTTCGCAAAGAATCGCTACGGCCGACTCAGGGTGATGTCAGACAATAGCAAGACCGGCAGTGGAGTCAACATGTCTCAGGGACACTCCGCACTGAACTCGACAGCCTGCCCTCGAATGGAGAGGTACACAGCGTGCGGCCCGTGGCTCGCCCGACTCTTCCGAGGCCGAGGATTCGTACACAGATTTCGCAGATCACCACAGATCCAGAAGGGAGGCGGGCGACCGATCACGTGAGGCCCCCACCGCAGCCGATTTTTAATCTGTGGACCCCCTCATGGTTCTGCGGCAGAGAATCAATACGCTGTGCGGCTGAGAGGGACTGGAACACTTCGGCATGGGGGTCGGGTTCGGCGTGGTGTGTCGTTTATTGCATTTCAATAAGAGTCTGTCCCAGGGCTTGATGACGAGGGTCGTCAGCGGCGGCCCACTCCGCACGCTTCCAGATACGTGCGGAGTCGGCATGATCCGGCGGAGTTCTTTCTGGAAGTCCGCCGGTGAAATCAAGACGGGATGGCTTTGGTCGAGTCGCTGGTCGCGGTCGCGGCTTCCCGTTTGATGGCCTCGTAGACTTCTTCGCGGTGAACCGGCACGTTCGTGGGAGCCTGAATCCCGAGCCGGACTTTGTCACCGCGGATGTCGACGATGGTGATGACGATATTGTCGCCAATCATGATACTTTCGTCGCGATGGCGTGACAGAACGAGCATGGCTTGCACTCCCTTTTGGAATTGAAATGGTGTGTTCAATCGGCCCACCGGACGTTGTCACGAGTGAGAAGTTCGATTGAGAGGTGTGAATTGAGTTGCGGTTGTGAGATTTCAAGTTCTCACACACATGAGTTCGGCAGACTGGCAGACTTTTCCGCTTCCGAAGACAGGGGAATTATGGAAGCCTGTTTGAGTCACGGTGACTCATCCGGTCGTACCGGATGTAGTGGGGCTTTCAGGGTTGAGGGTTGAGGGTTGAGGGTTTATGGTGGAGGACGACAGGGGGCAGTTGGGGGAAGTGATTTCCTCGACCGTCGCTCTGTGCTGTTTTCCCGCAGTCCGACCTTCAAGACTTGACCTCCTCAATGCTAATTGCCGTGAAGTTCTTCGCTCGCGCCAAAGACCTGGCGGGCACGAGCGATCTCTCATTAAGCCTTCCAGAAGCGTGTACCGTCGGGCAAGCAAAGGCCGTTCTGGTCTCGACCTATCCGAACCTGCGAAGCGTGATGCCGACCCTGCTCGTCGCCGTCGATGGGGAGTACGCGACCGATGCCACCCCTCTCACCGAGTCCTGCGAACTCGCCTGCTTCCCGCCCGTCAGTGGGGGATAGGGCGAGCGTCCGGCGTAAGCCGGATGGTGCTGGTAGAGAGGTCGCGAACCGACTCGCCGAGCCATCTCATTCATGTCCCCGTTGCGGTATAAACTCAACTGATGTTCTGTTTGCTCATGAACTCCCGAGGTGACCTTTTATGCAGATCGTACCCTCTGTCTTCCTGGGGATGTTGCTCGGATTTTCCGTCTGTGTGACTTCGATTGCCCGAGCCGAACCCGTTCCACTGGCTTCGGCAGCGACCCCCGCGGATAACCCTCTCAAAGGGCTCGTGCCCTACGCCGACGCCGACATCGAGCGTTTCCCCCACAGCCTGGAGTTCGACTACGTCAAGCTCAGCGACCTGATGACGGGCCGCGACACGTTCGACTGGCAGCCGCTCGAGACACGACTCGACAAGATCTCCTCGCGCGGGTGCCAAGCAGTGCTGCGCATCTGGATCGAGTACCCCGGACAGCAGTCCGGGCTGCCCCAGTTCCTGCGTGACGAGGGCGTGAAAGTCACCGAGTGGACCAATTCGAAGGAGAATCCTCCGAAGAAGAATTTTACCCCCGACTACGAGGACCAGCGGCTGGTCGTGGCCCTTGAATCCTTTCTCGCCGAGTTCGGTCGACGCTACGATGGCGACCCACGCTTGGGATACCTCACTGCCGGACTACTCGGCCAATGGGGCGAGTGGCACGACTGGCCTCGCGAGGAATTGTTTGCCTCCCAGGCGACTCAGAAGCGAGTGCTGGATGCCTACACCAAGGCGTTCACCAAGACCCCGGTCTTGCTGCGCTATCCCGCCGGAGCGAACCACGATGCCCACGTCTCGAACAGCGACCGGCCCTTTGGCTACCACGATGACTCATTCGCGTGGGGCACCCTCGATACCGGAAAAAAAGGCGACTCCTGGTTCTACATGCCCTTGCTCACAGCTGCGGGGGATGAGGCTGTGAATAAGTGGAAGACCCAACCTATTGGCGGGGAAATTCGCCCCGAGGTCTGGGGGCAGATCTTCGATGCGAAACCCAGGCACAAGCAGGCCCAGGACTTCGCCGAGTGCGTGCGACAAACTCACGCCACGTGGCTGATGGACTCGGGCCTGTTCGACAAGAAACCGAGTGCCGACCGCATCCAGCGAGCGACATTGCAAGTCCAGCGAATGGGGTATGACTTCTACGTTCAATCCGCTTTGATCGAACGCTCCCAGCCAGAACAGATCAAGGTCACATTGGCCGTCGTCAACAACGGCGTGGCTCCGTTTTATCACGACTGGGCCCTGGAGCTGGCCGCTCTCTCGTCGAGCGGAGAGGTCCTCAAAACACACCCCGTCGACTGGAAGCTGACAGGAATCTTACCGTCCGCTCAGCCACACTCCTGGGTCGCAACACTCCCCGCGAAGGAGATGCCGGAGAACGCAGCCAAGTTGGCACTACGAGCCATCAACCCTCTGGCAAATGGCAAGCCACTGAAGTTCGCGAACGCGGACCAAGACGCCGATTCAAAAGGCTGGCTGACGGTAGGGACCATCAAGTCACCCGACGCGTGACAGCCTGTTGAAAAATGTGGCATGGGCCTCTTGCCCATGCGGGAAACCCAGGGAATCACGGGCTGGAAGCCTGTGCCACAGACTATTTCCACAGGCTAATGAGCGAGGGCCGAGTCATTCGGCGTTGTCAGTCAGTTCGATCCGTCCGGGACGCCTTCGTCGGAAAGGCGGTCCGGGTGATGATGAGTTGTGGCGAAACTCCTCGCTACGCGTCGGGTGACTGGGACGCAGCGCGGGCGTCGGTCACGGTCAGCGTGCCTTCGTAGAGCGCTCGACCGATGATGGCTCCGACGAGGTTCGGCTGTCGGGTATGCTCGGCGGCGAGGGTGCGGATATCGTTGAAGTTGGTGACACCGCCCGAGGCAATGACCGGAAACCCGAGTTCGGCCAGGGCCAGCATGTCGTCGATCGTCGCACGGTCGACCCCCTGCATCATCCCGTCGTTGGCGATGTTGGTGTAAATCAGCGCGGCCAGGGGCAAGCCCCGGTATTGCTGAGCCAGTTCAATCGCCGAGGTCTTCGAAACATCGAGCCACCCCGCAGTGGCGACCATCGAGTCGCGAGCATCGAGACCGAGAGCCACGCGATTCGGGTAACGCTCCACGATGCGGCGGAACCAGTCGGGTTGCTTCAGGGCTTGGGTGCCGATGATGACGCGTGTGACACCGATGTCTTCGAGCATCAGGCGGATCGACTCGTCATCGCGGAGGCCACCACCCAGTTCGACCGGGATCTGGAGGGCCTGCACAATGCCACGAATGGCATCGAGGTTTACCGGACGACCAGCCTTGGCTCCGTCGAGGTCAACCAGATGCAGGATGTCCCCGCCACCGGCCTCCCAGCGTTTCGCCATCGCGACTGGGTCGTCGCCGAAGACGGTCTCCTGGGCATAGTCCCCCTGGCGCAGCCGCACGCAGCGGCCTCCTCGCAAGTCAATCGCTGGCAAAATCTGAAGCACTGAACAGTCCGGTGATGGGGGAGAATGCGGCGTATAAAATCGTGAGCGTTGGTCGGGCTGGTGAACACGTCATACTCAGTCGATCTGAGTCGCAGAACCTCTGCGAATTCGAGCGATTTCAGAATCGATAGGCGAGCAGCTAGAGTTCGCGTCCCCAGAAACATTAAGTCTGACGGTAAGCTTCCACTGGCCGCTCGCCTAATCATGCTGGTACAAGCAGAGATGGAACACTGGTCTGATCTATAGGGGCATGACACAAACCGTTATGGTAATCGGCGGAGAGCCGCCTGACAAGTTACCGGACTCACGGATTTTCAAACCGGGGGAGTGTCATCCACGGTCGAGCGACATCTGGAAGTGTTCTAACGCTTTTTCCAGAAGCCGTTTGCGTCCCCGTGCGTGAGATTCGGGACAATCTGATCATTTGTGCGACCTAGGAGGGGCTTCCGTGATGTCGCTTCGCTATACCGTGCGCCGTATCCTTCTTTGAATATGCCGATGTAGGAGGGATCTTTGAAGAATCCGACGGTGATCCCGATTTCTCCTTTGATGACGGGCGTATCAGTGCCGGTTGTTCGATTTCCATCGGACTACTTCAAGAGCAAGTCCCCGATTGCAGCGCCCTGCCCAGAGCTGCGTTCCACCATTGGACCATCAAATGAGTAAAAGTGATTGGGTGATAATGCCCGGTGCGCTCGATTCGGCGTGACGAGCGACCAGGTGAAGTTGTGCCCCTCGATATTCGAGAGAACGACTTTCATACGGTCTCCGACCTTATAAAAGCTCGGGAATGGATAGAACTGCACAGGGCCTTCGTGATCCACGAAAGCTATACACAACCTCTCTCCCTCGAGTATCTGGGTAATTTTCATTGTCCACCATCGAATGCCCATCGTGTGGGCGAGATCGTCGACAGACAAATCTGTCTGAAGCTCAGGCGGCTTCGGAACTTCAGTCTTGTCACAACCCACCCACATCAGCGAGATGACAAGCAGAATTCGCAACCGAATGTTGCAGCGAGAGCTGATGCCATGCTGTCTCATCACATCCCCCTGACATCAGAAACAGGTTCGAACAGGCTTACTCGGTGATTTTGGAAGCGGTCTTCGAGAGATCGTTCATTTGACTGAATATCTCCTCCACCGATTGCGGGAGCCATGTCTGGCGCTCCGCTGTATAGTCGCCGCGACCGAGTCGGAAGTGCTGCATGAATCGCGCGAACCCGGACGGGCCGAGTTCTTGAAGCAAGACTCGATATCCGCGATCCAGCAATTCCGCTGTGGGTAGTTCTGCCGTCGTCATGGTGCGTTCTCCTGCAACCAGGCCAGTGGGTTGGTCACGCGAATCCTGAGTGCGGGAATGATGGTTCGCGCGGCACGCTTAATCAAAGTGTCATCGGTGGTCAGCAGAAGATCACATCGCAATCTTTCAGCAGTGGCCATATGGGCTGCGTCGAAGGCCGGGATATTCTGTTGTGCCAGTTCGATGGCTCGTAGACGATCCAGTTCCACCGGCTCACCTTCTCCGTCCGCCATTAACAGCAGGTCCAGTGTCAACTGACGGCGATCTGCATCGGGAGTCTGTTCCAACTCCCACCTCAACACGCGGCTCGCGATCCAATCGTGAATCCCTTCCTCACACAACCCCAGAATTGTACGCACAGCTTCCGTCTCCAGTCGAATGCGCAGCTGTTATTGATCGTCAAATGGACGATTGAGACAGCAGGCATCGAAATAGAGCCGCATCAGGTCACTCCATCGGATCTCATTCCAATTGACCACGCAATTACTCGACAGAACACGCTGACTGCGTTCACTCCTTCGGAATCTGCATCAGCGTGTAGTACGCATCGTCGTGCAGCAGGGGTAGGCCCTTGGCTGAGCGGACGCCGGGGGAGTGCAACTCGTGGATGTGACCTCGTTGCAGGCCCGCGATCTTGAGCCGCACCGACTGGCCATCGGCGGCGACCGTGGCGCTCTCGATCGTGGGGGTCGACTCGTCGACGACGGGGCTGCCGTAGCTCGACTGGTAGATATAGGTGTAGGCTCGGAGGTTGTACGAGTCGATCTTGCTGGCGGTTGCCGGGTCGACGGGTTCGGTGAAGGTCAGCTCAAACCCGTCGGGCTTGGCCTTCATCTCGTAGACTTCGAACGGCACCTTACCGGTCCAGTCGACACGCTCGACAGCAAACGGCAACGACCCGCGCGAGCCCCACCCGCGATTGGTGCCGCCGACGAACATCGACCCGCTGGGGGTCAGCTCAATCGGGACGTTCCCGGAGCCGAACCCCCTGAGGAAGCTGTAGCAGGCCCCCTGATAGCGACCGTCGATTTTTTCCAGGGTGACTCGCATGACGGTGCTGAAAGACTGGTCGGCGACAAACATCTGCTCGGCAAACGGGCCGAATTTGCCCGCGCTGAGGTCGCAGGTGACGCCGCTCGCTGCGTTTCCCATCTTCGAGTACGGGAACATCACGACCGGGGGCAGGTACTCGGGAATCTTGTCGGCTTCCAGGTGGAAGCGGCTGCCCGATTCCGGCTCTTTCGGCTTAGCACCCATCGCCGCTTGGACGGCCGGTTCGTCGTACCACTTGAAGCCGCCGGGATGGCCGACGAATTTTCCGGGGACGAGTTGCTTGAGTTCGTTGGTGCCGTTCCAGGGGCCCTGGTTATCGGTGTAGAAGACATCCCCCTGGGCATTGAAGCCAATCCCGGCGGGGGAGCGGACTCCGCTACAGGTCGGGACCATTTTTCCATTGGCATTCACGCGCAGGCACCAGCCGCGATACTTGTCTGAGCTGTCGAATGACCCGGTCAGGCAGAGCACCAGCCAGAGGTCGCCGTTCTTGTCGAACTTCGAGCCGAAGGTGTACTCGTGGTAGTCGCCGTTGATCTCGAACTCATCGTTGACGACCTCGAACAGGTCCGCCTCGCCGTCATTGTTCTTGTCTTTAAGGCGTGACACATCGCACCGCTGCACGACGTACAGCCACCCGTCCCGCTCGGCGAGGCCGAGGACTTCGTGCAGGCCATGCGCGAACCGTTTGAACTGGCTGGCCTGCACCTCCTTGGCAAAGGGATCGGTCACCATCCAGACTTCGCCCCGCCGCGAACTGACGGCCATCTTGCCATCGGGCATCAGGCAGAACGCTCCGGCCTCCAGGACCACACCCTGCGGCACTTCGAACCGGGTGATGGGATAGTAGTCGGCTTCCGTGGGATTGGCCGGTGGCGGATCAGCCGCCTGCACGACTGTGGCACAGGCCAGCACTCCGCACAACCACAATCCCCAGCAAGTGATTCGAGTCATCACAGGTTTCTCTTTCCACCACGGTTCACGACGGTCATCTGAGTTCAGGGCAGTGTGCTGAAGAGGCACCCACCCGCGCGAGAATGTTATTTACCGAACCCAGCCGCCGACAGCAAGCGGAGGCATCCATCGATGGGTGGCTCGCCACCCGATGCGATGACGTTCGTCGATTGTCGGGATTGAATTGAGGGCAGATCGGAAAGGCGAGGCCGATTGGTCCGAAGTGCGGAAGCGATTGAACAGTCGAACTTCGCGAGGAATAGTCCGCAGGATTTTTTCCCAGTTGACGATCACTGAGCCGCCAACAATCTTTACGCAATGCCGCACTCATTGTCCAAAAAAGCGTTGATCTCCTCTCGACTTGGTGGACTCTTCGAACCAACCCCCTGCTTCTTTGCGTCGATTACTCCCAGGCGATCAACCATCCATACGAGCTCGCAGAAAATCGCTTGACGGCCAGTCCTTTTCCTCACTTCCGTAAAGCAATTCGGTTCAAGACGTAGAGCACCCACATACAACCGAACGATCCAATGGAACGAATTCCATACCATCTCTTGGTCAAGTGCACCAATTCGAGTCAGGTAGCCGATGTCTTCGAGCAACTCAAGTGCTGGTATGCTATGTTCCAGTTCCAAGTCGAATACTGTATCGACCCTCGACTTCAAGGCCGCAGCGATTGATTTGCGATTCCCCTTGATCTCAGGGGAATTCCACCGAGTCGTCAACTCTATCAATATCTGGGAACACGCTATCAAACGCGATTCACTGTTGGATCGCCGCTGCAAATATGCGGTGTAAACTGCGAGCCCAAGGGCTGCATACGGAACCATTGAACTGCACCCATCAGCCAGCACATTGATCCAATCAGGCGTGAAGTATGGCATAATTGTCTCCGTCAGAGTCTTCGAACTTGGACTGCGAACTCAACGCTGCGGTCAATAGGTGGCCCTGTCAGCCTTTCGAAAACCGCACTTGAAAATCAGTGACGACCACGAAGCAATCCTCCAATTGATCCGCATAGCTCTCCAACAACTTCCGAAGAGCTTCGATCTTGGCTGCGGGGCGTTCGTCGAGAAGTCGAAGGAACACAACACCGCGATGGGGATGATGTTCACGAAACACCTTCTCCCCGAAATCTCGATCATTGGTGATCAAAATCCAATTCTCGGAGAACGCTTTATCGAGAATACGGGAGTCCTCGGGCCGCATGGTAGACCGAATAGACCTCGTGCCCTTGGTCTCGCAGCCAGAGTGCCACCATCGGCCCGGTGCATTCATCCACGAGGAATCGCATTCACGCTGTCTCCCCCAGCGGCATAAATGTCGTGTTGCTCAAGGACTGTGACGCAAACAGGCCTGGATATCGTCACGAGTCAGGCCCTCGTATTCCTCCAGGATCTCTGGAACCGTCGAGTCGTGAGCCAACAGATTCAAAATGAACTCAACGGTCAGCCGCGTTCCTTTGATGACGGGTTTCCCCAAGACGACCCTTGGATCACAAGTGATTCGTTGCAACAGTGCTTGTTCGTTCATGGCGTATTCCCTTTCCCTCGGGGATCAAGCTGACTCAAATCCTGGCCCACCTGAAACCAGTGTTCGTGTGGTGGCGATGCCGCTGAGACCACAATCCACAGCGACCAAATGGAGACATCACGGATTTCTCTTTCCACCAAGTCCAACGACCAACCTATGATTCCCAGGCACTCGGGTGGGCTCACCCGGTGCCTGCACGAAGCATTTGTTTACCTGACTCGGCTCCCGACAGCAAGCGGATTGCGGCTAGGAGCGGTGTCGTGTAGCCTTCTCCCCTTGAATTCCCGCAGCCCGAACAGGGCTCAACAGGTTGGATGGATCGCATGACGAACTCGCCGGAGCCAGAGCCAGACGATAGCCGCCGCGACAACCGCAAGGGGGAGACGCCCCCACGTGGCGGGTTAATGATGTTGCTGCTGTTAATCGGCGTGTCAGTCGTGGCCCTCATCGTTTGGCAATCCTTGTCCGGGGTCTGGGCCGCTGAGCGAGTCGATTACTCGACATTCCTGGAGCAGGTCGATGCCAAGAATGTCCGCCGGGTCCGGATCGATGGCTTCAGCATTCAGGGGGAATGGGTCAATATCCCGCCGTCTCGTAAGCTGGCGGATGGGAAAGAGGTCGAGTTCCGTAAGGAATTCACCACGTCCATTCCCATGATCGAGGGACGCGTCCTGTTGGACAATTTGCTCAAGGGCAAGTCCGAGGTCGCCACGTCTTACACCAGTCCGGGAGGCTGGGTCGACCTGATCGGTACGACGATCATGATTGCGGTCATGATTGGATTCTTGTTCTTCATGCTGCGCCGGTCGCAAGACCCCTTTGGCGGCGGCGGGATGTTCGGAAACTTCACCCGCAGCCAGGCCAAGCGTTTCGCCCCCAGTGAGATTCGCACGACCTTCGACGATGTGGCCGGGATGGAACATGCCAAGTTGGAATTGCAGGAGATTGTCGAGTTCCTCAAGGAACCCGCCAAGTTCCAGCGACTGGGGGCTCAGATCCCCAAGGGTGTTCTGATGATGGGGTCGCCCGGAACCGGGAAAACGCTGATGGCGCGGGCTGTGGCCGGGGAGGCCGGGGTGCCGTTCTTCGCGATCAACGGCTCCGAGTTCATTCAGATGTTCGTCGGGGTCGGAGCCAGCCGGGTCCGCGACCTGTTCCGGACAGCGAAAGAGAACTCACCGTCGATCATGTTCATCGACGAAATCGACGCTGTCGGGCGGATGCGTGGTGCGGGGTTCGGCGGAGGCCACGACGAGCGTGAGCAGACTCTGAACCAGATCCTCAGTGAGATGGATGGGTTCGCCCCCACCGAATCGGTGATCGTCATCGCAGCCACCAATCGGCCCGATGTCCTCGACCCCGCGCTGCTGCGGCCTGGTCGATTCGACCGCCATGTGACAGTGGAACGGCCCACTCGCAAAGGCCGCGTCGGTGTCCTCAAAGTCCACAGCCGCAAAGTCCCGCTGTCGGATGATGTCAACCTCGAAGAGATCGCTGGCGGCACGATCGGTTTCTCGGGGGCCGACCTCAAAAACCTTGTGAACGAAGCGGCGCTGCATGCCGCCCGCGAAAATCAAGATGTCGTCACGCGGGCCGACTTTGAATCGGCTAAAGACAAGATCGTCATGGGGGCCAAACGGGAGGAGATCCTCACCGAGCATGAGAAGCGGATGACCGCCTATCACGAGGCGGGACACGCACTGATCGGCTGGCTACTGCCCGAAGTCGATCCTGTTCACAAGGTCACAATCGTCCCGCGCGGGCGGTCATTGGGTGTCACCTATTTCCAGCCCAATGAAGAGCGGCTGAGCATGGGGGAACGCCAGATGCACTCCCAGATCTCGATGGCGATGGGTGGCCGCGTCGCCGAGAAGCTCGTATTTGACGAGTACACCGCCGGAGCCCAAGGTGACTTGAAGCATGCGACCTCGATCGCCCGCAAGATGGTCGGTCAGTGGGGCATGAGCGACAAGATCGGCCCCGTCGCTTTCCGCGATGGCGAGGAGAATCCCTTCCTCGGGAAGGAACTCCACGAGCAACGCCAGTACAGTGAGCAAACCGCAGCCATCATCGATTCCGAGGTCCAGCGATTCCTGAGCGAAGCCCAGGCCCGCGCGCTCGAATTGCTCACGGCGAATCGCGACAAGCTCGACAAGATTGCGGGCGCTCTGCTGACAGAGGAACTGGTCGAGTACGACGACCTCGTCAAGCTCATCGGCCCGGCGGTGCCTCGGACTTATGCGCCGCAGAAAAAAGACGAGTAAAGTACGAATCTGGTTCGCAGAGACATTTCAGTCGCATGCTCGTACTTTCGATGACTCGCTGCACGGCAAGCGGTCAGATCTTGGACACTCCTCGCCCCAGCCGACAGCCCCTCACGGAGTACATGGCGGATCGAGTAAGGCGAGCTGCCAGTAGAAAGTGACCCGCCAGACTTCCGAAGTTTCGGAAGACTTCGGAAGTCTTTTGGTATGCCAAGTCTGACCGCTCGCCTAAGAGCCCATCGCCTGTTCCCTGGCACCTCTCACCCCAGACCGTGGATTG
>JAYTCW010000026.1:0-5382 GCA_043736295.1 Planctomycetota bacterium | reverse complement strand
ACTATCGGCAAACGCCGGACCTTTTTCGAAAGGGAGCCTGCGGATCTTGGCTCTCACATGCCCCAAGAGGGGATTGCTGCTCTTCTCCACAAAGCGTCTTTCAAAGCGTTCTCTGTTTGAAAGCAAAGGACTACGGGCTATCGCCCGTCTGCTTTGATAAGAATAGTTGACGACAACAAGCGGACCGGCGGAGCGGTCCACCGTGTTGGACCACTCAAGAGAGAAGAGGTCGGCTAGATCGAGTCGAAGCGAGGCGGTAGTAAGAAAAGGTCCGCCGCCGCTCGTGGGACGGGCACATTTGCCCGTCCGTCTGGCTGACTGCTGATAGCTGACGGCTGACCGCTTCTCTGCCCGCCGCGCGACCGCCGACCGATCGCCGCTACAGGCGACCGAAACAGGAGCGGAAGGCGATCAGAGATCGACCTCAATACGGCTTGGGAAAGCCGAAAACCCGCCACACCCGAGGGGCGAGAGCGTCGTCGGCTACCGCCGCGACAGGCTGGCTTCCGACGGCTGGCACTGACGTGACTCGCGCTCGCGAAACCCCGCCTGTCGCGGCCCTGCCAAAGCGCAGGCCACGACGCTCCGCCCGCACCACTCAGGCCCCACGGCCTGTCGCGGGCCGCATGTGCGGCACCACACCACGGCCAGGAGCCGTGGCCCCACCGGGCGAGTGCCCGCCACGCGCGTCCCGTGCGTTCGTGCCGGAGGCACGACGGGACGCGATGCTACTCGGGATGACGGCGGAGCCGTCCGGATTCGCATGTCCGGACGGATGAAGGCTGTTGATCGGGAAGGCGTTCCACTCAGCGCAAGAGCGCTGCCACGTCGTCGTGATTCACTGACTCAGGTTACTTCCCCTGATACTGCCCCTCATGATTCGTCGGAGACCACACCAGTCGCACCGTGATGTTCCGCTGAGCAAAGAACCACAGGGCTTCTTTGGTGCCGACTGTGCCGGGATCGTCGCAGTCGAACATCAGGTTGACGCGAGTGGTGCCGAGTTGTTTCGCGAAGCGGATGACTTTTTCGCCTTGGTTATCGGTCATGCGGTTGGACATGATGGCGAGGGCGGGGATGCCGAGGGTGTCGAGATTGATGACATCGTTGAAACCTTCGACGAGAGTTAGGCCGTGTTGTTGGATGAACTCGCGATAGCCGGGTTCGGTGAGGCGGCTGGCCTGTTGGCCGAAGAGTTCTTGGCCACGGTGAAACCCTTTGGGAAACCGGTGTTTGGCGGGCGGTTCTTTCCCTTGGCGTTCGACAGGAGTGAGTTGTTGGAACTCGCGTTCCTTCGCTTCGTGCAACACATCGCGACCGACCCACGTCAGGACTTTGCCGTTCTCGGAGAGAACCGGATAGAGAATATTCCCGCGAATCGACCAGCCACGTTTGTCGCTGCCTCCATCGTTGGGGAGATAGCCGCACCGCCACTTCGTCATCGACTCGGGAGAAAGACACGGATGACGGCGGAGGTAGCCCGCAGCAGCCGGATTCATCGTTGAGACATCGCGGACGAGCTTCTCATCGAGGTTGTGGAGTTCGCGAACGCGGGCATCGCTGGAGTCGATCAGTGATGTATTCGTCGGGAGTGGGGGGGTGACGACTGGTTTCACAGCCTCTGGGGCTTGGCGCGCTGGTGAGGTTTCCGTGGTGTCACTACTTCCGGCCAGGACTCGCTTCACTCGTTGGAACTCGGTGCCCTTGAGCTTGCCACCGCTCGGCAGACTCTCGGTCAGGAAGCCGTGCATCAACGTCAACAAATTCCCTCGCACTCCGCATTGGTACGCATGGCACTGGAAGACCTTTTGCGGGTTCTCGGTGTTGACGGCGATCTCTTTGCGGCCCGCGTGATCGCCGGGACATTGGAACGGGCAGTCGATCCGCACCTCGGGGCTGGAGCCTTTTGTCTCCAGCGGATAACCACACTGGGCTGCCGCTTGTTCCAGCGTCGTCTCGGCTTGCAGCCGGTCCACATCAATGTATCCACCAGGTCGGTTCATAGAGCAATCGGGAAGTGATCGTCGGCATGATACCGTACCTTCCACTCATGCCCCAAGACGTTGTTCTAAGTCACCGCGATTTTGCGCTGCTCAGGCTGCTCGATCTCACACCGGCCACAGCTGTGCAGATTCGCAAGGCAAGCGTGACGTTTGGCGATGACCCGTTTCGCGACGAGCGTCGAGTTCGCGAGCGGATGCAGTCGCTGGGCGATGCCGGACTGGTCCGCAGCTTCCCCGCAGCGATCCCCGGCGGGGGAGTGATGCTGTACTACCGGTTGACGCAGGAGGGGTATCGGTCGGCCTTTCCGGAGGCTGTCGACAACCCACCGCGAGTGAGCCTGAACGAGATCGCCCCCTCGCGATTGCGGCACGCGATGGTCACCGGCGACGCGATCGTGCATTCGCTGGTCGCGTGCCACGAGAGGGGAGTCCGAGTTCTCAAGACCACCGGCGATGGCCGTCTTACTCTGTCCATCGGCGAGCATCGGCAACAACCCGACTTCCACATGCAACTCGGTTTCGCCGGTCGCATGTTCAATCTCGTGTACGAGATCGACAATGCGACCGAGCCGCTCGACTCGCACCGCGAACAGAGCATCCGCACGAAAATCCTCGGGTACGAGACCTACCAGGACTGGGTACTGCGATCATGGAAGGATTCCGGTGAGATCGGCCCCCGCCCGAGCTTCCGGGTTGTATTCCTGACGACCGGAGCGGGAAGAGCCAATCACATTCTGTGGCTGGCTCACCATCTCGCTCGCAACAAGGATCGTCGTCTCGTCTACGCCACGACACAGGACGCCTACCTTGGCGAACATCATGCAGTGACAGCCCCGATTTTCAATGACCACCACGGGCACTGGCAGGCACTCGTCGATCCGCAACCATCGTCGAAGTTCAGTCGAGAACCTGTCCGACTCACTCCGCCAATCGCCGTTCCGCAGGGACTCTGATAATCTTCGAACGCTGTTCCGTTCGCCCGCAGTTGCTCGGCTCAGTTATCAAGCTGCGCCCCTCCCTCCCGCCCCTACGGAGCGAGGTCCAGAGTCTGCGGACCTGAAACGCCCCAGCCCGCCTCGCGAGATCCACGCACATCAGACGAGGCGGTTTGTTGTGGTCAACTATTCTCCAAAACTCACACCACAAATGACTCAAGACGGCTTTTCCTGGCTTCCCAGTCAGGCATGCATCGACCCAATAGACTGTAAAACAACAAGCTGTGGTTGTGAATCTGCCGATGACACAGTTCGTGAACGATGACGTAGTCAATGCAATGAATGGGAGCTTTGATCAGGTCAAGGTTGAGAATGACTCGACCAGACTTTGTACAACTTCCCCAGCGGTGCGTCAGCTTACGGATTGACACCATAGAATGCCTTCGCGACATCTCGCTGCCGCACCGCCTCCGGCAGGTGGTCTTCCTTCCGAGTACGGATGGCTTCGGCGATCTCAGAAACCTTGACGAGGTACTCGCCGTCCGCCACTCGCTTCTCTCGAAAGGCGCGAATCGCATCCTCCAGCATATCCGAGAATTTGCGGTAGTACGCCGGATCGTCATCCATTCGCTCTTCGATCGTGCGCTTGGTGCGGTGGGCGATCGTGTCGGCCTTTGACGCGGTTCCTTCCAACTTCTCCAGTTCTTTGAGGAAGGCGGCCTTGTCGAAGATGTTGACGAGCGTAGTGATCTTCTCGACGCTGCCCGTGGAGACGTGCGTATCAATCAGCTTCTGAATCTTGGCCTCATACTCCTTGAAGTCGACCACTTCGGCATACCGCCGACGCACTGCGGTTCGCAAGTTCATGAAGAAGGCCAAGTCGCGACGGTACTTTTCAATCTTCGCGTCCGGTGACTGTTCGACGAATCGCGTTGATGACAATGCGATCGACAATGACTTGCTGAAGGCTCGCAGGCATTCATAGAACCGCTCGCGAAGCGGCTGATCAGCGAGCTTCTGCTCGTATTGCTCCTCGTCCTGTTTGTTCTTGATGTCCTGGAACAGGTTGAGCAGGTCGGTGTGCCTTCTCGGGAGCTTGTCGATCTCTTCGGACACGTCCGTCAGGGTCATCTCCAGATCCGCTTTGTCGTAGTCCTCCAGCTTGGCGTACATGTCGAAGGCGTTGTTCAGATTCTGAAGAACGCCTCGATAGTCGATCGATGTAACCGAAGTCTTTGCCATCACACAGCCGGTTTACGCGGGCGATGGCCTGCAACAGCGTATGCTCCTTGAGAACACGGGTGAGGTACAGCACCGTGTTCCGAGGGGCGTCGAATCCAGTCAGCAGCTTGTCGACCACGATGATGATTTCGGGCTCTTCACCGTGCTTGAAACCACTGATGACGTTCTTGTTGTATTGCTCGTCACTCCCGTGCCGAGCCATCATTTTCTTCCAGAACTGTTGGACGACGGGAAGCTTCGCTTCGTCGACTTCCACCTCTTCATTGCCTTCGCGGTCGTCGGGGGCGGAGATCAGCACCTCCGAGGTGACCATGCCGAACTCGTCGAGGTACTTCTTGTACAGCAGGGCAGTGGCCTTGTCCTGGGTCACTAGTTGGGCCTTGTAGGGAGTTCCCTGCCAGTTGTCGCGGAAGTGTGTGCTGATATCGAGTGCGATCTCTTTGACTCGCTGTTCGGCCTTGCTGAGCTGATCGGTCGACGAGAACTTTCGCTTCAGATCGGCCTTCTGTTCCGTCGTCAGGTTGCCGGTGATGACATCAAACCAGCGGTCGATACTTTGCTTGTCGACCCGTTGTTCGACATGCCTGCCTTCATACAGGAGTGGGACAACGGCGTTGTCCTCGACGGCGCGGCGAATTGAATAGGTGGGTTCGATCAACCCGCCGAACTTCTTGACGGTGCTTTGCTCTTTCTTTCTGACCGGGGTTCCCGTGAAGCCGATGAAGCAGGCGTTCGGGAGGGACTTCCGCATCCGGCTGTGCATCAAACCAAACTGGCCCCGGTGACTTTCGTCGACGAGGACAAAAATATTGTCGCTCTCGTTGCGCAAATGTCCCTTCAGGATCGCATTTTCAAACTTGTCGATGACCGTCGTGATCACTCGGCTCTTCGGGCCGGACAGCTCTGCCGCCAGATCCCGCCCGTTGCGGGCTCGGTGCGGCTCCATGTCGCAGTGCGAAAAAGTCGTACAGATCTGCTCATCGAAGTCGACACGATCAGTGACCAGCACGATCTTGTAATCCGGGAGTTTTTCGTGGGAGATCGCTTTGGCCAGCATCACCATTGTGAGTGACTTGCCGCTCCCTTGTGTGTGCCAAACGCCCCCCCCCAGCCGACGGCCTTCGCTGTCTCGCTGACGGATGCGCTCGATGGCGTTCTTGACGGTGAAGTATTGCTGGTAGCGGGCGACTTTTTTCTCTCCA
>JAYTCW010000025.1:0-21285 GCA_043736295.1 Planctomycetota bacterium | reverse complement strand
TCGTCCACAACGCCAGGAAGCGTGGAAAAGCCCTACTCGAATCGCTGATTCAGAGCCTCGTGGTCGTACCTCCCCGGAACACCGTATGAGCCTTCTGCCTATTTGGAGATGGACAACATGTACGGGGGGACCAGCGGCGCTTCGTCGCGCAAGCCCACCAGGCCACGCCGTGAAGGGGTTGGTAGGGCAAGACGCCTTCTGTTCCAGGGTGCGCTCCCTGCGGTAGCAACCTTGGGCGATCGCTGGGGGACGGTCCAGCGATATGGACATGGCAACCCTATTTTTTATCCCTCTGGCTGACGGCTGATCGCTGAAGGCTGACAGCTCCCTTATTGGCAGCGATAAGTCTTCTTCTCCCCATCGGCCCCGATCTGCACGGTGAAAGACTCCCCACCCGGCAAGACGCTTGCCTTGATCCACTGGCCAGAGCAGTTCACCGTCGGCTCGGTGTTGGCGATGAATTCCTTCGGAGTTTGCTCGTCCTCTTTGAGGGCTACGTTGCGGTGCAGCTGGTACATCGCCTTGAGTGACTTACAGGCTCGCAGGGTGTTGATCGTTTCCTTGGCTCCGCCCTTAGTCGGACCATTGCAGCAGACCGATACGACCGGGTCGATCGCCTTGACCAGCACGGGGTTGTTACTGACGTTCAGGCCGTGGTGCGTGACCATAAACAGATCGATATGCCCCAGCGGGTTGTTCGGCGTGACGAGTTCCGCCTCGGTGTTCCAGGTCAGGTCGCCACAGCACAGGAACCGGAACTTGCCGAATTGCATGACGAAGCTGACGCTGGCCGAGTTGTCGGACTGGTCGACCGGCTGCGGCTTGTGGTCCACGGCAAACGGGTTCGGCTTCCCGGTGTTCGCGATGACCTTGCGGCTGGCCGTGACGACTTCGACCGAGAGCGGCGTCTGGGGGGAGTCGAGGTCAAATCGGTCGCCCGCCTTCAAGGTCTTGGACTGGTTGTTGCACGCTGCCTTGTACTTGGCGATCCGCTCGCCGAAGTCCTTGTCTTCATCCAGGACGGCGGGGATGCCACGATCCCAGAAGTTCTCGATCGGGATGCTGCCCGCGAGCGAGGCATGATTGCCGTAGTGGTCGAGGTGCCAGTGGCTCACGACCGCATGGTCGATCTTCTGTAATCCCGCGACTTCTTTGACGACCTTCAGAATTCGGTTCAGGTCGCGGCCTCCCAAGTCGGGATATCCGCTGTCAATCAGGATCGACTCTCCGGTCGGTGTCACGACGAGCGTGGCAGCTCCCCCCTCGACATCAATGAAGTAGAAATCGAGTTGGCCATCCGTGGGGCCCGCAGAGACGACAGAGGCACAGCACAAGAGACAGAACAGACCCAGGCAGACAGTCCAGCGCATCACAAGTCTCCGGCAATACACGAGGTGTTTCGAACGCGGCAGAGCAAGCCGCTGGATGTTGATCTGAACGTGGAGGGGGCGGAGAGTCAAGCCTATGGGAACGGATCGCATTGCTGGGGGCATTCGCCCCTCTGGCGGTGTCCTGCCCCCTCTCCCCCACAATGGAGTCCATACCGAAAGCATGACCGATTGTGGGGGAGAGGGAGCAGAGAGAGCGGAGTACAACCAATGGGCGAATGAACCCGTATCAGCTGACCAAGTCCATTCGCGTGGCGAATTCCTTCTCGCGAGATACACTGAAGACACTCCACACATCGCCCACTGAAAGATCACCCTGCATGAAACCCTTGCGACTGGCAGTTCTGATCTCTGGCGGGGGCAGCACGCTGACCAATCTGCTCGACAGAATTGATGCAGGGCAGTTGCTGGCCTCGGTGGAACTGGTGCTGGCGAGTCGGCTGTGTGATGGAGTCGGGCGTTCCGCGGCGCGGGGGCACTCGTGCGAGGTGGTGTCCCCGAAAACGTACCCGAACGTCGCAGCCTTCAGTGAGGCAATTTTTGACCGCTGCCGGGCCGCTCAAGTCGATCTGGTGGTCCTCGGGGGATTCCTGTCGCGGATCGAAGTGCCAACTGACTTCGAGGGGCGGGTGATGAACATCCACCCGTCACTCATTCCAGCCTTTTGCGGTCAGGGAATGTATGGTCACCACGTTCATGAAGCTGTGATCGCCCGTGGGTGCAAGGTGTCGGGCTGTACGGTGCATCTGGTCGATAATGAGTACGACCACGGGCCGATTCTGGTCCAGCGGGTCGTGCCGGTGCTGGACGGCGACGAAGCAGACTCCTTGGCCAAGCGTGTGTTTGTCGCCGAGTGTGAAGCCTATCCGGAGGCGATTCGGCAGTATCAGGCTCGTCGCTCATGTCGCTCCGCGACGGAGATTCCTTAGAGACAAGTCTCTCACGTTGAACAGTGCGCTGCCTCGCTTCCACCACTCATCCGTAGCGAATATGAACGGATTTCGACACACTCATCCCGGCGAAGGCATTCCACGATTGCATGTGCGCCAAAAAGTAGAATGGACCCCCAGGTCCGTTCCGCCCAGACTTGGGAGGTCCAGGTGACGAGGACGATCACCGAATTGTGGAATGATCGAATGTCGTGTTCTTAGGACTCGCGGAGGATGTCGTGGTCGATCGTCGGGAGTTCCGGTTCGAGTTCCCCTGCCCCGGGTGCCAAGCCAGATTGCGCCTTCAGGACCGCAGCTTGATTGGGACTCGCTGGAACTGTCCGGAGTGCCAGGCTCCATTGGAAATCCAGGATGCCGGGCAAGGCGGACTCGTAGCGAGCCTCGCAGCCGCTCCGACCACCACACCTTTGAAACACACTGGGCGGGGAGTCGCTCCCCGCGCGGCAGCGGCTCTGGTCGCAGTCACCCTGGTCGCGGGAGTAGCGGTGTTTGTGTTGTGGCCGCCTGCCACTCCGTCCCTGCCATTGGCACAAGATCCGCCTCCGGTGATTCCCTCCCCTGTCGTCCCACAGCCCCCAGTGGTCAACCCGCCCACGGTGCCGGTCGATCCGGTGGAGGCCCAGTTGACCTCGCTCGGGAAGTGGCTCAATGGACATCACGATACGCACGGTGCCTTTCCGGCAGCTGTCGTGAGCGGCGAGATCCCCGTGGAGGAACGCCTGGGGTGGCAAGCCCTGTACCGTGAAGAAACAGAACCAGGGCAGCGAGTGTCTCCCGAACGAACTCGCGGTTGGAAAGATCCGGCCAATGAAACCTTCGTGCGGCGGCGAGCCACAGATTTACTCAACCCGCGAGTGACAGCTGTGGCCAGTGAGGAAGGGTTTCCAGCGTCGCACTATGTCGGAGTGGCCGGAGTCGGAGCCGATGCGGCGGAGTTGCCGAAGTCTCACCCTCGCGCGGGCGTATTCGGGTATGACCGACGGACAAGGCGGGAGGACATCAAGGACGGGACTTCGAACACGCTGCTGGTGGTCGGAGTACAGGACCAACCGCCCGCGTGGGCCAGTGGGATTGGCAGCGTGCGAGGACTGACAGCTGAACCGTACCTCGGTGGACCGGATCATCTCGGCACGGGTCAGGCCGACGGGATGCTGGTGCTGATGGCGGACGGGAGCGTGAAGCTCCTCTCGCAGGCGACCGACCCCAAGGTGATGCGACGCATGGCGGCGATGGCCGATGGACTCCCGCTCGATCCTGCGGTGCCGGGGGAGCCGTCCGACCCGGTGACCAAGCCCGTCACGCCCGATCTCGCTCAGGGAGAGCCGCCCGTTCCTGTCCCCGCTGAGCAGCCGATCACCGTCGAATTAGTGCCCGAGCGAGTGGGTTTTGATGTCGAGCGCGGGTTGGCGGTGAGCGTGACGCAGTTCGAGATCAAGACGCCGATCCCGCTGCGGCTGGTGCTGCGACAGATCGTCGAGATGTCCGCGCTGCCGATCGATACGTCGTTGGTCCAAGATGACCCGCGACTCGATCAGCTGGTCACGATTGATCTTCAGATGACGACGATCCGTGGCGTTCTCGATGCGACGCTCAAGCAGGTCGAGTGGGAGTTCACCGAAGACGCACAGGGGATCCACCTGAAGCCGTCTGCACTACCCGTTCCCTAATCAGAATTCGTCTTGGTCAAGAGTGACAGAGCAGTTCAGGCCGGTCGAGATTATCCTCTACGCCAGTTGCGGCAGAACTTGATTCCCGTCGCCCTCGCTGACGCTTCGCGTTGGTAAGGATCGTTCGACAATCAACTGTCTCATAGTCGCCTTTTACTCCGCAAAAGAGCGATCTTTCGCGGAGCGAAAGGCGACCATTATTGATCGAGCAGTCCTAAGTCAGTGCCATAGGCAGACGCTGCCCGGCTCGACAAACATCTCATAACTCGCCTCGCGGGGGATAACGCTCTGGCGTGGGCTAAAGCCCACGCTACAGGTTTTTTGTCGGACGCGTCGTGACACGCATTGAATGCCAACAGCCCCTCGAAGCAAGTGCTGCGAGGGGCTGTGGGATGGGAGTTGGTCGACAGTTGGATTACGCGGCTTCGACCGGCGGCACCTGTTGACTATGGCCTCGCAACTGCTGGAGGGCGTCGCCGGTGGCCTTGCTGGCGGGGAGTTGCTCGGGCAGGCGACCATCGACTTCGTAGGCTTGGCCGATCATTTCCAGGAAGCGAATGAACATCCAGGTCGGGTCGACTTCCCACCACTTATGACCGGCACGGGCCAGACGCGGGTAGGCGTGGTGGTTGTTGTGCCAGCCTTCGCCGTACGCCAGGACCGCCACCCACCACAGATTTCGCGACCGGTCGGTCGTCTCGTAAGTGCGGTAACCCCACATGTGCGTGGCCGAGTTCACGAACCACGTGCTGTGGTACGCGAAGACCAGACGGGCGCACATGCCCCACAGGAACATCGGCCAGCCACCGATCAGGAACAGCACGATCCCGGTCCCGACCAAAATCGGGCCGAAGGCTTTCTCGAAGAACCACATCATCTTGTCCTGGACTAGGTCAGGAACAAAGTGCTTGTACATCGTGGGGTTCAATCGTGAATCGCGACCGGTGAACGTCCAGAGAATGTGTGACCACCAGTCGCCTTCATTCGGGGAGTGCGGGTCGCCGGGCTGATCCGACTTCTGGTGATGAATGCGGTGGATCGCTGACCAGTGCAGCGGTGTCCCTTCACCCGCCACGGTCGCACAGAACAAACCGAACGCCTTGGCCGGAGTCCGCAGCTTCAGCGACCGATGGCTCAGGTAGCGGTGCATCGTCATGCAGATCCCAATGCTGCATGTCATCCAGTGGAGGACGACGCAGACAGCCAGCGACTGCCAGTTGAAGAACATCGACCGGTAAGGCGTGAAGAGGCTCACGACCGCCACCAAGGCCCCCAGGTGCATGGCCGTCATCCAACCGACGACCGTCCAGTCGACGTTGCCCCAATGCAGGTTGTCAGAGCCAAAGGTCGACAGCAGGAGACTTCGCTCCTCTGTTTTGGTCTTACGCCATTCGGCTCGTTCAGCCGTCTCAGGTGTTGTGGGAATGGGCATGCTCGACATGGTTGATCTCCGAATCCAGGAGGCCGCAGACTTCGCATCGACCGACGTTCGGTGGGCTGCGAGGGGCGGGACTCTATCAGAAGTTTCGGATGTTCTCTGTCAGCGGGGGTTCATACTTTGGTCAAACTGGTGTCACAAAGTGTCACAGAATTGTCACGCGACCTATTCCTCTTCCAGCATAGGGGTTACATCGTCGGTACTGGCCAAGAAGCGGTAGCCGGTCCCGCGTACCGAGACCAAATGTTCGGGTTCTGCCGGGTCATTCTCGATGTACTTCCTCAGCCGCATGACAAAATTGTCGATCGTCCGCGTCGTGACCTCGGCATTCTGGTCCCAGACCATTTTCAAGATTCGGCTGCGAGAGAGGACTTCTCCCTCATGTTCGATGAAGAACTTCAGCAGCTGCATTTCCATCGTGGTCAGGCGGTGAGTCTGGTCACCCCGCCGGAGTTCGAAGGCGCGGAAGTCGACCTCGACATCATGAAACCGGAAGGTGTCGAGAGTGGGTCGCTCGGCGACGACGCCCACTCCCAGTCGGACGTTTCGTTCGAGGAGATTCTTGACCCGGCTTAGCAGTTCCGGCAGTGCGAACGGTTTGGTCATATACTGGTCGGCCCCGCAATCGAAGGCGTGCGAGCGGTCCTCACTCAGCGTGCGAGCGCTGAGGACCAAGATCGGCACCCGGGCGTCCTTCTCGCGAATGGCCCGGCAGATCTCGTAGCCACTCATCCCCGGCAACATCAGATCCAGCACGATCAGGTCGGCACCGTCTCGGTCGTCGTCGAAGTGTGCGATCGCCGAACGTCCGTCGCCGACGACGGTCGGAGCATACCCCTCCTGCTCGAAGTTAAACCGCAGCCCTTCGGCGATCGACTCTTCGTCTTCGACAATCAGGATGTGCTTTCGGTCGTTCATGCGGGCCCTCCCGCTTGAGGAGGCTCTGGTGTGGTGTAGACCTTCAACGTCGCCAAACCGGTGGCACCCGTCGGCGGTGAAATCGCCTCACCCGTCGGGATCACGACCCCCGGCAGGTCGACCGTAAATGTACACCCTGGCTGGCCATCGTCTCGGTCGTCCACACTGATCCGCCCTTTCAACTGCTTCACGAGCGTCGACACGATAAACAGCCCCAATCCTGTGCCTTTGGTTCGTCGCTGGAGCTCGCTGCCCCCGCGATAGAAGATCTGGAACACCTTTTTGCGGTCCTCGTAAGGCACCCCGGCCCCGTTGTTCGACACTCGCACATGCGCCCGTCCTCCGGTACTGAGAAGGGCGCTGACCTCCACCCGCGAGGGGTCACCGCCGTACTTCACGGCATTGTCCAGCAGGTTGGAGAAGATCATCCGCAACACAATCCGCCGCGCTTTGATCCGAATCGGCGGCACCTTGATCGTGAACACCTCCGACAGCCGGCTCTTATGCACGGCACACGCCCCCGCTGCACACTCTCGCAGTAGCGGCTCCAGTTCGATCTCCTCAACCACCTCGTTCTCGCCGATCGCATCGAGACGACCGACCTCCAACAACTGGTTGATCAACTGGTCGAGCCGGTGCAGCTCGCGCTCCATCATGCCGTAGAACTGGTCGCGCTGTTCCGTGGTCAGTTGCCGCATGCGGACGGTTTCGAGCGACAGCTGGAGGGCGGCGATGGGGGACTTCAGTTCGTGGGTCACGCTGTCGACGAAGTTCGCCTGCCGGTTGTTGAGGGCGATCTCCTTGAGGGTTAGCACCAACCACAACGACATCCCCACCAGAATCAACGTGAACAGCACCACACCCAGCGTGAGCGCCGTCCAACTGGAGCCGCGTGCGAGCAGGATGATCCAGCAGACCATCATCGTCACGTTGAGCGACATCAAGCTCGCGCTCAGCGTGATCGGAAAATGAAACGTACTGCGTTTGCGAAATGACCCGGCCATGATGCGGCTTTGCGTGGCTCCCTGATTGCCTATTCAAGAATCACCAAGCCTCCACTGTAGACACTCGTCTCGGGAATATCGAATGATCAACCAGAATGAACTCGGCTGCGTGTGTGATCGCTGTGTTCGCACCGACTGCTTTCCCCGTGGGGCACGTTTCGTACGTGTCCGTTCTCCAGCATAAGGCCAAGCGAAGGACAATCACGCGCCGCGGTATTGTCAACGGTTTCCAGACAGCGTTGAGGAAGAGCTGTGGCCGCAAAGAACTCAAGAAACGCAAAGGGAAGAGTTCTCCTTTTTGCGATTCTTGAGTTTTTTGCGGCTCTCCATCCAGTCGGGATTCATGCTCTCGTTTATGGAGTCTCGTTCACGATTTTCCGGTCTACGGGCATTTTAGAAACGTGCCCCTCGGGGAGCGGATCGACCTTGATCGTGTTCACAGCACTGAGGCGAGACTCCTGCCGAGCCCCTCCCCACCGGCAATAAACGCCGCTCCACGGGTGACATTACGCATATTGCCGATTATGCTTCGCTTACCAATTTGCGCAGTTTCCCCGGCAGTGAGTGAGTGGGTCACCAGCTGCGATCAAAGAGTGCCTGTCTGGCGAGGGGGCCTGGGCTTGATCAGGAGTTCCGTCATGTTCAAAGCAGCTGTGTTGAGTGTTCTTGGGTTGGTTGCTGGAATGTCCGGCACGGTCGCCCAGGCGCAGTATTTCTACTCTCCAGTCGGATATTCCTACTCCGGCTATTACCCGGTCCGCCCGGTCTACTCGGCCCCGGTTGTGGTCGGCGTGGTTCCTCGCTACTACGCCGCTCCGGTGATTGTGTCGCGTCCAGTGTACGTGTCTCCGGTCGTGCGAACGGTCTACTCGGCTCCCGTCTACACGTCATCAATTTCGACGGTGTCATACTCGTCAGAGCCAACTCCAGTCTACAGTGAACCCACGACTTCCTACTACGCTCCAGCTCCGGTCTACGTCTCACCCGCCCCTGTGGTTGTCTCCAGCACCGTTTACGCTCCTTCGTATGGCTACACGTCGTACAGAACGGGACTGTTTCCATCGACCCTCCATAGCCATACCTATGGCCCTGGCTATTCAGTTCACGAGCGGTCCACTCCCTACCGCAGCGTGACTCGCGTTCGCGGCTGGTAGTTCCCGTTGAACACACTGAACCAGTTTTGCCACAGCCCTCGATTCATTGAGGGCTGTTCGCATTTGGTAAGGAAGGTTGAACGACAGATGGAGATCGAGCGACCCCACTCCACTGTCAACGATCCGCCCCGCGCGCGCGACCGCTCCTGATGAGGTGACGAGCCTGCACTCAGCGGGTTCGAGCCTGATTGAGGTTCTGTCGTGCGGTCGAGTGCTGTCTCCTTATTACCCGGTGATCTGGTCGCTTGTTATGGAGCCGATGGGGTCAGCCGGTTCATCCGAGCGGCCACATGGTCCCCGCTGGCCCCGACTGGTCTACGCTTCGGGCCATCGCATATCGCGATCCTGTCCGAGTCGGATCGCGGACTGTTATGGGTCGAGTCGACCACGATGTGCCCGCATCCCTGCCTGATTCGAGGGCAACAAGTCTCGGGGTGCCAGGCCCACGACCCCGAGACTCGCTTGCGGGATTACGTCGAAGCGGGTGGGCGAGTCGAGCTGTATCGCTTGACGGATATCAATCAATTGAATCGCGAGGAGCGGCGGCTCCTGCGGGGGATATTGTTTCGGCATTTTCTGTCAGACCCGGTCGGGTACGACTTGGGGGGAGCGATTCTCTCCGGAACGCGGGCGATTCGTTGGCTAGGGTTATTGCCCGGCGCGGACCTGCACTCGCTGTTCTGTTCAGAGCTGGTGGCTGCGCTTTTGATGCGGCTCAATCGCCTGAACCATGCGAACCCGACCGGGTTCTCGCCCGCCCGCCTGCTGCGGTTGCTGGTCACGCTGGGGAAGTACCACCGCGTGGCTGGCTGGGATCGGTTGTCGGATGGGGAGGTTCTGAATCATGGGTGATTGCCGTCTGTGTGTGCCGTGTGTGGGCGGTAGCCAACTCTGCTCCCTCTCCCCCACAATCGGCTCCGCTTTCGATGAGGACTCGACTATGGGGGAGAGGGCCGGGGTGAGGGGGCAAAGTCTCCCGTGTGGCCCCCTCACCCTAACCCTCTCCCCCGCAGTGGCGTCTGTTCGCGATGGCGATGTCGATCGCGGGGGAGAGGGGACCGGAATCTCCGCTCGCTCCTTGCCTTCTCGTGACCACGATCATGTTCACAGCTCAGGCCTCTCCCTCCCGGTCAGTGTTCGCAACAGAGGTCAGGGTTGGCAACGCACCGCGTTTCGAGCGTTGGCGAAACTTCTCCTTGCGATGCTGCTGCTGCACGCCCCGCGTGTATGGGCCCAGAATTTCTCGGTCGCCGAACCCGAGCTGCGCACCGCAGCCGAGTCCGCCCGCGAGTGTTCGGCGCGGTTCTGGTCGGGTCGCTCTCTTCCAGGAGCTTGGTCAGCTCCCTGCCCCGTCCACTGGTCGACACGGTCCGGTCCCGGCAGTGGGTTGACCTGCTTTCAAATTCAAAATGGCGAGGTGTTCGGCTGGCAGATGACGCTCCGAGGCGACCGCGACACGGTCCTCCGCGATGTCCTTCCGCACGAGGTGGACCACGCCGTCCGGGCCAGCTTGTGCCGCCGCCCGTTGCCCCGCTGGCTCGATGAAGGCTGTGCGACGCTGTTTGAATCCGAGACCTCGCACGAGTCATTGCGTCGTCAACGTCAGGCATCGCGGGTCACTCGGTTGACCCCGACCACAATCGACCAACTGAGCTATCCCGCCACGTCTGACGACACGGCGAGGCTGTATGCCGAGGGGTTTTCGTTCGTCGAGTATTTGCTCTCGCGAGGTACGCCGCACGACTTACTCCGAGTGCAACTGGCCACTGAGCCGCCTTCGCGCTCGCTGGTGAAAGTCTACCGCACCGAGCTGCCGCAACTCCTGACGGGATGGCGGGCGTGGGAGCAGAAGCGGCTTACCACCAGGACGCGCTGCGACTGCGTGAACTGCCCTTGGCATCGCCGTCCGACCGGCCCGACTCGCCCATCACAACCGACCGCGAGTCCACGCCCCACGCTAACGATCTGGACCGCCAGTTGGTGTGCTCCGTGTCAGCAGTTTCATCGCGACCTCGCGAGCGATGCGGGGTTCCGTTCGCGGCTGGAGTCCCAGTTCCAACTGGTGGTTCGAGATGTCGACCAGTCTCAATCGCTGGCAGCCCCACAGGGCATCCGCAGCGTCCCGGTCTTCATCACCCCCAATCAGCGCGTCGAGGGCTACCTCGGGCCGGAATGGCTGTTGAAGCAACTCGGGTTGGAGGAGTCGGTCACGCCGCCCGTGCCCCCTGCCGTGACACCGCCCGTGACTCTCCCGATTATCCCCCGCGAGCCGGTGGGGCCGCAGCTCAACGTCCCTCCGCTGGTGTTCCCGAGCGTGGGCCTTCCCACTCTACCGCCCGCGCCGGTCCTCATGGCTCCTGCATCGCCCGCTGCGCCCGCTGAATCGCACTCCCTGTGGTCCCGCATCCTCGGCCTGGCTCCGGTCGCGATCTCCGTCCTCACTTCGCTCGGAGTCCTCAGCGGCACAGCTGTCACTGGCGGGATCGGAGGGGTCGCACTGATGTTGTTGCTCAAGGTGTTGCAGCGACGCGCAACCCGAGGCACTCAGGGTAAGCCCCCCGCAGCGGAAGGCGGTGTGGCTGTGCCAACAGCCCGCGCCCCCTTTCCCCGACAGTTGGATGAAGCAGGTGAGCTACTTGGACTCCGCCAATCCGAGGGACGTGTGGCAACACTTGATGCGCTGCGCGGCATGTTCCTCGACGACGAGTTCGAAAAGCTAGCCACCGACTCCGACCCCCAGATGATCGCCCTCATCCAGCGCATCCGTACTGCCGTCAACCACCGCGTGGATGAGGTCGCTCCTCTGACGACGAAAGTGTGAGGGGAACTTGTCAGTTGTCAGTCATCAGTTTTCAGTGCAGAGATCCTTCCTCATTGCCACTTGCCACTTGCCTTCTCGCTCAACCCTCTCCCATCCGGTCGATCAACCATCAACCATCAACCATCAACCATCAACCATAAACCCTATTCCCCCTTCACAAAGGCCCCAAAATGCCCATCGGCGACCCCGGTCACGAACAATTCCGGCGAGCGATCGTGACGCTCCGCAACCTGCACATTGCAGCTGCGTTGTCCCCCCTGTTCACGATGCGCTCCGAGCTGCTCGCGAATGACGAGTTGTCGGACCGAGGCGGATTCGACGATCCGACCCGCGACCATCTGGTGAAGCTCCTCGTGTACTGTGATCGCTGGCGGCGGCGGGTGACTCACAACCCGGACAACGTTCCGCTCGGCGACAAGATCGAGAAGGCCATTGACTCGAAGGCCACGATCGATATCGGCGACAAGCCGTTCGGCGGCGATGACATCCAGAACCAATCCGGCGGCCTGCTGTCGCTGCCGTTCGCGCTGGACGGCAGCGACCCCGACATCCCGCTCCAGTCCCAACTGAAGCTCAAGAGTACGCACGCTCTGGTGCTGGCCGGAGCCATCGACAAGGCCATCGTCGCCTGGACCCGCCTCAACAGCCGCGACCGCACCCGGTTCATCACCCGCTTCGACTCGATGCGAGTCTACGGCCACTACCAGGAAATCTTGGGCTACCTGTCGGCGTTCGGTGGCGAAGAGAACCGCATCGATGTTGCTCAGGTGCTGCCGAGCGATGAGCCGCTCGGAGCCGACGACAGCCCGAACCGCAAGTCGGAACGGGTCGGGGTTCCGGCGACAGCGACCAGCATGTAGCAAATTCCGTTGGAAGCAACGAGAATGTGTACATAAGAACGCATTCTCGTTGTTCGGAAATGTGTCGTAGACCGTTTTTGACGGAAAATGTGATCTTAGATTTTTGAAAATGTGATATTCGCGTTGCCGGTCGCTTCTTTTTGTGATAACAACGCGTAAGATTGGACGACCGAAAAGCAATGTTGCTTGAGCAAGAACATCGAGATGTCGAACCTGTTTGGACAGTTTCATGTCAAGCCAACCAGCACAGCTTTCGCTGACGCGAGGAAACTCTTTCCTCGAATCGGCGATTACCAAGAGTTGCGTCGGCAGGCGTTGAAACTGGCCTTCTGGCCCAGCGGAGAGACCGTCTCCGGTCAAGTGTGTGATCTGGATTGGGACATCATCAGTGGCATGTCACCGCCAAAAGCATATGAGCTTCGCCTTGATGATGTGATTGGCGGATTCGACAACCTGCGACTCATCTTCTATGTGTTCCGAAAGGATCAGATTCTGCCCTGTGACGTGTTGCCACGGTTATGGATTCTAGCGGTGATGCAAAAGAAGACTCAGCGTTTCACAGCTCACAACCTGACAACATTCTCGGGACGAGTCACTTTGATTCAGCAGCGATGGTATCAAGATCACCTGTGAAGGAGTCTCCCATCGAAACCAGACAAGGACTGTCACAGCCCACAGGAGCCCGTTCGTGAAAACAGCAACCAACCGCAAGACCAGCAACGCATCTCGGGACGATGGTTCCGATTTGCTGAAGCACAACATTCGCATGTTCATCGCGATGGAAAGTGCATTTGAGCAGTGCAATGATGCCGTGAAGCAGGTCATACAGGACATGATCGAGATTTACCGCGATGAGGAAGCGAGTCCCACTGAAAAAGAGATGGCGATCTCGACGATCTTTGAGGCCATGTACCCCAGTCAGTCCGTGGATGCCCTCGAAGCGTTCGATCGCCTCGTCAAAACGGACGGTGATGGCCGAAACGCAGAAATGACCCTGGAAGAGCAACTCTTCGCCGAGAAGCTTCAGGCGTTGATGACTGCGAGAGGGATGACGCAGGTGCAGCTTGCGGAGG
Organism: Planctomycetota bacterium; assembly: GCA_043736295.1. Classification (GTDB taxonomy): domain Bacteria; phylum Planctomycetota; class Planctomycetia; order Planctomycetales; family Planctomycetaceae; genus TH-plancto1. Next base: position 8,012 of record JAYTCW010000025.1, on the reverse strand, counting down.
CCACTGGCGTGGGGCAGTCCGCCATCTCGAACATGGTGAACAGGCAATGCCGACCGCAGCGACGGACTGTCGTGAAGATTGCCGCAGCGCTGGGTGTCGACCCGTCTGATCTGTGGACGAACTTCGTTCAGTAGTCCTTGCATCTCACTCGCCTCAACGATCTCCCGCAGCCGGGTCTCATGCGAGACTCGGCTGTGGGCGTTTTTGCAGTGTGCTTGAACACATTCCGTGAGCGGCCCGTCGCTAGCCGCCGGTTCCACGGGCCGCTATTCCGCCAGTCCGTGTTTCTAGAAGGACCACGGTGAAAAGAACCGGCGGCTAGCGCCGGGCCGCTCACGGTTGGGGTGACAATTTGGGCCGCGATTAGAATCTCTGGCAGTCGCCATTGATCCATCGTGTCCGCTCCCCCGTTGCTCGTGGTACGATTCTGACGGAAGATCCACGAACAGCCTTCTCCCCGCGCTGAGCCTCCTGCGGACCAACAGCCATGCCACAACCAGATTGGATCTACTACGCTGCGGGCATCGGGCTGATTGTGGCCAGCGTGGCGGCGTGGATTGGATCGTTTTATCGGTTTCCCGGCAACTGGGTGGTGGTGGCTCTCTCCGCTGTTTCGGCCTATTTCCTGCCGCAGAAGAACGAGCAACTCGGGCTGACGTGGACGACCGTGGCTGTGCTGGCCGGAGTGGCGATAGTGGGAGAACTGGTTGAGTATTTCGCCGGTCGATCCGCCGGGCACGCGGGCGGCGTTCATCGTCGCAGCTTGGTCATCGCCATGATCGGCGGGATCAGCGGGGCCTTGATCGGGTCGGTGTTGACGCTACCAATTCCGGTGATTGGCAACTCTCTGTCGTTGCTGGTGGGAACACTGGCCGGAGTCGCAGGCGGGGCCTACTTCGGAGAGGTTCTTTATAGTGAACGCAAGGGGTGGAGCCGCCTCAGCATCCATACATCTCTCGTGACCCGCTTGCTGGGCACAGTCGGAAAATTAGTGGCAGGTTTAACGATGGTAGCAGTCTTGGCCTCCGCATTATTCCCGTCGAACGGGTGAATCCGTCCGTGTGCAATCTGCCGGTCACGTGGACTATTTGTATCCTGCCTGACTCGGAGGCCCTGTTTCCCAGAGACTTTGCGGATCAGGAAAACTGGGTTGAATCCGAGCTATCTCGGGGTCAGAATGAATAGGATGAACCCCCAATCGCGCCGCAGCTGCCTCGCGGTGCGCCCCCCATGCCGATGCAAGTCGGCCCTCACTACGGATGATCGCGGAGAGAATCACCATGCACTGGAACAAAATTCTGTTGGCTGCTTCGGCAGCTGCGTCACTCTGGACCGGTGACCTGCTCGCTGGCGGACGCCGGGCGAGCTGCGCTCCGTGTGTTCCGTATGCTCCAAACACCCATGTAACCTACAACCCCTGCGGCAGCAGCTATGGCCGTATGTTGTCCTACTCCCAAGCACTTGAGCGTGCGGAACAGGCCAACATTGCCGAAGCCGCACTCGCTGACACCTCGAAGAAGCTGACTGGTGCGGAAGCTCGCATCGCCGAAATGGAGAAGCAGCTCGCTGATGCGAAGGCTGCGAACGACAAGGCCGTTGCCGAACGCGATGCCGCCATGAAGGTCTCCGAAGAGAATATCGCCGCCAAGAAGGCTGCCGACGACAACTCCGCCAAGATGGCTCAGTCCGCCAAGGAATCGAAGGCCGCCACCCAGAAGGCGAACGCCGAGAAGAAGGCCGCTGACGAAGCCAAGGTTGCAGCTGATACCGCGAAGGCCGCCGCCGAAGAAGCAAAGAAGGTCGCTGACACCGAAAAGGCCAAGGCTGTTGCTGCCGCAGAAGAAGCTACCAAGGTCGCTGCCAAGGCTGGTGAAGAGTTGAAGGCCGCTCAAGCCTCACTGACCAAGGCTGCCGAAGAAATCGCTGCCCAGAAGAAGAAGGAAGAAGAGCAGCAGAAGCAGATCGAAGAGCTGAAAAAGATGATTCCTGCCAAGCCAGAAGATGGCAAACCAGAAGAAGACAAGAAGCCCGAAGGTGATCAGCCGGAAGGTGACAAGCCAGCCGACGAGAAGCCAGCGGAAGAAAAACCAGCTGACGAGAAGCCCGCTGAGCCCAAAGCCGAGTAACGGCCCGGTTTCAAATCCCGATGCAGCGAGAACGCGACAGATCCCTGTCGCGTTCTTTGCATTACTGTGGTACGAAGCGGAGCCTTGGGCCACAATCTCTCTGGCGCTTAAGTCCCCCACGTCGTGACCGGTGACTCTGCTCCCTCTCCCCACGGGCGACTCAACTTTGGGGGAGAATTTGGCTGTGGGGAGAGGGCCGGGGTGAGGGGCGAAAGGTGTCCGTGTGGCCCCCTCACCCCAGCCCTCTCCCCCGCAATCGAGTCCTCACTGAAAGACAAGTCGATCGCGGGGGAGAGGGGGCAAGAGTTGGCCTCTCACCGACGTTTGGCTGGCACACACATTCCTCCCGAGCGAACACATGTCCCGCCGAACGATTCTCTTCGCTGCGGGCGGGTCTGGGGGGCACTTGTTTCCGGCGATCGCTGTGGCCGAAGAATTGCAACGGCACGACAACGAACTCCGTATCGGAATCGTCGCCTCCGAGAAGGAGATCGACCGGTCGATTCTCGCCCGCACCCCCTTTGAGCGGCATCACCTCGCCTCCATCTCCCCCGGTCGCATCTGGCGGGAGCCGTGGACGGTCCTCTCCGAGAACTGGCATGCCTGGCGAGCGGCCCGCCAACTCATCCGGGAGCAGTCCCCATCCGTTGTTGTCGGATGCGGCGGCTTTGCCAGTGCCCCGCTCGTCTGCGCCGCCATTCGCGCGGGTGTCCCGGTGGTCCTGCTCGAGCAGAACCTGATCCCCGGTCGAGCCAACGTCTGGCTCAGCCGCTGGGCCACCAAGGTCTGCCTCAGCTTTGAGGAGACCCGGGCCTATCTCCCGCGTTCGGTCCAGTATCGAGCGGGCGTCGTCACCATCACCGGCAACCCGGTTCGGAGGTCGATGCTTCCGAGCATGATGGATTCGCCCCATAACGATTCAGAACAGATGTCGGGTCGGGAGGGCGAGGCTCCTGCCGAGCCGGGACAAGGGGTGAGCGTTCTTCCAGGCTCGCGGCTCAGCAGGAGCTTTGCCCTCCCCAATGAACCAGTTCCCAGTCGATTGCCGAACCAACTCCTGATCCTTGGTGGCAGCCAGGGGGCGCGGCACCTCAACGAGGCCGTGGCCGAGTGGGTCGCAACTCGCCCCGCTGAACTGAAGGGCTGGCACCTCATCCACCAGACGGGGGCGGGAGATCAGCCCGCGATCGCCGAGCGATACGCTCTGGTGTCCGACTTTCTCCAGGCCGAAGCGGTTGAGTTCATCACTGACCCCAGCGTCTACTACCGTACCGCTACCCTCGTCATCGCTCGCGCGGGAGCAACCTCGCTCGCCGAACTGGCCTGCCTCGGAGCCCCCACCGTCCTCATTCCACTGCCGACAGCTGCTCGCGACCACCAGACCGCCAACGCCCGCTGGTACGCGGATCAAGGGGCCGCCCGCCTGGTGTTTCAAGCCGCGACTCCTCCCCAGACCGCCCTCCAACTCGCCGCGGCTGTCACTCCGCTCTTGTCGGATCACTCCGCACGGCACCAACTCAGTCTGGCCATCACTCAAGCGGCCCACCCCCAAGCAGCCAATGCGGTGGCACAGATCGTCGCTCTGATGACCCCCACAGCGAACACCATGTGCGATGCCAGTCCTTGAATTCGGAGTTGTCGCTCGCGGGTGGGCAAGCCCCAAATTCAGCATAGACGGGGTATTCGGTGTTGTCTCATTTCACAAACGCCGGCTTGGCCTGCGGTTGGCTCTGGAAGATCAGTTGGAGATTTTGCTCCTCTTTGAGCATCTTAGATTTGAGGTAGATGTTGTCGCGGACTTCGGACTTGGCACCGGGGACACGCATCAGAAGTTGGACGACGCTATCGACGACTTTGATCGGTTTGGAGCGTTTAATCTCCTGCGGATTGCCGTCATCGTCCAGGATGTACATGCCCTCGGGGACTTTCTGCGTGTAGCCATCGGTCCCGACGACCGACCCGATGAGATCCCCGATCAGATAGGTCTTCCGCCGGGGATCGACGCGGATCTGAATCACGATGAAGTACGCTTGCCCTTCCAGTGGTGGGTCTCCCGGTTCGCCGAACTCTTCACGCTGTTTGCTGCCCACACTCTTCACGATGATCGGTCTGGAGAAGGCGGTGAATCGCCCGGCTTTGACAGCGTTACCCGGCTCGCGGAGCAGGTAGCCTCCGACCGCTCCCGCAAGGTCCACGGTTCCGTCTCCGTCCTCACTTCCCGAGGAGCCAGCGGAGTCCGCCAGAGCCCCGTTGATGGGGATTGAAAAACCGGACGTTCCCTCATCGAAACGGGGAGCTTCGAAGTCTTCCAGCCCCGTGGATTTCTGTGTCATCAAGACCGGCGCGTCCATAAAGTCACCGAGAGTATCATCGCCCTCAACGCCCTCGACCACCTCAATGATGGGTTCGATGTCTTTGCTCCGAGACAACTCGCGACTGAGCGGGATGGCCAAAAGTGCCAGCAAGAGCAGATGCACCAGAAGCGAAATTGAGAAGCTCTTGCCCTCGGGCCCCAACAGATATTCTCGCCAAGTCCGGGGAGGGGGCAGCTCGTCCTTCGAAGGAATACCGAATGGAAGGACGACGGACGACACCCGCGGACGCCGCTGAGGAGCCGTCGGAGAATTCGCAGCTGACGGCTCCATCTCCGACATCAAGGTGTCCTCCATCGAGAGTCGGGGATGACAATAGCCCACCGGTGGCAACCGGTGGGCTTTCGACACCGGCCTCCCGACTATTTGGGCCCCACGCCCTTGGCCAACTCGGCGTCCCACTCGTCCAGTAATGGCCAGTCGACCGCACAGGTTCCGAAGTCGGCCATGTGCTGATACTGGGTCAGTCTCGCGATCGTGGAGTCGAGCAGCTTCCGATCGTTGCGGAAGATCGGCCCGTGGCTGGGGAGCAACCACTCCACATCCGTGTCCCGAATGCGGGTCAGCGACCGAATGAACGCGGGCAGGTCCGACCCGTGGTGGGCATCAATGTTCCCCACGCACCCATCGCGATAGATGTTGTCGCCCGAGAATAGAATCTTGCCGAGTCGAAACGCCAGTTGAGCCGGGGCGTGGCCGGGCGTGTGCCAGACATCGAGAGTCAGCGAACCGAGTTGGAGTTTGTCCCCTTCGTCGATCGTCCTGTCGAAGCGGATCTTGGGGAGGTCGATCGAGATCCCTTGCGCGGTGATCTCGGCGTAGGTCATGATCCGCTCTCCCTCGGCGAGGAGTCCGGCGGCCTGCGGATGGCCGATCACCTGAGCCTGGGGCATGATCTCCTTAGCCCGCTTCAGTCCCTGAATGTGGTCCACATCCGCGTGGGTGGCGATCAGGTACTTACACTGGTTCAGCGGAAAATCCATATCCCGGATCAGGCCAATCATGTCATCGAGCGTGTCTTCATACCCGATATCAATCAGCATCCACTCCCCGGCATCATGCACCAGATACACCGAACACCCCAACCGCCGACGGGCCTGGAGGTTCATTTCGATGACGTGCGGGAAAACTTCATGCCGGGCCAGCATGCGTGCGGGTACTCAGTGAGAGGTGTGGAGGAGTGGAGAACTTCCAGTTATTCTAACGGGCCAAGTCTCGACACTCAAACAGGGATGCCAATCGATACGACTCAGCGTGTGCGTCAGAAAGGGAGGCACCCCCAAAATCAGCAGCCCCTCCGAATGCAGATTCTCGCATCATCCCCAGGCGAAACATCGAATGCCGGAGAATGGCTGAATCGAAACGCCGTGGCAACGAAGAACACGAAGGGGGGGCAGACATCCCGGCGACTCGTCTTTCGGTTCCCACATCAGGCCCATCCATGTCCGACCACTCGCCCGATCTGTCTCGGTTTGACTGGACCGCGTTCCACTGCGAATGGGACTTCACGCCCGGCACCACTTACCTCAACCACGGATCGTTCGGGCCGTCTCCCCGTGCCGTGCGAGACGCCCGCCAGCGCTGGACGGAGGAACTCGAACGTAACCCGATGGAGTTCTTTGTCCGGCGGCAAGAATGCTTACTGGATGAAGCGGGCCACGCCCTCGGCCAGTTCCTCGGCTGCCGTCCGGAGAACCTGGCGTTCGTTTCCAATGCCACGGTGGCGATGAACATTGTCGCCGAGAACACCAAGCTCGAACCGGGCGACGAGGTGCTGCTTAACGACCACGAGTACGGAGCCGTCATCCGCATCTGGGGCTCGCACTGCAAGCGGGCCGGAGCCAAGACGGTCCTCGCCCGACTGCCGATGGGAGAGACCACCGCCAACGACCGCGTCGATGCGATCTTCCACCGCGTCACACCCCGCACGAAGATGATCGTCATCAGTCACGTCACCTCACCCACAGCTCTCATCCTGCCGGTGGATGAGGTCTGCCGCCGCGCGAAACCGCTCGGCATCCCGGTCTGTATCGATGGCCCGCATGCCGTCGCCATGCTCCCACTCCAGCTCGATCAGCTGGGCTGCGATTTCTACTGTGCCAGTCTGCACAAGTGGCTCGCCGCCCCATTCGGCAGCGGGTTCCTCTACTCCAAGCCCAAGCATCGCTCCGGCCTGAAACCCGCCATCATCAGCTGGGGTCGCAGCCTCTCCGGTCGCGCCACGCGCTGGGTCGATGAGTTCCATTGGACCGGCACCAGCGACCCAGCTGCGTATCTTGCGGTGCCCGAGGCGATCCGCTTTCTGCAATCTGTCGGCCTCGACCGGTTTCACGACCAGTGCCACACCCTCGCTCAATACGCCGGGCAGCAACTCACCAACCACTGCGGCGCGATCCCGCTCGCCCGCGATCACGAGTACGGCACGATGCTGACTCTCGAACTTCCTCCACTCCAGCGAGTCGAACAACAACCCGGCACTCCGCACCCGCTTCAGCTGCAACTGGCCACCGAATTCGGCATCGAAATACCCATTGTCGAGTGGCAGGATCGCCTGCACATCCGCGTGTCATGCCATCTGTATAACACGCCGGAACAGATTGACCTGCTGGTCGAAGTGCTGTGCCGAGTGATGTGAGAACGACTGAGGATAAATGGAAGGCGGTAGCGGAGCATTTCCTGTGATGAATGCTAAGCCGGGTGCAATTCCCATCTTCTCGCACGTGCTGCCAAGGCTTCTACGTGCTCCGGCCAATCGTGCAAAGTCGCCGGATCGAAGTCCGCCCCGTTCGGCCAGATGAGCGTGTGAACCTCGTTATCAATCGCCACCTGATTGAAAAGCGATAGCTCACGCAAGGGACCGAACAGCTCACCCGCCAGAACGGGTTGGAAATCGATCAGTTGCTCAGTGTCATCGTCAAAGCCCACGAGAAGGGTGTACGGCGCAATCATCCGAAAATGACGAACGCGGCAGATCGGGTGGTTCATCAGGGTTTTACTCCAAAGGGTCAATCGGAAGTGGCAACTGCCCGTCCTGCAAGCGACGCCAATCCTCCAGCAGCTCTTCCTGATGCAACTCAGCCCAGGCTTCCACCAGTCGTCGTTGCCGCCTAGGAAGTTCACCGGCCATGAGTTCGATGGGGTCCAGACCGAGTACCGCCACATCGTCCTGGTAGTAGGCGTGCAAGTGAGGCAAGTGGTGAGGCCCCCCGACCTCGACAAACATACGGATGATGATACCGAAGAATCGGCTCAGTTCAGGCATGCCACTCCCCCGCTCTATCCCGCACCCGTTCTGCGCCACCCATGAGAATAATGACATCAGCCTACAGCGACGCGGCGTCACTGACCAGTAAGCCACCCCCATTGCGTGAACGTCCCGCACACTCACCGGGTGGCGGGTCGAATCGAGGAATACTACTGAAGTTTTGCATTTCACCCGATCCCCAGTCTCACCATCACGCGATCGACGGTTTGGCCATGTTCTGTGACTTGGCTGAAGGCCCATTCCAGGGTG
>JAYTCW010000024.1:0-14827 GCA_043736295.1 Planctomycetota bacterium | reverse complement strand
CAAACCAAATGTGGGGGAGAGGGGGCAGAAACTGGCAGCTGCCTACTTTTCTGACGCACACACCCCATCAGACCGCGTCGCACATGGTGGGCCAGCGCTCCAAAGCGAGCTTGTCCCACCCTACGCTCGGCTACTTCTCATGCAGCTCCAGGAAGATCTCTTCCAGATTGAGATCCTCAACCGCCACATCAGCGGTCCAGCGCTGCTTGAGTTCGACGATCAGTTCATCACTGACCTGCGGAACCGTCACCACCGCGTGGCGGCCCTCGACTTCTGTCCGCAGCGAACCTCGCACCGCGAACGACGCGGGGAGGTCCGCAGCTGCTTGTAACCGCAGACGTTTCACTTGGTCCTTGAGGACATCGAGTTCATCATGGAAGACCACCTTTCCGTCCTTCATGAGTGCCACATGCGACGCGACTCGTTCCAGGTCGGACGTGATGTGCGTCGAGAACAACACGGTGTGCTGCTCATCAGCTGCCATTTCGAGGATCGATTCGAGGAACCACCGCCGCGCGACTGGATCGAGGCTGGCAACGGGTTCATCGAGAATCAGCAACTCCGGTCGATGGCCGAGTGCCAGAACCAGCGCCAGCTTCTGCTTCTGCCCCACCGACAGCGGCCCAAACCGATCATGCAGCGGCAGATCCCACCGCCGCAGCAGTTCGTCCGACCACTTCGTGTCCCAGGTGCGATAGAACGCCGACACATAGTCGACCGTCTGCCGGACGGTCATCCACGGGTAGAGCGTGATCTCCTGCGGCACGTAGCCGATCTTAATCTTCTGCTGATCATCCAGGTGCCACGCATCGCGGCCCAGCACCGTGATCGATCCGCTCGTCGGCTTCAGCAACCCGAGCAAGCACTTGATGAGCGTACTCTTCCCTGACCCGTTCAGGCCGAGCAACCCGATCACCCGCCCGCGCGGGATCTGCAAGTCGACGCCGTTGAGGACCATCTTCGAGCCGAACTGCTTATGCAGCCCGGTGACATCAATGTCGAGTTCATGCATGGTTAGCTTTCCGTAGTGTGGGTTTTAACCCACACGTCTGTACGTCCCCCCAGCGGCGTGGGCTAAAGCCCACGCTACGGTCACGGCTGGCTCTCTTCGATCGAGGCTTTGAACACATCCATGATTTGCGGCGGCTTCAACCCCAGCTGTAACCCGCGCACGACCGCTTGATCTGCCAGAGGTCGCATTTGCTCCTGCCGCTGGCCGATCGATCCTTCGGTGCGCGGGGGGGCGACCACCATGCCCTTCCCCCGTGAGCGTTCCAAGACACCGACCGCTTCCAGCTTCGCGTACGCCTTGGAGACCGTCATCATGTTCACGCCCAAGTCAGCTGCCATTTGCCGCACACTGGGGAGTGTGTCCCCGGCGACGAGTTTCCCCCCCGCCACCAACGCCTGGACTTGGTCCATCAGCTGGCGGTAGATCGGAACGCCCGAGGAGGGATGAACAGAGAATGTGAGGGAGGGCTTTTGCATGTCTGTATTACTACTGTAATGCAGTAAGGGTAAATGTCAATCCCTCTTCGTAGATATTCTGAGATCACGCCGTCGCTGCATCCCGTGGGGCCAGGACGCTGGAATGTCTGACGAGTGTGCATGACTGCACGACGTGATCCGAGAGGCTGTCGGGCGCGTGATACCTCACGCGGGGTATCGCTTCGTTCCCTAGCTCCAGCAGCAAATGCTCACGGCGCTGGTTCGGCACCTGTCGTAGAACGGAATTCATTCCGTTCTTGACTCAGAGGAACGGAATGGATTCCGTTCTACGGGCGGGGCGTTATCGAGATGCAGATCACGGTCCTTCGGACTGCGGAGCGACCGGGACGGGTACGGCTGGCGACAGCGGACTAACCGTTGGAGCCGCAGGCGGCGTGTCACTCGGCATGGGAGTCAACTGGCCCAGTGACTTCGGGAACAGTGCCTTCAACTGTGCCACCGGGACTGCCAGCAGCAGATCCCGAGTGCCGGTGATGGTGATGCCCAACAGGTCTCCATCCGCATCGAGAATGGGTGTCCCCAACACCGCATGTTGACTGGAGCGAAGTTGCCAGACTGCAATCCCCAAGGCGGGGTACTTGCGATCCAGTACGGTCACACTGTCGGCGTAGGGAGCCAGAGACTGACTTCCGGCCCGAGAGTGATCCGGTCCCCAGATGCGAACCTCGTCGTGTTCCTGAACGACCGTTTGGGACACCTTGAAGTAATGATTCACGTTGATCGGCTTCTCGGGCTGAAAAGCGACGAACCCGCCCCCTTCCTCGACGACAGTGAGGGGGATCTGGCTGCCATCGTCATATTTCGCCATGACCTTCCGGTCCTTGAGAGGGGGATCCCATCGACCTGCTAAGTGTGCCAGAATCAGTCCGCCCGGTGAGACGACCACTCCGCGTCCGACGACGTTCTCACCCCCGTTGTTCACATGGCTGTCGCCATAGGTCGCGATCTCCACAATCGCCGAGCGCCAGAGAAGCTTTTGTTCCTCGGTGGCCGGTGGAACAACACTGGGAATGCGCACAAGCCCGCGTTCGTAGACCTTAAAGTCCTCATCCTCCGGGTTGTGGCGAAGGATCAGTTGATTCCCCTTGAGTTCATAATGCTCCAATGTATATGTGCCGTTCTCTTCCTGATCGTAAAGCCGGATCGACTTCTCGATCAGGTTGACTTTGATGCGGCAGTCATGGCCGCCCCCAGGCCAGGCGACAGTGAGCCGGTCCCGTTGAAAGGTCCGATTTGTGGGAGGCATTCTATATGTCTCGCCTTTCTTGAGTCGAATGTTCGCTGACACGAAATGCCAGTCCCCTTCGAGTTCGGTGACGGCTGCGGATGGAGTGACTTTCGCAGCCGCCGCAGCTTGTGGTCGGAACTCCCAGGTGACGGAGTACGGCCCGGCCTTGAACTCTGTCGGGCGTGCCTTCGAAACACTGGGGTCGGCGGCGAAACTGATCCGGACGCAATCGTCGTCAACTTCCACGATGCCGGGAAGCAGTGGCATAAGCTTTAGAATCTCCGCCTCCCAAAATGGAAAGAGTTCTTTGGGAACGCCTTTTTTTGAAATCTCATCGGTATCGAACTTCGGAATCGGACGCAGGTCAACTTGCTGCGGAGGACCAGCTGACCCCAGAATAAAGTCGATCGACATCGGCGGCTGTCCGTCCTCGCTGGGGAACTGTATGCGAGTTTCTTCTCCGACAGCGGTAATCGGTTTGGAAATCGTGGTTTTACCATCTTGAATGACCGTGGTTTCCACAGTTAGCTTGCCTTGCAGCATCGCCAGAATGGCAATTTTCGGATTGACGCTTGGAACCTGCGGAGCGCCTTGATTCTGGGACGCTTTCACCTGACGCTTGAAAACCAGTAACTCGGCATGTTTCCCGATCGCAAAAGCGACCGGGCGCTGGACCTCGCCCTTCGTATGCTGCGGGTCGTAACAGAGCTTCACCGTGTCGCCGGTGATCTCAATGATCCCCTGCGTCTCTCGTCGTTCGTCCCCATCGTTCGGCCCGATGACCAGATCGATCTGCTGCGGAGGACCAGCTGCTCCCGGTGTCAGGAGCATGGCCCCCGCTTCCGTGCGGATGGTTTCCGTGGTCAGTCCCGGCTGAGGCGGAACGATCTCCCACAGCTTCAGCAGGTTGCCTTCGATCGTGACCTCACCTCGCGTTCCGGGGAACTGGATATCGGCGGCATCGAGCTCGACATTCCAAGTGCCTTGCAGCTTGGCCAGCACCTCGGCCTTGGGATCGGTGAAGAAATCAGCGTTATCGACCGAACGGTTCTGGAGAACCCCTTGTACAATCTCAGCGAATTCAAGGATAAAGACTGAGCGTATTCCCTTCGCCTGATCGTATCTCTGTGTCCAGTAATCCAACTCGGACGCAGTCAGTTTCCGATTCAAGAAGTATTCATGCAGATACTCGATGTAACGTTGCTTATCACGGTCGACTCGGTCGAAGACAGAGTTATGGGAAAGCAGTGTGATTTCGACATCTCGGAGAGATTGACCCGAGTTAATCGAGTTCTGCCAAGCCTCGATTTCTCTCGGCGTTGGATGGCGTTTTAAGATCGTTTGAAACAGGGTTTTCAGCTGATCCCATGTCACATTGTGAGTGATCGAGTCGCGAGGCAGAGTTGTTGCCTCTTGTGCCTTGATCGGGTGTTGAGGTTTCGATGCCGGTAGGATAATGCGATTCTCTTCCTGTTCGTCCGGCTGGGCGACCTCGGACTGTAACAACCTCTGCTTCGAAGTCGGCGTCCCCTCCCACTCCAGCTGCGGGTTCAGCATATCCTCGACCCGGCGCTGGATGATCTGGTCGCTGATCCGTTCGCGCAGGTCGATCGACCGCTGTGTCTGGAGCAGGCGGGTCTGCATCTCCATCAGCTCGGTCCGCAGCAGCGATTGCCGCGCGGTGAACGCTCGCTGGACGGCCTTGCGCAGCTCGGCATTCTTAGCCTCGTCGGGCGTCTGCTGGAGTTGCACGGCCAGTTGATGTGCCTGTGCGTCGGCGGCCTCGTAGTCCTTTCGCAGTTGGGCGAGCTGCTGCTGGAGTTCCTTGGGTGAACTCTCGTTCATTGAAATCGTAATCGACAGTGGGATATTGCCAGAGGGAGGGGTTGTCGTGAAAGTAGATGTCGCAGTCGGCAGCACGCCCGATTCTGCGGCGGCGATCGCCTTCGCATAGTGACGTTCCCTCACGATGGAGGAAGCGATGTCGATGTCAATTTCGCGAATTCGAGGGTTTGTGGGGTCGGTTTCGATGAGCTTATCCCGCTCGGCCCGTTCTGCCATGATCCCCTTGTTGATCAAAGAGACGACCTCTTTTAGTCCATTGGCCGCCACGGATTGCTGGATCATCGCTGAGACGAGCACCTCAGCGTTGTCGGCCTTGATCTGGGCGATCGAGGCATCCAAGTCATCGACACGCGGGCTGTGCTTGCCGAGATTCTTGTCGATGATCGCTTCCCGCTCCTTCTGAAGCTCCTAGATAACCTCGTTGACCATCGAGGCCCAAGCGGCAGCATCTTCTGGTGATACGGCCCCGACTCCGTGCATTTCGCTGACATTCCGGTCACGGTATCGCTGCTGGACCGTGGCCCAGGCGGTCAGTATTTGGAGGTCAACAATCTTGCCATCGTTCTCTGGGTTGTTCTTCTCAATGAGCCGATCTCGCTCGGCCCGTAGTGCATCTGCCCCTTTCTCGATCAGAGGCTGATACTTCATTACGCACTCTGCCAACAACTTGGCTTCTATCGTTTCTTCGCCAAAGACCGATTCGCCGTGGAGTCTCTTGAAACCGTCAATCGCTTCATCGAAAAAGTTTACGCGAGGAACATTTGGTCCATGCAGACGATAGAACGCCTCTTGGTCCTTCTTCAACTCCTTCGCAATTTCAGAGGCCATCAGGTTCCACTGGACAGCATCGCTCGGTAAGACGAGAGCGGTCTCTTTAATCGTGGAGTTCTCAGCAGACTTGCGAGCAGTGTCGATGCGGGCTTGCAGTTCCACGATCTTGGGATGCTTTGGTCCCAAGTTTTGTTGCAGCTTCGTCATCTCATCCTGCAGCTGCACGACCAGCTTGGCTGCTTCTGTTTCGAGGGGCGTGACACTCACAACCGGTTTGGATTGCCCAGCGTCATCGAGCTTCAACAGCAGAGCCTCGATCTCCTGCACCTGGGCATCCGGCCCGGTGACGATGACCGAGTTGGTCCGCGCATCCGGAACGATCTTCGACGGCCCCCGGTCGTAGACCTGCTTCAGGATTTCGGCGACCTCGGTGGCCTGAGCGTGCTGGAGGGCGAAGACTTTGACGCTCGCCGAGCCCTCCGGCTCCCCTCTCCCCCCGGGAGAGGGGCTGGGGGTGAGGGTTTTCGCAGTTGCATCATCCAAGTGTGCTGGTTCATACCGCTTGATCAATTCATGGATCGGACCGAGCCCGCAATAAACACCTCGCTTAGCGGCAGCATCCGCAGCTGTGCAGACGCCAATCAGTTGTCCTTGATCGTTAAACAATCCTCCGCCTACCTCGCCAACCTCCGGCTGTCCCGTACAGGTCAGGTTGTCGGCTCCTATGAATTGGTTGACATGGACGATTTTCCGCGTGGAACTCGTAGGCGATTCGCCCCGGATACACCCAATGCTGATGACTTCATTCCCGACGGAGGGATTCAGGCTAAGGGGAGCGATCTTTGCCGATCCGTGGTTCTCTCGTGACGTGTCAAACTGAATCAGTGCCACATCGGCCTGAAGGCTGTACCCCAATAGTTTGGCCACGTATGTTCTTGGCCGGTGCGAATCGAAAAGCTCGACTTCAATTCTGGTCTGATCAGTCATCTCCCAAAAGATATGGCTGCATGTGAGAACAATGGTCTCACCGCCGCTCTCGATGATAGTTCCGGAGGCTTTCGACTCTTTTCCATCGGTCGTGACCCTTAGACGGGCGCAGTGTTTGAGCAGGTTGGGTATTACGCTCTGAGGCTGTGCAGTCGGCGTGGTGCCTGAATCAGACTGAGCGGCTGGAGTTGCCACGTCTGGCTTCTCCATCTGCTCCAACACCGAAGCCATCAGCTCCACCTCGGCCTTGGTCGCGGAGCGATACTTGACCCGCACGATGTTGTCACCCTCGGGCTCAGCTGTGAGCCGGTCATCGTTGATGACCAGCTTCAGAATCCGGGCGGCCTCGGTGGGCTTGGTCCGGTGCAGGACTACTCCCAACTGGAAATCACTGGTGGTGTTTGGTGATGGTTCCTCAGCGGCTTCAGTCTCGACAGTGGCGGACAGCGGCGGGATCTTGAATTCTTCGATCCGCTTCGGTGGGGCGTAATGTTTGAGGCCCGCTTCCAGCTTCACGATCTCGGCTTCGAGAGCCTCCAGTTCCGAATTGAGCTTCAGCACATCGGGATGCTCGGTCCCCAAGGACTTCAGCAACTCATACAGCTTGTTGTCGCCGTCTTTGATTTGAGTAATCAACTCCTGCAACCGGTTGATGGTGGCTTCGGCGGACACCAGTTCTTCGGGTGTTCCCACCACCACCAGCCGCAGTGCCTGGTTGTTGCCAAAGGCTTGAAACGACGGGCTGGGATTCAGGTGCTTGAGTAATTGAGCAACGTCAGTCGCAGTGCAGCCCTTGAGGGTGAAGACTTTGGTCTCGGTCACTCTCGCTTGTGGATCGGCTTCGGTCGGAGCCTCGGGGGCAGGGGGCTTCGCCTCAGCTGCCGGAGTGGTCTCGACTGGAGCCGCAAGTTCCTGCGTCATGCCAATCGCGGCGATGAGGTGGAAGAGAGCGGCGAACAGAATGGTGCGGGTCATCGAAGCACTCCAGATTGGGGGTGAAGGTGGTTGAAAGTCGCCGGATTCTCCGAATCCGGTGTCGTGTGCGGAGGGTGAGTTCCGGCACCGGACTCGGAGAGTCCGGCGACCATGTCGTAGGATGGGCAACCCTGCCCGTCCCCTGCGGCAGTCGGCCTTCACGAATGAAGGCCGCAGGTCGAGCGAGAATCGGCGTGGTTCGTAGGACGGGCCCATTGGCCCGTCCGTCTGGCGGTGTTCGGTGTCTTGGTGAGCGGCACGGCGCTCGCCGCCGGTTCTTCTCACCGTTGTTCGTCGGGGAGACTGGTTCTAGTTGGACAACGGTCAGGGGAACCGGCGGCGAGCGCCGTGCCGCTCACTCGGCATCGTGAGTCGTTCGTGAATCGGGGACGGGCAGGATTGCCCATCCTACTTTGGACGGACGGGCCAAAGGGGCCCGTCCTACGGGGGCCAGAGTTGTTTGGCTTGATCGCTCCACTTGGGGAACTCCTGGCGGAGCGGGGCGAGGGACTGGTCTCCGGCGTCCCACTCCGTGTCGGGATCGGTCGAGGAAGGCTCGTTCGATGTCGGTGTGACCGTGGATGCGACGCTCGGCATGGGAGCTGAGGGTGGCGGGACGAAGGATCGTTTCTTCCACGGGGCAAACACCGCTCCGAGTATGGCAAACCCGACCGCCAGCAACACCGCGAGGATCGTCGCAAAGGCAGGCCAGCGGCGTCCGGTTCCTCCCACTGGGCACGCCTCGGGCAGCGGGATCATCGTCGGTTGCTGGACGTGAGCGAGGCAGCCCTCCAAGAGTTGAGCCACCTCAATGGCACTCGCGAACCGCTCCCCCGGCTGCTTCGCGAGTAGCTTGTGGACGATCATCGCGAACCACGCCGGGAGTTGTGGAGTGATCTCGCGCACGGCTCGCGGGGCCTCATCAGTGAGTCTGCGGAGGATGCCGTAGGTCGACTCGGCCCGAAACGGAGCCCGTCCGGTGGCCAGTGTGTAGAGGACGCTGCCGAGGCTGAACAGGTCGCTACGGGCGTCGATGGCCTCGCCGCGGGCTTGCTCGGGGGACATGTAGAGCGGCGTCCCGGCGATGACTCCGGTGCGGGTGATACTCGCGTCGTCGATCGCTCGAGCGAGGCCGAAGTCGGTGAGCATCACCTTCTCGACGCTGATCTCCAGCAAGATGTTCGCGGGCTTCACATCGCGGTGGACCAACCCCTGCGCATGCGCCGCTGCGAGGCCATTGGCAGTCTGCATGCCGATGCGGAGGATGTCGACCAACTCCAGTGGACCGGTACGGTCGAGGCGTTGTTGCAGCGACTCGCACGCGACATACGGCATGACGATATACGGCAGCTTGCCGCTGGAATGCACCGTCAGAATCGGCATCACGTTCGGGTGCAGAATCGCAGCGGTGGCTTGGGCCTCGCGGGCGAAGCGTTTGCGGGCGGCGGCACTGACGGCGAGTTGTGGGGCGAGGACTTTGACTGCGACGAGTCGCTTGAGTTCGGGCTGGAACCCCTTGAGGACCACCCCCATCCCGCCTTGGCCGATGACTTCGAGGATCTCGATATCGCCCAGTCGGCCGATTGATTCGGGTGACACCGACGGGTCGAGGCACTCCACCGCGAAGTCAGCAGACGAGTCGCTGTCGACGGCATGCTCGACGCCGACTCCGGAGAGGCTCGATTCTCCGGAGGCACACGCTTCTCTCAGCGCGGTCCCGACCCGTGACCAGGCTGCCGGTTGGCCAGCGAGTTGTTCGAGTTCGCGCTGGCAGGCATTGCACGAGGAGAGGTGTGCCGACAACGACTCCTCTTCCGCCTCGCTAAGGCGGTCGTCGAGGGAACGTCGGAGGAGGGTCGGGTCGCAGTGCATGGGGGGAGATGAGAGAGGAGTGACGAGAGAGGAGAGCCAGCAGGGAGGTCGGTCGTGGGACGGGCCCATTGGCCCGTCCGTGTGTGAGTCGAAGGTTTGGTGAGCGGCACGGCGCTAGCCGCCGGTTCTTCTCTGCGTGGTTCGTCTGGGAAACTGGTGCTGGTTGGAGGACGGTCAGGGGAACCGGCGGCTAGCGCCATGCCGCTCACTGGAGTTGTGGGTTGTACGTGACGCGGGGACGGGCAGGATTGCCCATCCTACGGACGGACGGGCAGGTGTGCCCGTCCCACGGGCTCACTCCTCCTCCATGACCTCGGCGATGTGGGCTCTTATTCTCGCGAAGATGCGGCTGCGGGACATGTAGATGCTGCCGGGGGTGACGCCGAGTTCTTGGGAGACCTCAGCCACCGACCGGCCTTCGACCTGTGTCCCCCAGAAGGCTCGCCACGAGGTGTCGCGGAACTCTCCTCGCACCAACTCAGCCGCCCAGAGGATCAACTCCTGCTCGTACTTCCTGGCCTGTTCGGCATCGATCGAGGCGTCGGTCGTCTGCTCGATCAACTTCAGAAAGTCCGACCCGCCCTGGCCGGTGATCTGCTTCCGCTCCCGCATCATGAACTTGATGACCACGTTCCGCGCCACCCGCCCCAGCCACCGCCGGAACGAGGCCACCTTCCCATCCGGCTGCCACCCATCGACCGACTTCGCAATCGCGATCAGCAGTTGCTGTGTGACATCCGCCGCATGTCGATCGGGCGTCCCCTGCCGCCGGACGAGCCGTGCCAGGAAGGGTTCGTAGGCACACACAAACTCCGTCCACGCGGGTTCATTCCGCTGGTCCTTCAAGCGAACGATCAAGCTGTGACGTGTGTCGGGCGGTCGCATGAGGCCCTTGAGACAGGGGCGAATCCGAGGAACAGAGAACCTAGTCTATGATGATGAGTCCCAGAACCGGTCGAGAACTCACGCGGGAAAGAAAAGTTTGGGAAAGTACACTCCGCGATCCAGCTGACGTGTATTCAGCAGAAATGCTGCCAGCAGTCGGTTCCGACCTCCTCTCCGCACAGTCACACTCTCACGGAAAGTCATGTCGCCATTGGGGAGAGGGAGCAGGGCCTGCTGGCTGCCGATAGTTCTGAGGCACACAGTGCATGAACATCCTACGCTCGCTGCCGCACGTTCAGCCACCCCGCTACAATCACACCTGCCTTGTGGAACTCTTTGGAGCTGTCGGACTGCCCCATGATCTTCGTTTTGGACAACTACGATTCGTTTACCTACAACCTGGTGCAAAGGTTCGGGGAGATCGACTCGTCAGTCGAGATTCTGGTCGCACGCAATGACCAGATCACGCTCCCCGAGATTCACGCCCTGAAACCCGACCGCATCCTGGTTTCGCCCGGGCCATGCAGCCCCGGAGAAGCGGGGATATCGAAGGCTTTGATCGAGGAGTTTGGCCCGACCGGCATCCCGATCCTCGGCGTCTGTCTCGGTCACCAATGCATGGCCGAGGTCTACGGAGCCCAAGTGGTCCGGGCCAAACGTCTGATGCACGGCAAGACCTCCGAGATTCACCACGACCGAAAGGGCGTCTTCGCCGGACTGCCGAACCCCTTTACTGCCACTCGCTACCATAGCCTCGTCGTCCCCGAAGAAACTCTGACGCCTGAATTGGTCGCCTGCGGCTGGACTCGCGACAGCGACCACCCCAGCGAGATCATGGCCATGCGCCACGCTCGCTACCCAGTGCATGGAGTGCAGTTTCACCCCGAAAGCTTCTTGACCAACTCGGGGATTGAGCTGTTAAAGAACTTTTTGCGGATGCCGCACGTTGCCCCCCTCTGAGGGATTGGCTCCATGAGCGTTCCAGGAATGCACTGCAGGCGAGGCGGGGAATCGTTTCTGAGCAAATCGACTGACGCCTGAATTCCTTTTCCTTTGCCACGTTTTTCATCGGCAGGCCGATCCCTGGCATTGACCTGCTAGAGCATTTCAAAATTCGGTGAGCGCCCTCGTAGCCTGGCCCCCTAGGTCCGGGCTGAACGGACCTGGGGGTCCGTTCTACTTCTTGGCGAGAACGCAATCGTGGAATGCTCTAGCGAACGCAGCTACAGAAGCCGCCCGATCGTGCGATGGAAGGCGCTGTCGGACGGCTTGCAGCTGACCCGTTCGACGCGGCCATCGGGACCGGTGATGACATCGACCTGCCAGAACTGATCGACCCAGGCTGAGGCATGCCCGCGTCTGTTCGTTCTGGACAAGTGAATGGCCGGGGGGCCGAGGATGGCCTCGACCTCGGCCTGTGTCATGCCGATCTGGATTTTGGCGAGACGCGAGCGAAGCCCATTTCGGCTTCCGACTACCACGATCGCGAGCGCTGCCGCCAGCAACAGCCCCAGCGGGACGGCGATCAACAACTGTCGACGGGTGAGGCGTGGCATGGATTGCTCCGTGGGACTGGCACATTTGCCCGTCCGTTGAACTCGTTGCCGTAAAGCAGGACGGGCAAATGTGCCCGTCCCACATCGACAACATCGGCTGAGTTATTTGCAAAGGTGTGCCAGCGCCACGAGGAGTTGCCTCAGAAAGAATCTTCGCAACAAGAACCACCTGTCGCTCAGCTACCAGGTAGATTCCCACGCGAATTCACTAAGGCGACCCCGCTCGCAATGCTCGCCTTACCCTCCACGCAGTATCTTTTCCATGGTTCGCCCTTTTGCCAATTCATCGACCATCTTATCGAGATACCTGACCTTCTGAGTGAGTGGATTCTCAATCTCCTCCACCCGATAACGACAGATGACACCGGTGATCAGGTGGGCATTGGGGTTGAAATGGGCTTGCTGAAAGAACTGCTCAAACGTTGATTGGCTTTCAATCTGCTCTTGGATCGCACGCTCATCGAACCCGGTCAGCCACTGAATGACTTGATGCAACTCCGATTCCGATCGACCCTTCTTCTCGACTTTTGCGAGATAGAGAGGGTAAACCGAGGAGAACGTCATCCGGGCAAATTTCTCATCGTGGTGACTCGTGTCTTTCATGTGTTCCACTTGGAGCTTTGGTTTGAGTCACCAGTCAACCGCAAAACTCGGCAGGCTCCTCATCAATACCGTAGGCGGAACTGGAGAGCGGGACGGACCATATGAGCCCGTCCCGCACCAGATCCTCAGACTACTTCCCCTTGAACCGGTAGATCCCGTGACCATCGGCAGCGACGACGAGGAAGTAGACCTCGCCCTTCGCGTCTTCCCCGAACGACAGGATCGGCAACCCGTTCCCGGGGATCGACTCGTTGGCCGTCACCTTCTTTGCAGTGGGGTCGTAAGTCAACGCCCAGACCTTGCCGCTGACGTAGTCGGCGTAGACGTACTTGCCAACCAGTGCGGGCACAGCTGCGCCGCGATAGACGGTGCCGCCGGTGATCGACTTGCCGACCATGTGGTCGTATTCCCAGATGGGTTCGACCATGTCGGCATTGGCATCGGTGCCGTTGGTGCCGAAGGGGTGCAGGCCCTCGCGGCGTCCCCAGCCGTAGTTGCCGCCGCTGGTGATGATGTTAATTTCCTCATAGAGGTTCTGGCCGACATCTGCGCCCCAGATGTCACCCGTCTTGCTGTCGACGGCGATTCGCCACGGGTTCCGCCAGCCCAGCGAGTAGATCTCGGGGAGGGCCTTATCCTTACCGACGAACGGGTTGTTCTTCGGCACGGCGTAGGCTTTGCCTTCGTCGTGGTGATCGACATCGATTCGCAGGATCTTGCCGAGCCAAGTGCCCAAGTTCTGTCCGTTGCCGTGCGGGTCATTGCCCGCTCCTCCGTCACCCAGAGCGATTAGCAGCATCCCTTCTTTGTCAAAGCAGAGCGTCCCGCCGTTGTGGTTCCAGTACGGCTGGGGGATGGTGAGCAGCTCGCGCTCCTTGGCTCCGTCCTTGGTGATGGTGAACTCCGAAACGACCGACAACAGGGGTTGCCGCTTGGCAGTGTAGTAGACATAGAGCTTGCCGTTGTCCTTGAACTTGGGATGGAAAGCCATCCCGAGGAAGCCTTCTTCGTTCTGCTTGTCGGAGTAAACGCAGCGGTCCTGGATATCGAGCAGCACCTTCGAGGACTTGGCATTCTGGTCATTGGCGAACTCGTAGACCACGCCCTGCTGGCTGGCGACGAACACGCGGTTCGAATCATCGCCCGCGTGCGTGAGGACGATTGGGCGGAACGGGATGTTCTTGCCGTCATCGGTCTCCGACTTCCATCCCGCCCACTCCAGAGCGGTGAACGCCTTCTCGACAGTCACGGGCAGCTCACCAGTGACCGGCTCGGGCACTTTCCCATCAGCAGGGAGTTTGCGAATCTTGATGTTGCGGTAGGAGACCAAGTTGCCGTGATCTTGCAGGCAGATGTGTCCCTTGGCAGCCTTTCCAAACCCCGGCATCGCGGCGAACTTGCTCTTGGCGACGCGCTCGTCCCAGTCCTTGCTGCCGATCTGGAACTTCTCGTAGCTGAAGCCGTTCATTTGGATTTCGCTCTGCTGCTGGCAGATGCGGATGTAGAGTTGGTTCCACTCACCAGCGGGGCGAGTGGCGTCTGGGATCTTCTTCGTGAAGAAGTCGGGACCGGGTTGATAGAGCTGATAGAGCCAGCCAGCCAGCTGGGGGTCGTGCCCCTTGACGTTGTCCTGGACCTGGATTTCCGGTCCGCTGTGCCAGGGAGCCCCGCCCTCTTCGGTGACGCGGAACATGATCCCGGAGTTGCCTTCTGGGGAGATTTTATAGTCGATCAAGAGTTCGAAGTTGTCGTACTGTTCTGTGGTCACGATGTCGCCGGCGTTCTTGTCCGCACGGGTCAAGGCCCCGTCGACCACCTTCCAGCCGTCGCTGATCTTGTCCTGCTTATAGTTTCGCCAGCCCGTGGTCGTCTTCCCATCAAAGAGCGAGGTCCAGCCGACCTTGGCATCCCACTCCGAAACCGTATTGTCCGCAGCCATCAAAGCAGCGGGCAGGAGCAGCAAGCTCGCCAGCCCGGAGAAACGCAGCATCGAGAAACGCATCATAGGAATCCTCAGCACAGGGGGAGTGAGATCAGTGAACGTGCATATTACCGCGACGACCGCCCGGCGTCAGGTGAGTCGCCTAGTCCGACGTAAGGCGAGCGGCCTGACTTGGCGTCACCGAAGACTTCCGAAGTCTTCCAAGACTTCGGAAGTCTGGCGGGGCACATTCCACGGGCCACTCGCCGCACCCGACATCGCCGATCTGGGAGCGACGCGATGGGCAGTTCGATAGCGAGCGTTGGACGTCAGTCCAACGTGCCAGTGCGGCGCGGTTCCGCTCACCACGCCCGGTTGGGTGAGAGATCGTCGCTTGAGCACGGGGGACTCACGTCCGCCCGCTCGCTGCCGATCGGGAAGCGGCAGTGCCTTGGTCAGTCGCCCTCACCCCCAACGTGGCACTGTCGGCTTGGCTGGTAAACGGGCGTTGTGGGTGCCACACAACGCCGTGAACCCATTTTTGGGATCGGAAAAGAAGTCTTGATGCGACAGAGGTTTGTGGCGACGCTTCGGTTCTTACGCTGAGGTGTCACACAGCACTCACCTGAAAGGAATCAGGCATGTCGCATCAAGACCTCCAGGTCACGTCAGAGC
>JAYTCW010000023.1:0-2968 GCA_043736295.1 Planctomycetota bacterium | reverse complement strand
CCTTCATGCACTGTGATTCTCAGATGTCGTGAGTAGCTCAATGCCTTCTGGGTGACGCAAGTCATATCCCTGATTAGAGTTACTTTTCAGATAGCCTCTAAGATTCCGTCTCACGCGAGATCGGTCGGAGAGTTCACATGTCACCCGATCAACGATTTCTCAACGGACAATTTCCCCGCTCCAACGCGTACCATCCGGAGTGGATCGCCGCCAGCGCTGGCGGAGGCGCACACTCCCTTTGGTTGACCGAGTGGCTGGCTTCCGCATTGGAACTCAAGCCCGGTATGAAGATTCTCGACCTCGGTTGCGGCCGGGCGGTGTCGTCGGTCTTTCTCAGTCGTGAATATCAGGTCAAGGTGTGGGCCACCGACTTGTGGTTCAGCGCATCGGAAAACCATCAACGTGTGCGAGACGCCGGTGTGTCAGAAAGCGTTTATCCCATTCATGCCGACGCTCGCTCCTTGCCTTTTGCGTCGGAATATTTCGATGCCATTATTTCCATCGACTCCTATCTCTACTATGGCACCGACGATCATTATTTGAACTACCTGGCACGCTTCTTGAAACCAGGCGGTGTGATCGCGATCGCAGAGGTCGGACTGATGCACGAATTCGCAGGGCCACTTCCCGATCATCTTCAAGCGTGGTGGGCTGCCGAACGGGGACTGTGGAGTATGCACTCGGCAGCGTGGTGGCGTCGTCATTGGGAGAGAACCGGGATTGTCGATGTCGAATTGGCCGACAGCATGCCCGACGGATGGAAACGCTGGGTCGATTGGCAAAACTGGATTGCACCCGAGAACCGTGCTGAAATTGAAGCGGTGCAGTCGGATCGCGGCGAACATCTGGGTTATATTCGAGTGGTGGGTCGCCGTCGGCACAACATCGGTTTGGATGATCCCGTCTGGCGGCTATCGGTCCCGTCGAACTACGAACCAAAGCCGCTGATTCGCGACGGGGCATGATGATCGGGAACACTTGAGCATTTCCCGGGGTCCCCAGCGAATTCGGGAACTGCAAGATTTAAAAGTGCGCCGCCTGACGATTGTGGCAGCTGATGGTCGTTCCGTGATGACGCTGGCTCCCCATGATCGCGGCGACGGAACGGTGTGTGTCTTCAACAATCGTGGCAAGTTGGTGTCGCGACTCGGTTGTAATGACCCGGGGGATGGCCTGCTGAATGTCGCGAACAGTAGTGGCCAATGGACGATCGGAACCGGAGCGAATGACCGGGGAGACGGCTTGGTCGAGGTCTTCAACGATGTCGACATGACCGCTTTGGTACTCGGCGTCAGTGATCGCGGCGATGGGCTGGTGGATGTGGCCAACAAAGACGGCCAATTCATGAGTACGCTGGGGGTCAATGGAGCAGGGGCCGGCGTGGTGGAGACGCGTGAGCCCTCACTGGCAACGGCGGCAATCGACCATCTCAGAGAACTTCCATCAGTGGATCGGTGTCACGATCTCGGGGCAACCCTTGATGGTGAACCTACGCGGAGGCCCCAGTGATTGGCGTCGACTCGACCGGCTGCTCCTGCTTCGTCCGCCCATCCAGCAGGCAACTCACATTCACGTCGCCCAGCACGTTGATCGTGGTCCGGCAGCGGTCGAGGAACCAGTCGACCGTCAGCAGCAGCGCGATGTAATCCGTCGGAAGCTTCACAGCTGTGAAGACGAGCGTCATTGTTACCAGCCCGGCCTCGGGGATGCCAGCGGCTCCCACGGAGGCGACGATTGAGGTCAGCACCACCAGCAGTTGAGACTCCAGGCTCAAGTGCATCCCCAACAGTTGGGCCACGAACAGCGCGGACATCGCTTCGTAGAGTGCAGTGCCGTCGTTGTTGAAGTTGGCCCCGACCAGCGCGCCCAGGCTGGCCGATTCCTCGCGGACACCGACCTTGTCCTTGAGGCAGGCATACGTCACGGGCATCGTGGCGGTCGAACTGCCGGTCGAGAACGCCATGACGAGCGAGTCCCGCATCCCACGCAGGACATCCAACGGACAACACCACGAGAAGAAGCGAATCCGCAGTAAGTACCAACCCGCTTGCAGCAACAGAGCCAGCAGCACCGCGACAATGAACGCTCCCATGGCCTTGAACGGACCGAACCCTTCGGTGCCAACCACCTTGGCCACGATCGACAGAACTCCAATCGGCACCAGATCGATGATCCAGTGCAGCACGGTAATTAACGCCTGATAAGCAACTTCCACGATGTCCTGCACATTTCCAATCGCGCGAGATCGCTGTGCCCGCAAAGCCACGCCGAAGGCACAGGCGATCATAATCACGCCAATGACATTGGGCTTGTCCCCCAGTGGACCGACCAGGCTCTTCGGGATGTTGTCGATCACGATCTGCACTGGGGAAAGCCCATGCGACTCCGTTTTGGCCTTGGGCTCGGGCGGCTTGAGTGGGGACCACCTCCCCGGCTGGACCGTGTTGGCCACAAACAACCCAATGCAGATCGCGACCACCGTGTTCAGGATCAGCAGACTGCCCAGCCGCAGCGCCGTCTTCCCTTGGAGCTCGGTCGTCATCAAGACATGCGTCACCGCAATCAGAATCAACGGCGGAGCCAGCGCCCCCAACAGCTGGAGAATGATCTTCGCGGGCAGCTCGAACACCATCGCCCGCTTGCCGAGCAGCAGCCCCAGCACAATGCCGATGACCAGCGCGCCCAGAATCCGCCCATACAGCGGCCAGTGTCTCCAGCGGGTAATCAGTCCAGGGTTCACGTCAATGGCAGAATTCATGGTCAGGCCAGCGTTCGCAAAGTGGACACTGGACCGGCTGCAAAGCGAGCCGGTCACGAGAGGCCCAGAGTCTACACAAGTCGCTGTGTCCTGCGGAATGACTCACAGAAATCATTCCTGCCCCCCGTTACTCCGCCTTCTTCTGGACTGCGGGAGTCGCGGCGGCGGCGGGCTTCTTCTCCGCTGCCTTCAGCTTCTCGGCCTGGGTCC
>JAYTCW010000022.1:0-9742 GCA_043736295.1 Planctomycetota bacterium | reverse complement strand
CCTTCATGCACTGTGATTCTCAGATGTCGTGAGTAGCTCAATGCCTTCTGGGTGACGCAAGTCATATCCCTGATTAGAGTTACTTTTCAGATAGCCTCTGTGTCACCCGACAAGCCACGAGAGAGACAAAATATCGATGAATGACCTACGCAGGTCATCCAAGATCGCTGATGCTTTGATAGTATCGGGGGAAGTGACGAGACTTGTCCGCCCACACCCACCCTTGAAGTTGCGGCAATGGACACCCGGCGAGCCCAGGTTCTCTTGATTGACGATGATGATGACAGTGAAGTCATCACACGGAAAATGCTCTCCGAAGTTCGGGGAGCGGCCATTGATTTGCAGCGGGTCGGGACGTTTGAACTCGGGCTGGATGCGATTCGTCGAAAGGCGTTCGACGCGTATCTCATCGATTATCGTTTGGGGGCGCAAGATGGGATCGAACTCATCCGGATCGCCTACTCGGAAGGTTGCCGCGAGCCGTTGATCCTGATGACGGGACAGGGCGAGCATGCAGTCGATGTCGAGGCGATGCAAGAAGGTGCTGCCGATTTCCTGGTCAAAGGTCGCTTCGATGGCATCGATATCGAACGGAGTGTTCGATACGCGATCGAGCGCTCCCGCGCCGCTGAGGAACACCTCAAGCATGTTGCCGAACTGGAAATGCTTTCTCGGCAGTTGCCCGTCATCTTATGGACCACCGATGATGAGTTGCATTTCACGTCCTCCTGGGGGGCTGGCTTGTCGAAGCTCGGTCAGAAGCCGGACCAGGTTATTGGGCTGACAGTGGCGGAATACTTTCAAACGGAGGGGGACAATCAGCACCTGGTCGAACCTCACCAGAGGGCCTTGCAGGGTGAGTCGGTGGCCTACCAGTGTCTGTGGATGAAACGCAAGTATCGAGTGCAAGTGACCCCCCTGCTGCATAACGGTCAGCACATCATTGGAACGGTGGGGATCGCTCTGGACATCACCGATTCGCAACAGCTGGAAGAGGAAGTGAGTGCGGCCCGGAAGGTCCAGGAAGGGCTCCTGCCCCGACAGTCGCCGAGCGTTCCGGGGTTCGATATCGCCGGGCGGTGTCGACCGATTTCGGCGACCGGGGGCGACTATTTCGACTTCATCGAAATCTTCGACGGCACCTGGGGGATCGTCGTGGCGGATGTCAGCGGACATGGATTTGCGTCGGCCTTGGTCACCATGGAGACGCGGCGGTTGATCCGCACGCTCGTCGATTGGAGTACCGACCTGGGGGAGATCTTGTACTCCGCGAATCGGGCTGTGTGTGAGCATCCCGAAGCGAGTCGGAAGTTCGTCACTCTATTTTTTGCCTGCCTGGATCACACCTCCCAGTCGTTCACCTATTCAGCGGCTGGACATCCCGCCTACCTGCTTGATGGACAGGGCTGTTGCAAAACTTTGGGCACCACTGGATTACCCTTGGGGATTATGGCGAACGAGAAGTTCCCGAGTTGTGGTCCGATTTCGTTGGCACCGGGCGATGTGTTACTTCTTTATACCGATGGAATCTCCGAGACCTTCAGCCCCGAGGGGGAGAAGTTTGGAGATCAACGAGTGATCGACCTCGTGCAGGCTCATCGCCAACTCCCCGCAGTTGAGATCGTCGAAGTGGTGTTTCAGGAGGTGTTGAAGTTTTGTCACCCCGCCGAGCCGCATGATGATCTGACGTTTGTGGTGGTCAAGGTGGATTCCGCATCGCCTGTGTGAGGGGAGGATTCCATGTCGGCTCAATCCTCCTCCGGGGGTTCAGTTTCCGGCTCGTCGCCCATTCCGTCTCGCGGACGTCTGCCACTCAACGTGGTCGTTCTGGTGTCTTACTTTGTGATCGCCATCATCAGTGTGCAGTGGCAACGCACCCAATTAATGGACCGATTGATCGTGTCGGCGGGGACAGAGGCGGCTCGTGAGCATGTGGAAACGCTCGCTGCCATGCGGACTGTCTATACGGAGGAGATCTTGCCGATCGCTCAGGAGCATGGATTGCAGGTCGCGCTCCAGCAAAACGGAGATGGCCATTCCCTGCCCCTGCCCGTCACATTCACGATGCGCATCGGCGAGCGGATGGCCGATTCGGGGCGGAGGGGCCGGACTCGCCTCTATAGCCCGTATCCCTTTCCCTGGCGAGCTGCAGACGGTGGCTTGCGGGATGACTTCCAGAAAGAGGCTTGGGAGCGACTGAATGCCGATCCTTCCAAGCCTGTCGTCCAATCCGTCGCGAAGGACGACGGGCGGGTGCTGCGGTACGCCATTGCGGATCGCATGCGGGCGAGTTGCATTAAGTGCCATAACGAGCATCCCGATTCGCCGCGCCGAGATTGGAAGGAAGGCGATGTGCGCGGAGTCCTGGAAGTTGAGATTCCTCTGACTCAAGCGGAAGCTCAAGCCAGTAGCAACCTGATGGAATCAACTGCACTGCTGGTCGTGTTGGCAGCGGTCGGAGGAGTCGTGGTGCTGTACACGATGCGGCAGTTCACCCGCGTCTCCGCAGAATTGGAACACCGCGTCCAGGAACGGACGACCGAACTGGGAACCGCGAACCTGGCATTGCAGTCTCAGGTCGCTCAGCGCGAGCACGCACAGCAGGCACGGCAGGCCAGCGAGGAACGCTTGAATCTCGCCCTGAAGTCCGCAGGCGTCGGCACCTGGAGTTGGAATGTCGGGAGCGATGTCATCACCTGGGATGACTACATTCCCACATTGTTTGGCCGGGAGACTGGGACGTTGTCCCCTCGTTTTGATGATTTCATCACGATGGTCCACATCGACGACCGGGAGCGAGTCACCCGTGATGTGAGACGTACGGTCGAGGAGGGGGTGCCGTACGATACCGATTATCGAGTCCATTGGCCGGATGGTAGCTTGCATGTCCTGGGAGCCCGAGGAAAGGTCTATCGCGATGCGACAGGCCAGGTGTTGCACATGACCGGCGTCTGCTGGGATGTGACCGAAAGTCGCCGCACCGCGCATGAACTTCAAGAGAGCCAGGAGCGATTCGCACTGGCCCTGGAAGGCTCGCGAGATGGCATCTGGGACTGGAACGTCACAACCGGCGAAGTCTTTTATTCCGCGCGCTGGAAATCAATGCTAGGCTACGCCGAGGAAGAAATCACCAACGAGTTCTCGGAATGGGAGCGACTGGTACGTCCCGAGGATTTGCCCCGCGCCAAGCAGGTCCTGCACGAGTATTTCAACGCCCAATGCCCCGAATACTTCGTCGAGTTTCGCATGGCCCACAAGTCCGGTGGCTGGCGCTGGATCCTGGCGCGGGGCATCGCTCAACGCGACGCCTCGGGAAAAGCCATTCGCATGTCGGGTTCGCACACCGACATCACCGAGCGGATATCGGCCGAGCACGCACTGGCCGCTGTCAACTCTCAGCTGGAGGGCGTGCTGGCGGCCTCGACGCAGGTCTCGATCATTGCCACTGATGCCCAAGGACTAATCACAGTCTTCAATAGCGGTGCCGAGAATCTGCTGGGGTATTCCGCAGCGGACATGATCGGCAAGCAGACTCCGAAACTGTTCCATGTGCGCGAGGAAGTGCTGGCACGCGGGGCCGAACTGACCCGCGAACTGGGTGTCCCTGTCGAGGGATTTGACGTGTTCGTGGCCCACGCGAAACAGGGGCGGTTTGATCTTCGTGAGTGGACCTACGTTCGCAAAGACGGAGGAGAATTTCCCGTCAGCCTCGTCATCACCGCCGTGAGGAATGCGGCGGGCGAGATCACTGGTTTTCTGGGCCTCGCCGAAGACATTACCGAACAGAAACAAGCGCAGTGGGCGTTGGCTCGTCAGGCCGAAGAGCTGACCCGATCCAACAGGGAACTCGAACAATTCGCCTACATCGCCTCCCATGATTTGCAGGAGCCGCTCCGCAAGGTCCAGACCTTCGGAGATATGATCGCCACCGAAGCTGGGTCAACGCTGAGTGCCGAAGGGCACGATTATTTGCAGCGGATGCGGAACGCGGCCGCGCGCATGCAGACGTTTATCAACGACCTACTGACCTATTCTCGTGTGGCCAGCCAAGCCAAACCGTACGAACGTGTCAATCTGGCTCAGATCACCCAAGAGGTGTTGTCCGACCTCGAAATCCGTATCCAGTCGACTGGCGGTCGCGTCGAAGTGGGTGAACTTCCCGACCTCGATGCCGACCCGATCCAGATGCGACAGCTGCTCCAAAACCTGATTGGCAACGCGCTCAAGTTTCACCGACGGGGGGTGCCTCCCGTGGTGACTGTTCAATGCCGCCTCATCCACTCGCTACCGGCGAATGGCTCCGGTCACTCGGCATTCCCAGAGATGTGCGAAATCACCGTTCAAGACAACGGGATCGGCTTCGACGAAAAGTATGTCGACCGGATTTTCGCTCCGTTCAAGCGATTGCACGGACGAGGGGAATACGAGGGGACTGGGATCGGACTGGCCATCTGTCATAAGATTGTCGAACGACACCGAGGGACGATCACCGCTCGGAGCGTTCCTGACGAAGGCACGCGAATGATCGTGATGCTCCCGCGAGACCAGACTGCAGAAGTCAATCAACATGTACAAGACAGGTGAACCCGTGGACATTCTGATGGCTGACGACGATGCGGATGATCGCCTCATGGCGGAGAAGGCTTTTCTGGAGGCCAAGTTGGAAAACGGCCTGCGCTTTGTCGAAGACGGGGAGGAGTTGATGGACTATCTACTCCACCGGGGGAAGTACTCGAATAGTACCCAGCACCCACTGCCGGGTCTGATCCTGCTCGACCTCAACATGCCCCGCAAAGACGGACGAGAGGCTCTGAAGGAAATCAAGGCCCATCCCCAACTGCATCGCATCCCGGTGGTGATCCTGACCACCTCGAAGGCCGAAACAGACATACTGCGTTCATACGACCTCGGCGTGAATTCCTTCATCACCAAGCCGGTCACCTTCCAGGGACTGGTCGAGGCCATGAGGGTGATGAAGCAATACTGGTTCCAATTGGTCAAACTGCCCAACGGCTGTTCCGAGCAGTGAAGAAGCGGTTCACTCTCCCACCAATCGCGCGAGCGGCACGGCGATAGTGGCAGGTCCACGCGAAAACTGGGCGATCGCCTCTTTCGGGAGGGCGAGGCTCCTGCCGAGCCGCTCACGCGAGAAAATGTCTTCCCTGGCTCGCGGCTCAGCAGGAGCTTCGCCCTCCCGAACTGGCTCACCGCAACCCCAAGACTTCGCGTGGACGGCGCTAGCCGCCGGTTCCCCTGCCCGCGATCCGACTAGAAACTATGGCACCTCGACTCACCTCGGTGAGAAGAACCGGCGGCGAGCGCCGCACCGCCCACGGAGTTCATTCCGGCTTGGACTTGGCCAGCTTGACCTTCACGAATCGCGGCCAGTACAAGCTCGGGTCCGAGAACAGATCTCCGAACTGAAACGAGTTCACCGCATACGTAATGAGCAGTTCATCCCCCGTCGACAATGCAGAATGTGCCTTCCCGGCATAGGCAAAGTATCCCTTCTTTGCAGCTGGCTCGGGACAAGTCCAAACCTCGACCGGTTCCGACCAAGGTCCCCACGGCTGGTCCGCAAACCGAGCGACGATCTTCGGGGAGAGCAAGTCGCCGTGGCTGATCGAGAGAAATTGGTCAAAGGCCGGCAGGTGGCTCACGGAATACTCGGACGACATGCCAGATGCGATGGAGGTCGCCTCATGAAAGTCCGTTGACCACCCCGCAGCCGTTCGGAACTCCCAACGACTGTGGTCGTTGATCGAGGTCACCGGCACACGGGCGAGTAGCATCTGACGAGGCGAAAACTTCTCTTGCGGAGTCTCGCGCACTCCATAGACGTACGCGAAGTCACCGTGCGTCATCACAGCTGATCCGAACAGAACGCGGCGCTGGGGAATGATCTCGGTAAACGGGAGCGGTCGCCGCGTCACCTTCCACTGGGACGGCGGGTCGAGCGGATTCTTGATCTCGGCGTGCGACACCCCGGCATTGGCAAAACCGAACACGCCGGGGTCCGGGGACTTCTCGAACTCCCACAAGAACAGATGCACCTTTGAATCGAGACATGTGCCCCCCAGCAACCAGTACCAGTGCTTGGAATCATCGGGGAGGAACAGCGCTGTCGGTTGCCCCTTCGCATCGGTCCCCTGAAAGAACTCGATCTGCGGACCAGCAGCAGTCTTCGTCTGCACCCCGACTGAGTTGTTGATCATCTTCGAGTCAACGCGCCGACCGTTCTCGACTCGGCCCAGCAGAGTGTCGCTATAGAACCACAACAGCCGATCCGCGTTCACCGGCACCGAGTAATTGCCGTCCGCCCCAATCCACCCGCTGGTCCGCTGAAACCGCTGGTCCCAGTCGGGTGCGGCGGTGGCTGAGATGACGCGGGGCGGCTCGGCGCTCTGGACCTGTGCAGAGAGGCTGGCGAGTACGATGGACAGGCAGGTGGTGATACGCATCCGGAGAAGTTCCAAGGGTGATCGAGAAGGGACGCGGCTCGGCGGATGGACGAGTGGCTGGCGTAGGGACATCGCTCGGTGAATGATCTACTCACCCGACGCGTCAGCGAGGGCGAACGTCTCTCAACGATCGGCCCCCAGAAGAGGTGTTGGGCTTCACTCCGACCTAGATGCCTCTAGGTAGCAGCCCTCGCTAAGCTTGGCTCTCGCTCACGCGTCGGTTTGTTGAATTGATCTTACGCAGACGCGGCTTGGTTTCGCCATCACTCCGCTTCACAGTACGATGTGGTCGCGGAAGAAATGCCCTCGTCGTTCACAGAATTGAGTCCCTCGTGAAAGTTGTCTGGTCACTGCTAAGTCTTGCAACATGCTTCCTGCTCTCTTCGGCAGTGACAGCTGTGGAAATCGCACCGGATGGAAAGGTGACGTTCCCGCTCTCCACTCCGGAGGAGGCGAAGAAAGTCGAGCTACAGGCTCAGTGGGCGCAGGACCGTATCCCGCTCGTGGCGGTCAAGCCGGGTCAGTGGAGCCTGACGCTCGACTCGGTGCCTCCCGGGGTGTGGGAATACCACTTTGTGATCGACGGGGTCTCGGTGATTGACCCGACGAACCCGCTGCTCAAGCCGCAGCGCAAACCAAGCAACAGTATCCTGCACATCCCCGGCACGCCGCCGAATGCGTGGGACTGGCGGGACGTTCCGCATGGGACCGTTCACCAGCATGCGTATCTGTCGAAGGTTCTCAGCCGCCGCCGCGACATGGTGGTCTACACGCCGCCGGGGTATGAGCAGGCGACCGACCGCAAATACCCGCTGCTCGTGTTGCAACATGGCTCAGGTGATCAGCACGACACGTGGGTCCAGCATGGCAAAGCCCACTGGATTCTCGACAACCTGATCGCCGATGGCAAAGCGGTCCCGATGGTCATCGTGATGATCGATGGTCACCCACTCGGCCAGCTATCGCGCGAGTCGATGGAGAGTGACAAGCTCGACGCGATGACAGCGTTCGAGCGCGAGCTGTTCGAGGACGCCCTGCCGCTGGTCGAGGCCACCTACCGTGTCGAGACTGCTGCGGAGAAGCGGGCGCTGGCTGGCTTAAGCATGGGGGGCGCGCAGACTCTGGGAGTCGGGTTACCGCATGCGGACCGGTTCGGCTGGCTCGGCTGTTTCAGCGGCGCGATGCCTGCGGGAGATCGGATGCAGAAAGCTCTCGACGACAAGGAGACACTCAATGCCCGCTTGAAGCTCTTCTGGATCGCCTGCGGTGAGGGGGATTTCCTCCTGGAGAAGAACCACGAGCTGATTGCGAAACTGAAGGAGAAGGGCGTCAACCACGAGTGGCACCTAACCGAGGGCAATCACTCCTGGCCCGTGTGGCGGGGGTATCTGTCCGAGTTTGCCCCGCGGTTGTTTCGCTAATTCACGTCATTGTTTCCATTCGAGAGACCGAGCCATGACCTGCGCCACCACCGAAACTCGCTTCATTTCCCTCGGAGCGGCACTTGCCTGCCTGGCCATTGGCCTGGGAGCTTGGGCCGCTCACGGACTCGAAAAGACGATTGCCTCTCAATACGAGGGGAAGACCAAGCTCGTCGCCGGTCAGACCATCCCGGCGGTCACCAAGTATGTCGGGGACTTCAAGACCGCAGCTGACTACCAGTTGGGACAGGGACTGGGGCTGATCATGATTGGCATCCTGTGCCGTCAGAATCCAAGTCGGGTGCTGCGAGCGGCGGGGGTTTGTGTGTGCCTGGGGACAGCTCTCTTCTCGGGGAGTTTGTACGTATTGGTACTGACCGGGATCACGAAGCTGGGGGCGGTGACTCCGATTGGGGGACTGCTCTTGATGGTCGGCTGGGCGCTGGTGGCGTATGGAGCGTGTCCCTGCCGCAAGTGAGCGGCACGGCGCTAGCCGCCGGTTCCCCTGACCGTGTCCCCCTGAAACCATAGGCTCCTCGGCAAACCACGGTGAGAAGAACCGGCGGCTGACGCCTCGCCGCTTACTGACTTCCGGCAGAAAATGCCGCTTCAGGGTGAGACACCGCGCGCCGCACCTTGCCGAAACAACCGTCCCAACTGCAATCTTCACTTCTCCCGATAAAACCGGAATATTCTCACAAGTCCTCACAGTCTGCCGTTCGATACATGAGAAAGCGGAACGGAATTCTCGAACCGTTTCGCGATCGGGCAATCTTGCCCGCCATCTTCGATGGACCTGGAGGCGTAGGGATGACCAGTTTTCACACCCGCATGAAGAGGTGTCTACTGGCTGCGGCGTTGGGCCTGATGGTCCTGCCCAGCAGTGGTTGCAGCGTGCTCTTTGGGTTGACTAAAGATGCGTTTATCTTGGGCAACTTCTTTTGGACGACCCCGCTGATTCCGGTCACCCCGTGGATGAGCCAGAAGGTGGAAGACGCCTACTGGGATGAGGAGCGCTACGGCAAGGTGCCGATCCTCGACCCGATCGAGGGCGAGAACGCTCCGCTCTTCTGCCTCGACCCGCCGTCCTCGGACGAAGTGATGCGGGCTCTGCCGGACTCGACTTCTGGCGGTGTGGCGTTTCTCGCGGAGACCAGCCGCAACAACGTCCGCATCATCGTCGAACCGATGGTCGACCGCTTGGACGACTGCCGCTTCTATCCGATGGTCGGACCCGCCCGGCTGCATCACTGCCACTACAAATGCACGATCTACTTTGAAGAGGTCAAGCGGTCTTACTGGCCGGTCCCCTTCACCCATCGTGACCAACGTCAAGAAATCGTCTATGTCGACCATGACCACCTGATCCGCTGTGCGGGTCCGGATGCCAACGACACAGCCATGGAAGAGTAATCACCCCTGCGGGTATCGAGAGCTCCAGGTCAAGCGCCAGCCCGGTCAGGAAACTGACCGGGCTTTCGCGTTTTGTATTGCGGCCCACCCCGCCAATCGCCCGCATCGCTGCGACGCGAAGTCTTCGAAGCGGAGCATTTCCGCGTCACTTCGCCACCGAATCAAATATCGACAGCATGCGTTGGACGTCAGTCCAACGTGCCAGGACGGCGCGGTCTCGCGCATCGGCGCAGCCCCGTCGGATAACGTCGCTCGAGTACGGGGGACTCACGTCCCCCGCTCGCTGCGGTCTGGCACGCGCCCGTTGACGCTGAATCTGTCTGAGAGGCTATCCGAAAAGCCAAGTATCCCTCAAACCGCACTAGCGACTGGAGTTGCCGGGGTGGGGCGGTACTTGAAGGGGGCTTATTTGGGGGGGGGAGGGGCGAGGCGGTTGAGCATGAGGTG
>JAYTCW010000021.1:0-15392 GCA_043736295.1 Planctomycetota bacterium | reverse complement strand
TGGAATGGGCCTTCAGCCAAGTCACAGAACATGGCCAAACCGTCGATCGCGTGATGGTGAGACTGGGGATCGGGTGAAATGCAAAACTTCAGTGTAAAGTAAGTGCCATTGGGCTGACGCCGCCACGCTCGCTGAGCCATCCCCACTCACCTGGCAAACCCCTCGGCCACTTCGATCGCTCTCAGCATCCCCTTGGCCTTGCTCAAGGTCTCCTGATACTCGCTGACCGGAACGCTGTCGGCGACGATCCCGGCACCGGCTTGGACGTACGCTTTCTGCCCCTGCATGACCAGTGTCCGGAGAGCGATACATGTATCCATGTTGCCGGTGAAATCGATGTACCCGACCGCTCCACCGTACGGCCCGCGGCGATGTTTTTCGACCTCGTCGATCACCTGCATCGCTCGGACTTTCGGTGCCCCCGACACCGTGCCCGCAGGTAGCCCTGCCTTCAAGGCATCGATCGCCTTCAGCCCCGGGCGCAATTGGCCTTTGACGTTCGAGGTGATGTGCATCACATGGCTATAGCGCTCGACGACCATGACATCACTGAGCGTGACCGACCCATATTCGGCGACTCGACCGACATCGTTGCGAGCCAGGTCAATCAGCATGACATGCTCGGCCCGCTCCTTGGGATCGGCCAGCAACTCAGCAGCCAATGCGCGGTCCTCGTCTTCGGTGGCCCCGCGTTTGCGAGTCCCGGCGAGTGGGCGGATGGTCGTCTCGCCGTTCTCGACGCGGACCATGATCTCGGGGGAACTGCCGACCAGCGTCACCTCTTGAGAGGTCAGTAAGAACATGAACGGGCTGGGATTCACGACGCGTAGTGCCCGGTAGATATCGAGCGGCGAAGCCTTTGTCTCCAACTCCAACCGCTGGCTAATGACGACTTGGAAGATATCCCCGGCGAGGATGTACTCTTGGCACTTTCGCACCGCGGCCTCGAACTCGGGCTGGGTGAAGTCCGATGTCCAGGCCAGCGCCGGATCGCCGCCGGACGGAATGTCCCTCATCCGCAGTCCGTCCTCGCCCGACTCCAACTTCTCGCACAGCTCATCCACCGCTGCACAGGCCCGCCGGTACTCAGCTGCGAGGTCCGGGGCATCAGTCCAGACATGCCCGACCACGATGATCGTCTTGCGAATCTGGTCGAAGACAATCATCTGGTCATAGAAGCCGAACATCATGTCGGGCAACTGGCGGTCATCCTCCGGCGGGTTCGGAAGCCGCTCGGTGTACCGCACCGTGTCGTACCCGAAGTAGCCGACCGCCCCGCCCAGGAAACGCGGCAGGCCGGGGATCTCGACGGCCTGGTATTCGTCGATCATCTCTTGCAGCACCAGCAGCGGGTCATCGACCGTCCGCAGTTCGGTCCGGCCGTTCCGCTCGATGGTCAATTGATTGCCCCGAGCCGAGAGCCGCAAGAACGGGTTCCCGCCGAGGAAGCTGTAGCGTCCGACCTTCTCGCCGCCGATGACGCTCTCAAACAGAAACGTCTCGCGGTCCCACCCGCAGCGGCACAGTGCAGAGACCGGCGTGAGCGTGTCGCTGAGCAACTGCCGGTAGACGGGGACGAGGCGGCCTTGGCCAGCCAGTGCCTGGACCGTGGCCAGGGAAGGGGAGTGCGGCATGAGAGCGGGAATCCGGACGATGTGCAAGGTGCGTTCGCATGGGGTGGTCCCCTCTTGTCCCCTCTCCCCCGCGATCAGCGTGGACCAACAGAGAGACAGTTTGCGGGGGAGAGGGCTAGGGGGAGAGGGCTAGGGTGAGGGGGCTAGGGTGAGGGGGCTTGGGTAAATCGCCCTCACCCCGGCCCTCTCCCCCCACAGTCAATTCCTCACCGGCATTCACGCGGAACGTGGGGGAGAGGGGGCAGGCAGGACGGGGACCGTCAGGGGTGAATGCACTTCCAGGAGTGGAACAGCGTCTGGACACCGTTCCAAAGTGTCGGGTTCGAAGTATAGCGAGCCACTTCTGGAAAGGCTGGCGTGCCCCATTCGGGAACTCGCACAGACGCGAACCTTCCGATAGACTACCGGTGTCTGGCTTGCCAGACGTGGGCCGCTTGGTGGAATTGGCAGACACGCCAGACTTAGGATCTGGTGCCGAAAGGTGTCGGGGTTCGAGTCCCCGAGCGGCCACTTGGGATGGGATTACGAGCTGTGGGATAGGCTTCCAGCCTGTCAGAGTTGCCAGAAAGCATGACAGGCTGGAAGCCTCTCCCACGGGACTGTTACGACAATGTCGACTTCATTGCTGTCTCCCGGTGCCCAGCGAGTAATTGACCGCCTCGTGGCTCTGGAGTCCTGCTCGGCTTTCCATGTTCTCGAAGCTCTGTGGGCGGATGAGAGCCGGGCGCATGATCTGTTGACTCAGGCCGGGGTCACGGCGGAGTTGATGCTGAATACGACAGTGGTCTTGGAGGACGCCGAGTTTCCGGTTTGGCCGCTGCGAGAATACCTGCAGAGCGCCCGGTTGATAATTGCCCACGAGGGGATGGCCGCCGAAATTCGCACCGAGCATCTGCTGCTAGCCGGGCTGGAGGTCGACTCATTTCGGAATCTGCTGGAGCAAATGAGCATTGATGTTTGGGCGCTGCGAGCCAAGCTCCAACTGCCGATCACCGAGGTGACGACCCCGCTGGCGTCCGACATTCAACTGCGAGCTGCTCCCGTGTTGCGAAGCGAATCGATGGCAGTGGCTCGCATCCTGGATGCCTCGGCGAATCGTTGTCGGGAGGGCCTCCGCGTGGTCGAGGACTACGCGCGGATGATCCTCAATGATGCTCATCTGTCGCGGCAGATCAAGGAGACGCGGCACGCACTGGTCCCGCTGTTGTCTCGTCTGCACCTCGACGAAGCGGTCCAGGCTCGCGATACCGAACACGATGTCGGCACCTCGATTCACACGGCGTTTGAGATGGCTCGCCCCACCGTCTGGTCGGTCGCCCTTGCCAGCATCAAGCGGGTCCAGGAGGCACTTCGCACCCTCGAAGAGTACGGCAAGACCATCGATGCCGTCGCCGCCTCGGGGATTGGAGCGCTGCGGTATCGCTTCTATACGATTGAGAAGGGACTGAGCGCGACTCAGGGAGCGATTGAACGATTGCGGGACTGCCAACTCTATTTGCTGGTGACGGACAGCCTCTGTCCGCAGGGGGCTGGACCGGTCGTCAAGGCGGCACTGCGAGGCGGTGTGGATGTCGTGCAGTTGCGAGAGAAGGAGATGCCGGACCGGCGGTTTCTGGAACTGGCCAAGTGGATTCGTCAGTGGACAGCCGAAGCAGGGGCGCTCTTCATCGTCAACGACCGTCCCGATCTGGCGTGCCTGGCCGATGCGGACGGGGTGCATGTGGGGCAGGGCGATCTGACTGCACACGAGGTGCGTCAGATCATCGGGGGCCAAAAGCTGGTCGGTGTCTCGACGCATGCGATGGAGCAGGCCGGGCAGGCCGTTCTCGACGGGGCCGATTACGTGGGAGTCGGGCCGGTGTTTACTTCGCGGACGAAGAGTTTTGAACAGTTTGCTGGGTTGGAATATGTGAGTCAAATCGCTCGCAGTATCACACTTCCGGCGTTCGCGATTGGCGGGATCGGCTTGGAGAACGTGGAGCAAGTGTTGGCTGCGGGGGCTCGGCGGATCGCATTGAGCAGCGAGATTTGCGGAGCGGCTGAGCCCGAACGGGTGGCGGCCCGCCTTAAGGAATCGCTGCTGTTAGTCCACTCGGCGAGCTAACTCTGAGACGAGCCCGGAAATGCCGCGAGGGGCCGGGTCCGCAGAACCCAGCCCCTCGGCGATATTCAGAACTGATTGACTCGATTAGCGTCCGTCGAACTTTGGCGTTTCGTTCGCAGGAGCATCGCAAACGATCTGGCACTGATTGTTGTCGCAGTCATCGCGCTGATCTTCAAAATCTGAACCGTCAGTCACTGTATGGACGACATTGCTGCGGTCGGTCTTGTGGAAGCCGCTGAAGCTGTAGCACTGGTTGAGTTCACCGATCGCATCGGCGACATCGTTCAGCTCAGAGACGAACGCGTGCTGCACTTCGCTGAGACCGACAATCAATCCGATCACCAGCAGCGTGGCGACGAGAACGAGTTCCGCTCTGATGATGAAGCCCGCTTCAGCATTCCAGAGTTGTTGAAACATGGGGACATTCCTTCATTCTGTAAGCAGGAGACCTGAAACCGTACCGAAGAGTGCTTCGCCCCCGTGATCCGGGAGCGGGCCGATACAGTTGACTGGGAGCCTGCGGTGCCCCCGTACTCTCTCAAGTAAGCAGCGTGCCGGGTTTAATGATTCTTCCGGTTGAAGCGTCTTGTCCGGTTCTTCCTGTGGTGCGACTTGATGCAACGGTCAGGAGTTTAGCGAGATTGGAAGCAGTCCAGTCGTTACAACCGGAAGACGAGGAAGTCGCCAGCGGAGCAGCTGACTGAGGCTGCGATTCAAGGTTGAAACGTTTGGTTCAGTTCGATGTCCACTCGATGAAACGTAAAGACGAAAGACTATTCGTCGCACCACCGCTCAGGACCGTTCGACAAATAATAGTCGCCTTTCGCTCCGCGAAAGAGCGCTCTTTCGCGGAGCGAAAGGCGACTATCTGACAGTTGATTTTCGAACGATCCTAACTTCGGAAATCTGCGGGAGACTGCTCAGCAGGCAATAGCGTTCCGGGAATCATCATCCCGGCCCGACTTATTGCAACTCGTCAAAGAGTGTGTTGAATTTCGCCACCATCTCGGGCTGGGGGATGCCGTCGGAGCCCTTCAGTTCCGGGTTCGTGGCGAGAGTGGTCTTGAGAAGCCCCCTCGCCTGCTTCTTGAACTCATCGGCGGACTTGCTATCGGCGGCGTTACGGGCCTGACCATGCAGGCAGGCCGCCGTGTTGTAGACCATCTCGTAGAATGACGCGGGCTTCTTGGTGGCACGCTGGTAGAGGGCTTTTAGCTTCGACCATTCGTCGGTGGCGGCCTTCCACTTCGAGGCATCATCTTCAGCCATTCCTTGCAGAATCCGGGCCCGTTCAATCAGTGGATCGAGGGCGTTGGGCTGAGTCTTAATGAGAGCATCCACCTGGGTCAGTGCCTCCGTAAACTGCCGATCCGCGCGCAGCAAGCCAATGAGCGCCGACTGCACGCGGGTGATGGCGGCCTGCTCTGCGGGAGTCTTTTTCGGGATCGTCTGGCCCACGTCGAGCACTCGCTGGTAGGTCGCCTTGGCGAGATCATTCTGCCCCGCGTCCGCAGCGGAGTCTCCAATCACGACCAGTTCGGGCAATCGCAGTTTTTCCCGAGTGAGGAGCTTGGTGAGAAAGTCCACCAGCACTTGCTTCGAGGTATCCGCTTTCGCCTGAGCAGCGACCAGAACTGCCTGATCGGCCCCCCCCTTGTTGGTGATTTCCAAGACTTGCACCAAGTCGGCCTTGCAAGCATCCCGCAACATCCCACACACACCCACGAGGACAAAGTTGACCTGGGGGATATCCGGGCCTTTGCTGAGCAGCAGCTGGCCGCAGGGCAGGGCTCCGGCGGGGTCTTTCAGGGTCAGGTGTCCTCGACCCGCCAGGATCAGCGTCCTCACTTGGACCGAATCAAGTGCTTGCGGATTCGACTCGATCAGCTTGGCTTCGACGGGGGCGACGATGGCGACTGCCTTAGCAGTATCGCCCGAGTCGATGTGGATCTCACCGAGATTCAACCGGCATTCCGCCGCGACCACGGCATCTTCCGGTTTGAGTGATTTCCCGGCATTGGCCAGCGCTTTCTCAAAGAGTTCGATCGCTTGCGGCAGGTGAGACTTGGTCGTGTCATCGAGCTTGTTGGCCTGCTTGGCCATCAGATATAGCCGGCGGTGGTTTTGAGCCGAGAGGTTCTGAGCCTGTGGGAAACGGTCAGAGGCCGGGTTAAGCTTATCGAAGACTGCGATCGCCCCGGCCAGATCTCCCTTGAACATCTTGATCCGTCCCAGAGCGATCCGCGCATCGTCCGACTCCGTCCGGTTCGGCCAGGTCTTGATGGTGTAATCGACGATCCCGTTCAACTGCTGTTCTGCGGCGGCCCGGTCCTGAGTCGACGAGTACAGGGCCAGTGCTGCATTGATTCCCAGCGCCGCAGCTGCGGGGGCATACTTCGATTCCGGCTCTGCACGGGCGAACTTATCCGCTACCGCGAATGCGCCCGCAATGTCGCTCGACTGGTACTTCGCCAGGGCCAGCTGATACTGCACCAGCTGGAGACGATTCTTGTCTTTCTCCTGGTCCTGAAGCACGATCGCTCGCTCCAGCGACTCGACTGCGGCGGCGTGCTCTCCGTTGTCCAGCGCGGCATCGGCCAGAGCCATCGCCTCGTCGAAAGTCTTGGCCTCCATGGTCTCTTCACCCGCCGCCTTGGCGTGCAGGCGGTAGAGCATAATCACGTCGTTCTGGTAGGAACTGGTCACCTTCATAATGTCGCGCAGCTCACGCACGACCGGGGACATCATCTTCGCTTTTTCAGCGGGAGCCAGTCCCTCGGCTTCGGCGATATAGGCTTTCGCGACCTCGACCACGACGCCGTAGTAAGCGTCCGTCTTGCGACCGATGTTGTCCTTGAGCCAGGGGTTGGCTTCTTCGAACAGGATGTCGCGCTGGTTGAGTTCGCTCAGCAGTTGCATCCGTCTGAGAAAATTCTCCCCGAAGAAGTTCATCATCGACTCGGACACTTTACGGTCCGTATCCGGTTCATTCGCGGTCACCTCGTCGTAGATGTCGAGGGCTTTTTCGATCCGCAGCTTCTTCTCTTTGCCTTCAGAGATCTGTCCCATCTGCTCGTTGACGCGCCCGGTCCAATAATGAGCACGTACCCCAGGGAGCTTCCCGCGATATCCCTGCCAGATCGCGTCGAGGGACGTGTCCGCATTCAGTAATGTCGGGATCAACTCCTTATGCTTCGGATCGGAAAAGGTCTGCGCGATGTAGTAATCGACCATCGCCAGATTAAACCGGGAAGTCAACCAATCGTCTTCGGCGGCGAACAGCTGGTCGGCTTGGCGCTGCTTCAAATTCCCTCCGCCATTTGCGGCAGCCAGGGTGAGGGCATCGAAGCGGGTTTTGTACATTTTTTCCGCTTCGGCGAAACGGGGACGTGACTCTTCAAAGGCGGTCTTCGCCAGTGCCAGCAACTGCTCTTTGCGAACCGGGTCTTTGACCGGGAACGCTTCTTTCAGGCTGGCATTCCCGATCGACAGCGACAGCACTCCGTAGGTGTCGAACGCATGCGCCGCATCCGCGTGGGTCGAATGCTCCGTCAGGAACTTGTCGAGCTGGGTGCGGGTGGCCACTCGCAGCTGGGCCGCTTCGTCGCTGTTCTCCGAACGCTGGGCGGCCACCTGCATGCAACGGGCGAGTTCCAGATCGAACGTCTCGGTCAAGCTGGCCGGAATCTTCTTCTCCGTCTCCAGCTGTTGGAGGTAATACATCCCCATATCGCCCAGTCCCTGCGACCGCAGCCCTTCGACGTACTCGACCGTCAGATCCGCAGCCGTCAGTGGGAGGGAGTAAGCCAGCACCAGCGCTGAACACACAAGGGTCCGGATACAACGACTCATCGACCGTTCCTCTTCACCGCGAAATCACTTCAGTGGGGATATCTGCATTGTGGCCATTTCATTCTGAAAATGGGAGTGTCATCGGTGTTGTCGCTCGGCGAATCGCATTCGGCTCGAACTTCAGGCAAGGTGGAGCCGACCGATCGAGGATTTGTGGCTGCAAGAAACGCAAAAGGCAGAGTCCCCTTTTGCGTTTCTTGAGTTTCTTGCGGCCATTCCCTCTGAAAACTGGGCCGATCATGATGCCACAGTCCTTCGGCGGATCTTACTTGGCATCGAACATCGACTGGGGCATGTCGGCTTCCTTCTCACCCGTCTTGTCCAGCTTGTACAGCGGCAGGTAGCGGTAGTAGACCTCCAGGTTCAGCGTGTTGACCGAGGTGATCAGCAACCGCCCCCCCTCGTCCGCCCAGGTATCCTTCGTCGGGAGTTCGGGGTTCCAACTTCCGGCGGCGCTGCCTTCCTTCTCCTGCGTGTCAATCAAATACCGCCGCGTGGCCCGATTCCATTCGTCCCACTCGGGTCCCGGCAGGTTATGCATCACCTGCGTCGCGTAGTAGAAGTAGTAGGAGTTTCTGACCCCCACTCCTGGCATGTTGGCCATCATGTACCTCATCCCCTCGGCCATCGCCGGATCGCTGCGTTTGGCACCCAGGAACTGCTTGCTCAACAATCCCACCGAGGTCATCGCTGGGGTCGGAGCCGAGTCCACCATGTAGCTGCCGAG
Source organism: Planctomycetota bacterium (assembly GCA_043736295.1). Lineage (GTDB taxonomy): Bacteria > Planctomycetota > Planctomycetia > Planctomycetales > Planctomycetaceae > TH-plancto1. Next base: position 7,075 of record JAYTCW010000021.1, on the reverse strand, counting down.
GCCACCTTGTTCACCCTTCGATACCGATTTCAGGAACTTCGACGCCCTCTCCAGCACCACCGGCGGGACTTCCAGTCCGGCCATCTTGGCGCTCTTGAGCGCCATCAGCTGCCAGCCGACCACCGACAGGTCCCCCGCGGTCGGAGTCGTGCCGGGGGTGTAGTAGTGCCATCCCCCCAACTCGGGATGTTGGGCCCGGCAGATATACTCGACCGCTTTTTGGGCGGGAGCCTTCAAACGCTGATCGTGCGACATGCCGTACGCTTCGCACAGGACGATGGTCGCGACCCCCTGGGCATACATCGACGGCACATTGCCTTGCAGGTTGCCATCTGGTTTGACAGTCCGACCCAAGTACGCAATCCCGTCGGAAATCGTCTTCTGATGCGGCCCCTTCGACTTATGAGTCTGCCCCGCAGCCAGGTACGGCAACAAGGCGAATGCAGTCGCCGCAGCGACCGAGCTGTTTTTGCCTTCCCCCGTGCTGTCTGCGGCGTCTTGACTGTGCTGGGCGTGCTGAAAGCTCCACGAGCCGTCCGCGTTCTGATGCCGGGCCAGCCAGTTCAGGCCGCCGCCCACAGCCCGCTCGGAGCCCTTAGTGCCGCCGTACTCTCCCGCCATCGCCTCGCGTGATGCGGCATTCCGCTTGTCGAACCCGTTCCGATCCCGTCCGCCGCTCGTTCCCCAACCCGGATAGTTCTTGCTCCCAGCACCCAGACCGTCTGCGAGGGTAAATCCCTCGCTTCCAGCGAACCCGATGTCGCTGTCCGAGTCGCGTCCGCGAGTAGTCAGTGACCACTCTTCTGCGTTGTCGATGAGTGGGGCGTCCTGGGCCACCGTCTGTGCCTCATTCAATGCCAGCGAGGCGGCATCCAGCACCGGAGGTTCCAGTGGAGTCTCACTCATTTCAAACTGGGTGAGGTCCGTTTCGGGAATCGCCGTATCCATCACCGAGTCAAACAGGGGCACTTCCCCGCGATTCATGACAACGGCCACGGTCCCGGCCAATAGCCCCACCAGTCCGAGCCCCAGCACATGAAACAGAATCGCCAGGCCCCACCACTTCGCCTGCACCCGGACCCATGACTGAGCAGGGCCAAGAACTCGCGCCGCGAAGGGCTTCGTCAACAAGACAGGTGGCTTGGACATCCGAATGACTCCGGTCAGACCGTGGGACGTGGACGATAGGCAACTGTGAACTCTCACCAAGTCGGTCAATCGAGTGATCTGCAACTTGCGCATCGCTGCTCGACCGATGAGTGCTGCTGCTGCCGATCACTCATTAAACTGTAGCCGCCAGAAGCTCAAGAAACGCAAAAGGAAGAGGCTCCCCTTTTGCGTTTCTTGAGTTTCTGGCGGCCATCCCCTCTCGGAAAATCAACCAACAGTGAAGCCACCAACCTTGGGCTTACTTTTCCTTGATGTCGAACGTCGGCTTCGGCATGTCGTCTTCCTTCTCGCCCGTCTTGTCGAGCTTATAGAGCGGCAGGAACCGGTAGTAGACCTCTAGATTGAGCGTGTTCACCGAGGTAATCAGCAGACGCCCCCCCTGGTCGGCCCACGCGTCCTTCGTCGGCAGTTCCGGGTTCCAACTCCCCGCCGCACAACCCTTCTTTTCCTGGGTCTGGATCAGGTACTTCCGTGTGGCACGGTTCCATTCATCCCACTCCGGGCCCGGTAGGTTGTGCATCACCTGTGTGGCATAGTAGAAGTAGTACGAGTTCCTGGCTCCGGCGCCGGGCATGTTGGCCATCATGTATTTCATACCTTCCGCCATCGCCGGGTCGCTCCGCTTCGCACCCAAAAACTGCTTGCTCAGCAGGCCCACAGCAGTCATCGCCGGGGCGGGACCCGATTCCACCATGTATGAACTCAGTCCGCCCTTTTCGCCCTTCGACACGGACTTCAGGTACTTCGCCGCCTTCTCCAGTACGATCGGAGGGACTTCCAGCCCGGCCATCTTGGCACTCTTCAGAGCCATCAGCTGCCAGCCCACGACGGACAGGTCGCCGGGAGTCACCGGGCTCCCGGGCAGGTAGTAGTGCCAGCCGCCCAGTTCTGGATGCTGAGCCCGGCAAATGTACTCCACTGCCTTTTGGGCGGGAGCCTTCAAACGTGCATCCTTGGACATCCCATACGCTTCGCACAAAACGATCGTCGCCACTCCCTGGGCGTACATCGACGGCGAACCCGCTTGCAGGTTGCCATCCGGCTTGGCAGTTCGCCCCATGTACTCGATCCCGTCGGCAATCGTCTTCTGGTACGGCCCCTTTGATTTGTGAGTCTGGCCAGCCGCCAAGTAAGGCAGCAAGGCAAACGCCGTCGCCCCGGCATTGGAGGGGCTTTCTCCAGAACAGGTGCAGCTGGTGTCTTTGCACTGCTTCGGGTCGTGTTTGAAGCTCCACGAACCGTCCGGGTTCTGATGCCGGGCCAGCCAGTTCAATCCGCCGCCCACCGCTCGCTCGGTCCCCTTGGTGCCGCCGGTTCCGACCATCGCTTCCCGCGAGCCCGACCCGCGTCCGCCGAACCCCTCTCCCGCGCCGCCTCGACCGGCGTTCTTGCCAGTCCCCTTGCCATAGCCGATCCCGCCATCACCGGCAGCTCCTGGCCCTTCAGCCACTGAGAATCCGCCCAGCCCGCCGAAGTCATTCTCCGAAGCCGTCGCAATCCCGCCGCCTGACTCCGAAAACTCGGACGAGTTGTCGTTGAACTGAGCATCCTGGGAGACCACCGGGGCCTCGGTCATCATTAGCGATTCGGTCGTCAACTCCGTGACTTCCAGCGGAGTGTCCTTGATCTCAAACTGAGTCAGGTCGGACTCCGGAATCGCCGTGTCCATCACCGATTCAAACAGCGGCACTTCCCCGATGTTCGTGACCACGGCGATGGTGCCTGCCAACAGCCCCACAGCCCCTAACGCGAGGACATGGAACAGAATCGCCATGCCCCACCACTTGGCCTGGACCTTGGCCCATTCTTTGGTGGATTCGAGGAACGTGTTGGCGACAGGACTGGATGCTGATGAAGCGGGTGCGGACATCCGAATAATCTCCAAGCAGAACGCTGGTGATGAACCTTATGATCACTGAATTGTCACCTGTAAATGCGGTGAAGTCAATCCGTACGTCTGGAATCCGTGTGGTTTTGCGGTGGTCTCGGAGGATGGCCCGCCTCAATGTCTTCCAAGAACGAATCCACGGTGGCCTCATCAATCATCGGCATGCGCTGGGTCGGGGGCTTCACGCGCGCCCACCACTGCACCAGCAGGACCAACCCCACCAGCGAGACCACAATCCCAATGATCCAGCGGACGTTCAGCCCCTCATCCGGTTGGTTTTGCTTGGCAGCTGTCTCGTCATAGAGCATGCGTCCAATCAGCAGCGGGGCGGTCCGCTCGACTCCCATCGCGTCCATGTACCACATCTTCTTATGGAAGAACCCCACAAAGCGGGCGTCCAGGAAGCAAGACCCCTTGATCTCAATCCCCGGTGGAACGTCGACAAACACCACACAGTACGGGAATGTCTGCGACTCATCGGACGGTCCCCACGCCTCATAAACACGCTTCACTTGGGCCGAGTTCTCCGCAGCCTCATTCTGCCGCATCAGTCGCACGTGCAGCTTCACATCGACCAGTGCTCCGCGGTGCTTGTCCGGGGCCTGAAACAAATGAGTGAACTGCAAATCCGTGCGGGCGAGCTTTCGCAGTTCCTCACCTGGTTTCGAGTACGCCCACTTCACCATCCGCCAATAAGCGGGCATCTCCTCGGCCGCTAGGGGAGTCATGTCGCCAATCGCCTGCATCTCTTCCTGGAGGGCGTCAATCTCCTCCTCATCCAGATGGCCGGGATGCTCAACCACCAGCTCCTTCCACGGAGTACCCAGCGGAACCACCGGCTTCGCCGCAGCGTCCTCCGCAGCCTGTTCCGAGGCAATCGTTCGCCACGAAGACGACTTCTTCGCCTGCACATACAGCAGGCCCACAATGCCGAGCAAGAAGATCGCCGAGCTCAGCCGCAACAGCTCGCGGGTGCTGAAAAAACCAGTCGATCTACTGGGAGTGGGTGGCATGTTACGGCGCTCCTGCCGCTCCTTCCGGAAGTTCCACGAAGCTGAGCTTGCTCAGCTGGGAACCATCGGGGAGTTTTTGCTTGGTGCAGACATCGATCACCTTCATCAATTCATCATAGCGCAGCTTGGAGCCGACTTGCAGAATCACCTGCTTGAACAGCAAATCGGGATCCTTGAGCAGATTCTTCAGCTTCATGTCCAAAACTCGGACATCCCTTCCGACTTCGCCGTCGCCCACCAGAATCGTCTCAATGCTGCCGCTGCCATTCGAGGCGATCGTGATGATCAGCGACTCGATCCCTTCCACGGGGTTCGTGTTGTTCTTGTCCTGGCCCGCCTTCGCTTTCGCTTGGGGGTCCATCACCGCCTCGGGAGGCGGCAATCGCAGCATGATCTGACCCTCCACCGGGTCGGGCTTAAACGTCAACACGAAGAACGCCAGCAGCTGAAACGCCATGTCGAGCATGGCGGCCAGGTTGAGCTTCACTTCGCTGGATTTCCCGTGACGACGTTTCATGGGATCTACTCCGATTGCTTGGCTTTAAGGGCGAACTTACGGTAGCCGTGCTCCTGGCACGATTTGATGACGTGGTATAGATCCTTGAACCGCGACGATTCGTCCGAGCGAATCACGATCATTGTCGGCAGCTCATCGCCGTCCTTCAGGTCCATTCCTTTGCCCTTGGCCGCCATTCGGCTGACTCGGGCCTCTTCGGCGATGTAGCGGACCAGGTCGACCTTTTCCCCATACACGGTCAGATCGCCCGTGGGGGAGAGGTTCAGGATCAACAACTCCTCCTGTCCCTTCGTGTCAATCGGCATCGCCGACCCCACAACCGGCAGCTTGAGGGTCATGTCAAACGCCGCCGCCTTGAAGTTCATCACCAGCATGAAGAAGGTGATCAACTGGAAGACCATGTCAAGAATCGGGGTGAGGTCGGCCTCCCCTTCGGCTTGCGCTCCGGACATGACAATGCCTCAGTGGGTAATCGCGGAAAACGGTCCCGGACGGGAAACGCAAAGTCTCAATTAGGCGGACGGAGGTGTGGCGGCGGGAGGAGCCGTCGCCGCAGGACGTTTGGCCATGCTGGCCACCTTGGTGACCAGTTCCTCCGCTTTGGTGAAGGCCTCATCATTCAGGGCGCTGATCTTGTTGCGGAAGATCGCGTGCAGGAAAATGGCGGGCACCGACAGCAACACGCCCTCAAAGGTCAACAGCAGGGCTTCCGAAATTTCACCGGCCACCTTGTTCGCCTTCAGGACGGTTCCTTCGCTCATGGCGATTTCGCTGAACGCACCGATCATCCCTTTGAGTGTACCCAGCAGACCGATCATCGGGCCGAGCGTGCCCAGCACCGCCAGCATCGAAATCTTTCGCTCACCTTCCGAGTGAATCACCTCAAAGGTCCGCTCCATCGCCCCGCGAGCCTCGGAGATCCCCGAGGGAAGTTCAGCAATCCCCGCTCGCATCAACCGGGAATACTCCGACCCGTCCTCCTTCACCACTGCGTACAGCCCTTTCAGGTCTCGCTTCTCCAGTGCTGCATTACATTGATCCACGACCTGCGGAGGCATGACCTTGCCCGGCACCAGTTCGGTGAATAGTCGCCCGGATGTCGCCAGGAAATAAATCGACAAGATCAACAAAAAGAGGCCGATCCAGCCGGATGTGACAATGATCCACATCAGGGTTTCCCAACCGGATATCTCCCTGTGCTCGCTGGCCGCAGCGGGCTTGTCGGCCGCTCCCGCCACCGGAGCAGCAGCTGCCTCAGCAGCCGGGGCTGCCGCTTCCTGAGCACGGACCGGGTTAACCATCATGCTGTTGATCAAGCCGCAGCCGAACAGCAGAAAACAACTCCCAACCAGCCAACGTTGCATCGTCGTCAGTCCTGTGAAATGATCGATCAATGGCAAAACCTTGCCTGACCGGTGTGTGATTCATCGAATGGTGATCGAGACGTGATAGGACCGAACAACGTAACCAGCTGTTCGTGGAAATGCAACAAATCAGGAGCGATCTATTCATTTCGTGGGAAATTCTGAGCAAGAGGGGGGACCGGCCCCACGAGTGCGGACATACGATCGTAGCCACGTTCGCCAGAACGTGGGCGAATTGGCTCGCGTACCCGCTCTCTGGCGAGGGGCAGCAACTTTTTATAACGGGATGCGTGAGGTAAAATCGGCGAATGGCCAGGACCGCCTGACCCGTGGGATAGGCTTCCAGCCTGTCGTCTTCGCCTCACAGGGAAGGAGAGAAGCCTATTCCCATGACGAAGTGTCCTTCAAAAAGTCCCCGTAGCGTGGGCTTGAGCCCACGCGAGACCGGTATCTCGCATGGAGAACGAGAAGCGAAGGCCCACGCGACTTCGACGACAGTCAGGAAATGTCAATAAGCGGGCGGCCAGTGACAGCCTACCCGCCAGTCTTCCGAAGTCTGACCGCTCGCATTATGTGGATTCATCCGAACGCTCTTCAAAAAAGGGCTCATCGCTCGTCCGCTGACTCCGTAGGGAATGTCCCGACAAGGGATGTCGCAGTCCAGCCGAACAGTGGAAACTCCAAAATCAACGTGTAGATCGACAAGGGAAAAGCACGATTCAAAGATTCTCGCTAGGAACACTTGCCGAACGGGGAGCAGACTGGCTAACCTTTCTGCCCCGCCGCTAACCACGGCGGATACAGGCGTCGGGCGTGTAGCTCAGTTGGTTAGAGCGCAGCTCTGATAAAGCTGAGGTCCGTGGTTCGAATCCACGTACGCCCACTCGACGAACAGAAGATTCACTCAAAACACGCGATGCAGCTTGCTGGTGCGGGTGTCTTGAGCACAACGGTTGCGGGGGCATAGCTCAATTGGCAGAGCGCCTGCTTTGCAAGCAGGAGGTTTCCGGTTCGATTCCGGATGTCTCCATCGTGGATAACGATGTCAGTGATGTTTGAAAAAACAGACCTGTGATCGTTGACACGGGGTGGCGGTGGTTTTACACTGCTCGACCCCATGCGG
>JAYTCW010000020.1:0-21620 GCA_043736295.1 Planctomycetota bacterium | reverse complement strand
ATGAGGGATGAGGGATGAGAGATGAGAGATGAGAGATGAGAGATGAGAGATGAGAGATGAGAGATGAGAGATGAGAAGCCAGCCAATCGGTCTAGCTCTCCCCGCTCAATCTCCCCTGCCCGATTTCTCTTGCTCTGCAACTCGGTTTCCGGTGAAATGAATGACGAGTGAGTGAGTTGTTCGGCTCCTGCCGAAGGTGAGGATTACTCCGGTTGCCGCCGCATAACCCGCGCTATCGCTTCGACCTCGCCGGGCCGGGCAGGTCGTGTGTGGTGTTGCCGAATTTCACCCGCCACAGCCCGCTGTGGCATCTAGGCTTCTGGCGAGTGACATGCACTCTGGAATTCCTCAGCGCGACGACCTACTCAGCCTTTGAGTCCCGACACAATTCATGGCCGCCCCCAAGACCACTCCTGTTGCCACTCGCTGGATCTGGCCGTTTGAACTGATTGAACAAATCGGTGAAGGCGGAATGGGGGTGGTGTATCGCGCCCGCTACGTGGTGAACAACCGCGAAGTCGCTCTGAAGATGCTCCCAGCAGATGTCACCGATAAAGTGGCCCTGGCCCGCTTCGAGCGAGAACTGGAAGTCCTCAAGAATCTCAAGCACCCCAATATTGTGCGGTGCTTCGGAGGAGTCAGCGAAGACAAGCAACGCTTTTACGCGATGGAACTCGTCGAAGGCGGCAGCCTAGAAGACGAACTGCAACGGCGGGGAAAGCTGTCGATGGAGCGTGTGGTCGCCTATGGACTGCAAATGTGCGCTGGCTTGGAATGCTCGCACAAGAGTGGTGTCGTCCATCGCGACATCAAGCCCAGCAACTTCTTGATCGGGAATGACAAACAGCTCAAGCTGAGCGACTTTGGCCTCGCCAGCGTATCAGCCTCGCGCCGCATCACTGCTGCGGGCAAGACCGCTGGCACACTGCTCTACATGGCCCCGGAACAGATTCGAGGTGGCGAGCTGTCGCCTCAGACCGACCTGTACGCCCTCGGGTGTGTGTTCTACGAACTGCTCACTGGGAAGCCCCCCTTCGTGGGGGAATCCCCCGCTCAGACAATGCACATGCACTGTCGGTCGGAAATCCCCAGAGTCTCCCAGATCATCCTCGACTGTCCTCCCGGACTCGACCGGCTGATCGTCAAGTTGATGTCGAAGGAACCCGCTCAACGACCGCAATCGGCCGCCGAAGTCGCCCGAGAATTGCGAGGGATCACCAACGCCATCACCGTCAAAATTGACCCCAAGCGATTGTTGCTGGAAGGCGCGGCAGTCCCTGCGGCACAGCCGCCTGTCATGCGAACCGACTTGTGGGATGGAGAGGTCGCTCCCTACAAGCGATCACGGAAAGATACCATCACACAGTTGATCCTCCTGCTCTCGCTCATCGGTTCGCTCTTGTGGAACTTGACCCGCAAGACCGAAACCGGACTGACAGCCCAGTTAGAGACGCTGTGGATTGATGCACTCCGCGATCCACAGCGCGATGTCCGACTCCATGCGACTCGGAGCTTGAGCGGACTGAACGGAAGTTCGTCAAAGGCTCTCGATGCCTTGGGAAATCTTTTGAATGACCGCGACCCCTCCGTCAGGCGAGAAGCGATCCTTGCCGTCTCACGTTCCGGCACTTCGGGAAAAGACTACATCCCCACCCTGATGCGAATCAGCAAGGACGATCAAGACCGGGAAATCCGTGACTTAGCCGGGACCGCCACCTCAACACTCCGACAAGCTCCCGACCAAAGCAGGCTCGGAATCTGGTTGGTCATGTTGGGACTGGCCACAGCTGTCGGAGTCGCGACTTTTTATTGGATGAGAAAGAACGTCAAGCTCGACGCAATTCCGCAGCGGAAGCCTGTCCTTGGCGGGATGTAGCCGAATCGGTATATAAGCGGGAGACTGACGAGGACCGGTCGTGAGCCATTCTCACGGGGGCCTGTCGAGTTCCTACTCTTGCAGCAGCGCTATGTCACTTCCCGATTTGCCTTTTCCCTTCTCTGCCGTGGGGCAGAAACTCACCGCTCGCAGTGGCATCCTCGAACTGATGGATGATCTCGGTCGGGCGATGACCGTCGAGCCGGACATGCGGATGCTGGGGGGAGGTAACCCGGCTGCGGTGCCCGCGATGCAGGCCATCTGGCGGGTGCGGATGCAGGCTCTGCTCGATGAGGGAACGGCATTCGACCGGATGCTGGGCAACTACGATCCGCCGCAGGGGAACCCGCGTTTTCTGGCCTCGCTGGCCAAACTCTTGAAAGAGAAGTTCGGCTGGGACATCGGGCCGGAGAACCTGGCGATCACGACCGGGGGTCAGACGGCGTTCTTTCAGATCTTCAATCTGCTGGCGGGGCGATTCACCGATGGTCGGCAGCGGAAGATACTGCTGCCGCTCTGCCCGGAATACATTGGGTACGCCGATCAGGGAATCGAAGAGGGGCTGTTCGTCGCCTGTCGCCCGACGATCTCCTGGCCCCAGGGTGAAGCCGCGCGGGTCTTCAAGTACCGTATCGATTTCACGGCGGTCGAAGCGGCACTGGAGCGCCATGACGTGGGGGCCATCGCGGTCTCGCGACCGACTAATCCGACCGGCAACGTCCTCACCGATGAGGAGGTGCAGCGTCTCTCCGCACTCGCTGCGGCACACGACATCCCGTTGATTCTCGACAACGCTTACGGGGCTCCGTTCCCCGGTGTGATCTTCGTCCCCGCGGAACCGTTCTGGGCTCCGCACCTGATCTTGACCTTGAGTCTCTCCAAGCTCGGACTGCCCGGAACACGCACCGGAATCGTGATCGCCCCCCCCGTGATCGCCAGCGCCGTCGCCGCGATGACCGCCATCACCGGACTCGCCAATGGCAACGTCGGGCAGCAACTGGTGCTGCCGCTGATCGAGAGCGGTCGCATTCTGCAAATCGGGCCCACCATCCTGCGTCCGTTCTACCAGCAGAAGAGCCAAGCCGCAGCTGCGATGGCTACCGCAGCGTTCGCCGCTCACCACGTGGATTGGGCCATGCACGCCAGCGAGGGGGCGTTCTTCCACTGGCTCTGGCTGCGAGATTTGAACATCCCGACCCGCGAACTGTACGAGCGGCTCAAAGCTCGCAAGGTGCTGATCGTCCCCGGCGAATACTTCTTCTTCGGCCTCGACGAGTCCGGTCCAGACGGGGACTGGCCGCACAGTCGCGAATGCCTGCGTCTCAACTTCGCCCAGCCCGAGAAGACCGTCCGCGAGGGGCTGCAAATCATCGCGGAAGAAGCCGCCAAAGCCCGCCGGTAGATCAACCGGCGAGCGGGGCGGCGTCAGCTGAGTTTCGTTGTTGTGTAACGCTCCGGCTCACCGACGCCGGGCCAATGACGTTCAGAATGAAACCGCAGCGCAATCCCGGCGTTCGGTGCAGCCAGTTTGTTAGCCGCTCACTCCAATCCCAAAGCTCGTTTCTTAGCGTCATCGCTCATCCATCTCGCGGCAGTCTTCTGCAAATCCAAAGGGTCCGCTCGTGTGACAATCGTGCCGCAGTCTAGGCATGCCGTCGCGTCATTGGAGGGCAGAAGCACAAACGGTATGTCCGAGTCCCAATGAAGGAGCCTGAAAACGCGATTTGGAATCCGAAACGACGAGTCGTGCATCGTCCCGTGTAAGAGCCGTTCGGACCCACACACTGGGCATTTTGAAATCGTTTCCATGGCTCGGTCTTTTTAGCGGCTAACAGGTATTCGACCGCGAAAGTGCGGTAGGACATGACCGCACTTTCGCGGTCGAGGATGGACTTGTCAACTCGGATGTTTCAGGTTTGCAAACGAGTTGTGACGGATCACCGGTCGATTTCCGTGGCGACACCGCACTTGTCCCCGTGTGATTCCGCAGTCTTCACAATCGCGATTGGGCGGCATCCGTTAACTGGTTCGTGTGTGCGTCCCAAACGTCGGTGCCGCTAACTCCTGCCCCCTCTCCCCCGCAATCGGTACTGCTTTCGGAACAGACTCCATTGCGGGGGAGAGGGCTGGGGTGAGGGGGCCAGGCGGACACCGTAAGCCCCTCACCCCGGCCCTCTCCCCACGGTCATCTCCTCTCCGAAGGTCGCGTCGCCAGTGGGGAGAGGGGGCAGAGGGACAAGCTCTGACGAGGGAGATGCACACAACTGGTACGACCTCGACCGCACGACGTTGAACGAAGAGCCCCTCCACGGGACAATGCCGGAATGACTCCCACCGTTCCGCCCACACTGCCTCACCCCGGACCGATCTATTACGGGTCGCTCCGTCTCCCGTCACGCTATCTGATCTCGCCACTCGCGGGGTATACGAACCTCTCCTTTCGCCGGGTTTGCCGCGAACTGGGGGGAGTCGGACTGGGGACAACCGATCTCGTGAGCGCTCGCGCCCTCATGCAGCGCAGCTGGAAGTCGTTGCAGCTGATTGAGACGTGTCCCGAGGACCGGCCGTTCTCGGTGCAGATCTTCGGCGGCGACCCGTTGATGATGAGGGACGCTGCGCAGTACTTGCAGGAGTACGGCGTCGATTCGATCGACATCAACATGGGGTGCCCGGTCGCCCGCATCACAGCGAGCGGCGGCGGGTCCGCGATGATGTGCAAGGCCGATGCCACGAATCATCTAGTGCAGACAGTCGTCGAGGCCGTTCGCGTCCCGGTCACCGTGAAGATGCGACTCGGCTGGGACGACACCCAAATCACCGCGCCGCAGTTCGCCCGCGAGTTCGAACAGATTGGCGTCGCAGCCATCGCCATCCATGGCCGCACACGGGCGCAGGGGTTCACCGGGGTTGTGAACCTGGATGGCATTCGGCAAGTCGTCGAGGCCGTCCAGCGCATCCCCGTCGTCGGTAACGGCGACATCCGCACGATCGCCGATGCCGCCCGCATGTTCGAGGTCACCGGCTGCCACGCCATCTCCATCGGACGCGGGGCACTCGCCAACCCGTGGATCTTCCGGCAACTCGTCGAGTGGGAAGCCACCGGTCAATGCTCGCCTCCCGGATCGTTTGATGACCGATTGCAGCTGCTCCGCAAGCAGTTCGCGTACTTCGAGGACCAGCAAGGCACCGACCGTGGCATCCGGCTGTTTCGCAAGATGGCCCACTGGTATCTGAAGGCCATGCGCGTCTCGTCCGACCTCCGTAACGAGTACCAGGACGCCTGCACTCCCGAGGAGATGGAAACCGTCCTCGCCAAAATCTCCGCAGCTGGCCCCAAAGGCATGAGCCGCGATGGCCTGCTCCCCGAACTGCATGTGCCAGTGCCCAGCGGTCCAGTGGAAAATTGGTGATTGTGATGTCGCAGAAGTCGTCAGACTTCTGCTCACTGATCGCCATGCTCGACACCACCCTCGCGGCAGTGATCGAACGAACCGAGATCGCTAGACTGCAAAATCACACGATGCAGACTCCACCCAGGGAACACCTCACTATGTCGCGAATCGGCTCGTTACTCGGCCTTCTTTGTTTCTGCACGGCGATCTCCGCCGAGGAGATCAAGCACTCCTTCTTCGTCGCCGGTCCCTCGTTCACCGGCATCATCGCCGAGGACAACACCGAGCAATGGAACTCGGGGAAAGCGGGCGCGCGGGACGGGTATGTCCTCCCCGGCGGCAACATCCTCATCGCCTGGTCGGACGAGGTCAAAGAGTTCACTCCCGAGAAGAAAGTCATCTTCGCCTACAAACTGTCGGGCGACAACAAGGAGATCGGCACAGCTGTGCGGCTCGACAGCGGACGTACGCTGATTACGGAGCTGGGCCCGAAGCCTCGACTGTTGGAGATCAACGCGGACGGTACGATCGGAGTCGAATGTCCGCTGCAACCCGAGACCGACAACGCCCACATGCAGACTCGTATGGCCCGCAAGCTGACGAGTGGCAATTACCTTGTCCCGCATCTGCTGGCGTTTCAGGTGAAGGAGTACAAGCCATCCGGCGAGGTGGTCCGCTCGATCAAGACTGACCTTGAGGAGTTGGGCGGACGAGCTGCGGAGAACTGGCCCTTCACGGCGATTCAACTGGCCAACGGGCGGGTGCTGGTGAACTTAACCCACGGAAACAAGACGGTCGAGTTCGATGCTGAAGGCAAGGTCGTCTGGCAGATCAGCAACGCCGACTTCCCCGATCTAAAGCCCTTCGCCGACCCCTGCGGCGGGCAGCGACTCCCCAATGGCAACACGGTGATTTGCAGCTATGCTTCGCAAGGCGCGATCAAGGTGTTTGAAGTCACTCCCGAGAAGAAGGTCGTCTGGACATACACCGGCCCTCACCGGGCGCATGAGATTCAGGTTCTCACCACGAATGGAAAGCCGGTCGGTGAGCTGCTGAAGTGACATGTCATTCCATCGTAAAGTCCAGGGGTTGCAACCCTTGGGCTTTGTTTGAGTCGAGTCCACGGAATTCCATGAATGAACGTCATCCCGACCGCACTCCCGGAAGTCGTCATCGTCGAACCCAAAGTGTTCGGCGACTCACGCGGATTCTTCTTCGAGGCGTTCCGCGCGGACAGTTTCGCAACTGCGGGTTTGCCCTCGGTTTGGATGCAGGACAACATCTCGCGGTCGCAGAAGAATGTCCTGCGCGGGCTGCACTTTCAGCTGACGCAACCGCAAGGCAAGCTCGTGCGCTGCCTGCGGGGGGCGATCTTCGATGTCGCTGTCGATGTCCGTCGCAGTTCGCCGACCTTGGGGAAGTGGGTCGGGGTCGAACTGTCCGAGGAGAACCATCGCGCGCTGTTCGTGCCGATCGGGTTCGCGCACGGGTTCTGCGTGCTGTCGGACATCGCTGATGTGGAGTACAAGTGTACGGACCTGTACGCTCCTCAGCATGAACGTTCGCTGATCTGGAACGACCCGACCGTCGGCGTGCAGTGGCCACTGACTGGCGAGCCGACGCTCTCGCCGAAAGACCTGCTGGGGAAGCCCCTCGGGGAGTTGGAGTGCTACGCGTGAGTACACCTCAGTGAGGGACGTTCGTAAAATCTGCTCCCTCTCCCCCACACTCGATGCGGCTTTCAGACTGGACTCCACTGTGGGGGAGAGGGCCGGAGTGAGGGGGCATGATCAATGGGTGAGGCCAAGTTCTCGATAGCGAGCGGCGGACGTGAGTCCGCCGTGCTGCTCCGCGAACTGGGGTCGAATGGACCGTGTCTCGTTCGGTCGCGTCGCTCTGGCACGGGGGGCTGACGCCCGCCCGCTCGCTGGGGGTTCCGTAGGACATGGACCGGGGATCAAGGGAAGTGTCACCAGATGTCGAAGTCACCCACTCAGATCGTCCCCCCGCGACTCGCACTCACACTCGGTGATGTCGCGGGCGTCGGTCCCGAGGTGGTCGTCCACAGCCTGGTCGAACTGCTGCCGCACCAGGACTGGCGAACCGTCATCGTCGGGTGTCCCCTCATCGTCCGACGAGCGCTGTTGCTGTTGTCGACCCGCTGGGATGTCGTGGCGGTGGAGGAGATCGGTGACGACTGGTGCCGCGAAGGTCGGCTGGTGGTTTGGAACCCGGCGAGTGTCGCCGTTCATGAGGTGCCGATCGGAGTGGCCGACGCGCGGGCGGGGCGCGCCGCCTATGACTGGTTAGTGGCCGCCACGCGATCCGCGCTCTCAGAGCAGATCGATGCCATCGTTACCGCACCGCTGAGCAAGCTCGGCCTGCACCGGGCGGGGATCCACTTTCCCGGACACACGGAAATCCTGGCTGCGGAGTGCCGAGTACCCGAGGTGGCGATGATGCTCTACCTGCCGCCGGGTGAGCCACTCGCGCGTGGACACTCGCTGTCGATCGCCCATGCCACACTGCATACATCGATTGCCAGTGTCCCGCGATTGCTGACGACGGAGCGAGTTCGCGAGACGATCCAACTCATCGATCGATTTTTGAAGCAGCTCGGCGAGCCCTCCCGGATCGGCGTCTGTGCCCTCAACCCACACGCTGGAGAGGACGGTCTCTTCGGCGACGAAGAAGCCCGCGTCATCGCCCCAGCTGTCGCCGAAGCCTGCCGGTTGGGTATCAATGTCGTCGGCCCGCGACCCGCCGATACCCTCATCAAATCCGCCGTCGAGGGAGCCTTCAACGGCGTCGTGGCGATGTATCACGACCAAGGTCACATCGCCCTCAAGCTGATCGGCTTCCACCGCGCCGTGAACGTGACCCTCGGCCTTCCCATCATCCGCACCAGCCCCAGCCAGGGCACCGCCTATGACATCGCCTGGACCGGAAAGGCCGACCCCAGTGGCATGATCTCGGCCATTGAGACAGCTGTGCGACTGGCGAGTTCGTAAAACGGAGTAAATCTCACTCTTCGCCGCGAAGCGGTGGCCGCATATAGCCGTGGGTGCAGCCCACGGAATGAAGCGACAGATGTGCCTCAGCCGCGAGAGCGGCGACCGAGATGTGTCGCCGGGTGATCGCCAGACTGGGTCGATCGCACACAAATTGTTGCAATGAGGTGAACTCACGCGAGTACCCAGACGCACCGCCATCGCAGATCTCGGTCGCCGCATTCGCGGCTGCTGACTACGCGAGATCTCTCATCCGTGGGCTGCGCCCACGGCTATCCGCGGCCACCGCTTCGCGGCGAAGAAAGAGTGGAACGGCCACGCCTTGTCGGCTCAGGTCAGAATCAATAGAACCCAGTCCTGTGAGTCGCAACTGATGAAGGACATCCATGATGGCCGAACAGCGTAATCAGAACATCGACTGGCCCGAGGAAGACTCAGATCACGACGATTCATCCCCCAGCACAAGTCGTACATTCTTCAGCACCTGGGGCTGGCCGCTGTTCGGACTGGCGGCATGGCTTGTCTTTGAACTGACCGCAAGTTCGATGATTTCGGCTTTCGTGATGTCAACGAGATTCGGTTGGAAGGACGCGTATGCCGGAGTCTATCTATGGTGGGTCGATCCACAACGTCTCCGAGGTCGCGCACTCGGTCTCATGCATTTGGCATCCGCGATGGGAAAGACCTATTTCGCAGCTTTCGTGATAGGGGGATTGCTCTCGGGTCTGATCGAGGACTTTGGACCACCGGCGGGATGGGATGCTGAGACCTTCGGTATCGTGTTTGGGCTGTTCACTGTGGGTGGCATGTGTGGGTGTTGCCTGGCCACTCTTCTTGCGGTCTGGATTGCGTGGAGAAGCCGTTTGAAATTGTGGGTGGAATCGACCAATTACGAGGCTGCAATTCGGCGAGAGTGGCCTCCAACAGCTGCGAGCGTCAACAGCTGCGGGTGTATTACTATCCTCGCCATGACGGGTGCGGCAATCTTCTCCTTGGTGGCATTGATCTGTGTCTGGATGAACATCATGGAAGCCAACCCGGTCCATGAAGGTGCGATCATTCTGGTAGGTGCTCCACTCCTTTTTGGAGCGGTTTTGTTATTCATTGCGAGTGCGGGCTTTCTCGATGGTCTGATCGCTGCAAAGTCACCGACAGAATGCTGGCCAGAACTGCAAGTTCCTTACACAAGCGATGTCCTCAGTCAATAATCTTATGAAAGCTCAACCCTGGATCTGGAGTTGCGACCGATGACACAAGACCGACGACGATATCCCATTGAGAGAGCATATCCTCTGATCGCGATAGCAGGACTTGTGCTGCTTCTAGCGACTTCGATTCAGGCCGCCCCGCTCCGCGCCGGGGCGGCCTGCATCGAGATCACCGACCTCGACGCGGGCCCGGTCAACGACCCGCCGTATGTGAAGGCGTTAGTCCTCCAGCATGACCAGACCACAGCTGTCATTATCACGATCGACGCGGTGTCGATTGGCATGATCGGGACGATTCCGAATGACTTCATGGAGAAGATTCGCGGGCCGTTGTTGAGGGATCTGGGCATTCCGCCGAGCAACTTGCTCGTCAACACCAGTCATTGCCATGCGAAGGTTTGTCAGGAGATCGACCAGCGGACCGTGCAATGTGTCAAGGAGGCGTATGCCAAACTCGAACCCGTGCGAGTCGGCGTCGGCACCGGGCGCGAGGACCGCGTCTCGGAGAACCGACGCTTGAAGCTCAAGAGCGGCAAGACGGCGGATGTGCGGCATGCCTACTCGCTCCCCCCCGATGACCAGGTCGCCGAGGTCGGGCCGATCGATCCCGAGATCGGCATCCTGCGGCTCGACCGGCTGGATGGCACCACGCTGGCAGTCGTCTACAACTTCGCCGTCCACCCGATTCAGCAAGTCCCCAGCGGCGGCAACACAGCGGATCTCTCGGGCTTCGCGTCCGAGGTCATCGAAGACAGCTTCGGTCCGAACACCACAGCTCTGTTCATCCAAGGCTGCGGCGGTGACATCAATCCGGTGCTGTATAAGGATGTCTCGCACCCTCGCAATGCTGAGACTCTCGGCAGTCTACTCGGGATCAGTGCGATGCGCGGGGCGAAGAAGATTCAAACGGCCGAAGCGACTAACCTCAAGATCGTTAGTGAAACGATCGAGCTCCCGCGAGCCGACTTTGCCGAGCGAATCGACCTCCTGAAAGCCGAACGGGAGCGGCTGGTCACATCGCTCGGCGGGACGAGCCAGAACCTGAAGACGTTCCTCCCATTGGCCGTCGGGCACGGCCTGTCGAAGGACTTCCCGTCGTACTACTCGCATCGCTATCTCAATGACCGCCAGTTGGGCCGCACCGACTACGACCGCCTCGATGCCGAGAACCAGCGGAACATGGCCGCATATCTAACCAACATCTACACGATGGAAGAGATCACTCGCGTGCAGACCAACATTCGCCTGCTGGAAATGCACCAGGCTCAAAACGTCGCAGCGGGAAAGCGGACGCTCGATGTCGAGTTGGTCGGTCTGCGAGTGGGCGACTTCCACATGTTGACGTTTCCTGGCGAACTCACCGTGGAGATTGGTTTGAATCTGAAGCAAGCCAACCCACACGAAAACACCTTCATCGCAGGCTACACCAACGGCTACATCTACTACGCCCCGACCGCCGAGCAACTTCGCAATCCCGGTGCCGCGCAAGAGGACTGCGATACTCTAGTGGCTCCGGAGTGGCAGGAACTGTTTGAGGCCAAGGCACTGGAGATGCTCAAGGGGTTGTCGCCATGAGTAAAGCCCAGGGGGTTGCAACCCCCTGGGCTTTCGCGTGCTACATTTACTGACACTACCGCCGGACGACTTCCAAAGAACGACCACGGCGATCTTCCGCAGCCGCCGTGGCACCGACAACCTCGGACAGGGCGTGCAGCACGGCGGGGTGGTAGGTTGCTCCGACATCGGTCATCAGTTCGGCGATGACATACTCGGGCGCGTCACCGGTTTCTTCCTGAGTTCGGCAATAAGCGCGGACCACCTGAATGACCCGGCTGCCAAAGGGGGCGGTGTCGCACACGTTCATGTGGGAGACCGAGGGCGCGACCAGCGGGAAGGCCCCCGACAGCACTTCGCCCAGCGACCGCACCAGCTCTGGTCCCGAGACCGTCCGCTGTTGATCGCCCGATGTCTTGAGTTCCCCCACGGCTCGCTTCACAATGCGAGCCGTAATCTCCACGTTCTCCATATCAGCCAGCACAGCTGCGACGCGGATGTTGTCGATTTCGCGAGGCTCCAATCGCAACTTGTGAGCGACTTGTTCGCACAGACGTGCCACCCGTTGCGAACGGTGTTCCAACTGGGGATTGACGCTTTGCAGGTAGCGAGAGAGTAGTTCCACGACGCCCACCTGGGCTTCGCGAGCTTCGGCGGCTTTGTCGACCAGATCATCCTTGAGTGTGCCCACGACGATCGCGGTTAGTCCAAGGATCGCGGCCCAGACCGTGATGGTGAGACTGACGATCACCGGCGAACTCGATGAGGCAAACCCTTGAATATCCCCCGAGATCAGCATCCCAGCAGTGATCGCCGAGAGCAACGCCAAGGCCCCCGCACGATACCGTCCGAGGAAGAACCCGGCCAGCACGATCGGAAGGAAATACAGGTTCAGCACCGCCACCTTGGCCGCTGGCAGAGAGGTGAGCAGGCTCGAACATCCCAGCACGATCGCTGTGAGGAAGACCTCCAGAAAGTGCTCGCGACAGTATTCGGAAAACTTCGTCCATTTGGCTGAGGTCATGATTACCCTGCGTGGTTGATGACAGTGGGAGTGAGTGGGGTGGTGCGTGTGGCGTGATTGCCCGTCAAGGATTCGATCAGGTTTCCGGTCTCTTCGGAGATGAGGTCTTCGGAACGATCATCGAGGGGGTTTCCGCAGAGCGGACCTTCCTCGTCCGGGGCGCGGAGCGAGATGGCGATCTCTTCGAATTGCGGTGCGATCGACAGGAAGATGTCGACCAACGCGGGGTCGAAATGGCGACCGGAGCCTTGGCGGATTTTCTCGATCGACACGGCGTGTGAGTACGGATCTTTGTAAACGCGACGACTGGTCAACGCGTCGTACACATCAGCGATCATGACGATTCGGGCTGAGAGTGGAATCTCTTCGCTATGGATGCCGAAGGGGTATCCCGTGCCGTCCCAGCGTTCGTGATGGTAAAGCGCGATCTCGCGGGCCTGGTACAGGAAGGTCGATTCTCCGAGCCTGCGTTGGATTTGCTCGATGCAGTCGGCACCAATCCTCGCATGGGTCCGCATGATGGTGAGTTCATCCTCACTGAGCGGACCCGGTTTGAGCAGCACATGATCCGGAATGCCGACTTTGCCGATATCGTGCAGGGCGGAGTTAATCCCGATCGACTGAACAAACGACACCGAAACGGAGTCCCGGTATTTCGGGTGTCGGCGAATCGCTGAGGAGAGACGTGTCGAGTAGGCTGCGATGCGTTCGAGGTGGTGTCCCGTTTCGGGGTCGCGAGACTCGGCCAGCTTTGCTAAACCGAAGATCACCCCATCGCGGGTGCGAATGACTTCTTGGGCACGCTGGTACACCTCGTCGCGCGACTGGACTTCCTGAACCTGATGACGACCCAATAACCGCCCGATCAGGATCCAAGCCACAGCCGCCTGCAGCCCGATGGTCCAGATGAAGATGTTTGCACCCAGGACGATGGAATCCTGTGTGGTCTCAACGCCCGATGCCGCAGACTGGGCCAGCACCATTTGCTGGCGCGTGTGGACCACCAGACCGGCTGCGAGACAGGCGGCCTGGGCGATTAACAGCATCAGGAGAAAGCGGGATTTGCTTTGCATGGTGACTCAGGGGGATGTCGTCGGGCCCGACAACTCTCAACCCTAGGCCATGCCGTGAGGACATCGCTGAGATGTCCTGTTTATTCAACATTCCCGACCTGTCGGCTCCTATTTAGCGGGGAAAGTCCGGTGCTTTTGAATCTATCGTCCGTGTCAGTTATTCCCGAAGTGCAGGGAGTACCGCTTATTGAGAGGCGACACCAGGTGCGGATCGTGGTCAGCATCTTGTCCAGGCTCAGTGAGAGGTTGAGCTAGGCCCCTCTGGGAGGGCGAAGCTCCTGCTGAGCCGCGAGCCAGAGACGACGTTTATCCCCCAAAGCGGCTCGGCAGGAGACTCGCCTTCCCGCAGGAGGCGATCCCCGATTGTGAGCGTCGACCAGGCGCTAACTGACCCAAGAGTCGAACACCCGTACGTTCCGCCAGTTGCCTTTGTTCGCCTCAATGAAGGTCAAGTGATCCGGGGCAACCTGATATAAATCGTGTGCCGCTTTGTCGGTGAACACGACATGTAACGCGACATGATACATGCGGTCGTTGACCGGACGGGCGAACTCGTTTCCAACTGTTCCTGCCGCGAAGAAGACCACGCCGGGATGCACCTTCAAATACTTCTGGCAGGCGTCCACGAGGGCTGTGATCTTGGCAGGAGAAGCATCTTCGAGAGTGAAGAAGACGTTGTGAGCGAGCATGTGAGGTGTCCAATGAAGGGAATCGGGAGTGAGGTGAGGAGAATAAGGAATGGCGACTTGTCCCTCAACGCTCAACCCTCATCTCTCAACCTGCTTCGCGTCAGAAGCCGGAGCCGCCGCTCGTTCCGGGCGCGACCGTGGGGGGCGGGCCGGATGTCGGAGGGCCGGAGGTCGCCGGGGGACCAGCTGCGCCCGCATCCGAGCCGGAGTACAGCTCGCGCCGTTGGGCATAGCGAATCGGGAATGAGGACCAGACCTGCACGGTCGCCGGATCTTCAGGAATGCGAGGGAACGAGGCTCCGTCGAAAATCGGCCCGTTGGCTCCTGCTCGCATCACCCGCTCGCTCATATACTGCGTGAAGCCGAGCCACTGTCGATCAGGGGCCACAGCATCAAACACGTTACTTCGCTCCGGGCGGAACCCGATGAACTCCCGTCCCAGCGGCGCCACGTGCATCGCCGTCAGCAAGATCGCCACCATTGCATAACCGGCCCCCGCTCCCAGCAGCCAGCGCGACTCATACATCAGCCCAGCCACTTCCAAGGTGGTGGGCATGATACGCTCGGTCGCTTCCCTCATGCCCCACACACTCAGAGAGAACAGACCGAGGAAAGTGATGATGTCCCAGCGATGTTGCCACTCGTAGGTATCTAGGATGTTCTGCATCATCTCAGCTGCGAGTTCAAACAGGTTCATCGCCAGCAGACCGGACAGCACGATACTGATGAGGACCAAGGCGGCACCATACGGCCCCTCTCCCGCCACGGCCCAAGTGACGCCCGCGAAGATCAGAATCAGAACGAGATCAATCATGGTTACTTCACCACCCGCACGATTTCTTCGACCGAGGTGACGCCGCGTACCACCAGCCGGACACCCTCTTCCATCATCGTCAGCATCCCCGTCTTGCGGGCTTCGGCCTTAATGGCGGACATCGCCTCCGTCTCGCGAATCATCTCGCGCATCCGGTCATTGACGACCAGCAATTCGAACACCCCGATGCGGCCCATGTACCCCATGCCGCTGCAATGTGTACACCGGTTTGCCCCTTTGTTCTCCTTGGCCCGATAGAGTTCCTTGACCTTCTCGGCAGACAGCCCCGCCTGCTTCAGGAACTCCGGATTCGGCTTGTAGGCTTCCTTGCAATGCGGGCAGAGCTTGCGCCCCAGCCTCTGCGCGAGAATGGCCGAGATCGACGAGGAGAGCATGAACGGCTCGACCCCCAAGTCGATCAACCGGAACAGCGCCGTGATCGAGTCGTTGGCATGGATCGTCGAGAACACCATGTGGCCGGTGTTGGCCGCCTGGCAACAGACCTTGGCCGTTTCCTCGTCGCGGATTTCCCCGATCATCACTACGTCGGGGTCTTGTCGCAGGACACTCCGCAGCGAGCCGCCGAACGTCTGGCCCGCCTTCGTGTTGATCTCGATCTGGTTCACGCTTTCCATTTTATATTCGACCGGGTCTTCGATCGTGATGATGTTCAACTCGCTCGAGTCCAGCGAATTCAGTGCGGTGTAGAGCGTCGTCGACTTACCCGCTCCCGTGGGGCCACAGCTGAGGAACAGACCGTGTGGCTGGCGGATGATCTTCTCGATCGACTCCTGCATCTGCTTCCGCATGCCGAGGTTTTCGAGGGACTTCACCGAGTTCGACTGATCGAGGATACGCAGCGACATCTTCTCGCCGAAGCGCGTCCCCTGGGTGGCGACGCGGAAGTCGATCTCGCGGGCCTCGACGATTGCTCCGAATGAGCCGTCCTGCGGGCGGCGGCGTTCGGTGATGTCCATCGCGCTGAGCACTTTGAAGATGTTGACGATGGCATCGCCCACGGCGCGATCGAACGGCTCGGTCGGGTACATCACCCCGTCAATACGCAGGCGGACCGACAGTTCGTCTTCCTTCGGCTCCAAATGGATGTCGGTGCAACGCCGCATGATGCTGTCGTACACCAGTTCTCGGGCGGCGACATAACCTTTGGACTGCTCAACCGCGCGCGAGGTCTTGTCGTCCCGCTTGCCAGTGCTGGTCTTGCCCACGAAGACGATCGGCGGACCGGACGCCTTTTCGACTTCTTCACGAGTCCCGAGGTGGATGCCAATCTTGGAAAGTTGCTTGCGGGTCCAGTGCTGAATGTGCTTCTTGGTCATCACGCGGGCCGACTCCGGCACCACTTGATTCCTCTCCGAGACATACATCCCGAGGGGAAAACCCACCGTCATCAGTGCCACCCCGAGACCCCCGAAGGCCAACGGAACCGTCACCGAAGCCAGGAAACCGGCCACTCCACCCGCCAGCATCAGCGTATTCCAGTATTCCGGCCGAACCCGCAGCCCCTTGCTATCTTCATTCACCCAATTGCAGTAATTCGTCCACGCGAAGAGCAACAGAAAGACTGGGATGAACTTGATCCAACTGAAGTAGAATCCCAACTGAAGTGGGGAGCGATTCCCTCGCGTAAAGCCCATCGGATCTGGAGCCCATCGGCCCGCGCTCGCGACCGCAGCCACGGCAGGCCCCGCTACGGGAGCCGCAGCACCCGCCGCGCCAGCAGGCGGCACTTGTTCGGGGACAGGAGCCTGAGCGCAGGCCACTAGCACGCCCAGCGACCACAGCGCCAAACTCAATAATCCCATTCGAAGGACTCGGCGAGTCTCTGCCAACCGCTTCAAGGGAATTTCTCCTGCCGAGGGGGGGGATGTCGTAGCCACGTTCGCCAGAACGTGGGCTTCCATATGATACGACGCTCACCAGCGAAAGTCCCCCACGTTCTGGCGAACGTGGCTACGGAATCAGTCCTGCATGATCTCGACTTCTTTGGACGAGGCCGAGCTGTTCACTTCGCCCTCATACTTCTTCGTGAGGTTCTGAATGTCTTCCTTGCAGGCCTTGCACTCGTCCTCGGTCATCAGCTTGTCCTTCTCGACCTGGTCCGCATGCTTGTTGGCATCGCGGCGGACGTTGCGGATGGCGACGCGGGACTCCTCCGCCAGTTTGCCAATGCGATGAGCCATTTCCTTGCGGCGTTCCGTCGACAGCGGGGGGACATTGATGCGGATCAGCTTGCCATCATTGATCGGGGCCATGCCCGCGTCGCTCGCCTGAATCGCCTTCACGATTTCGCCCAGCTGTCCGGCATCGAATGGTCGAATGACGATCTGTTGCGGCTCGGGGCAACTGATGTTGGCCATCTGCTTGAGCGGCGTCGGCGACCCGTAATAGAGGACGCGGACCGAGTCGACCAGACCGGGCGTGGCTCGTCCTGTTCGCAATCCCTGCAACTGGCCCTTGAAGACGCTGGCGGCTTTTTCCATCCGCTCTTCCGCGTCGAAGAGGATCTCTTCCTGAGTCATGCTGTCACCCTCAATCATCTCGCTGGCGTTTGACTTTCCAAAGAGGTTCCGGGCATCCCGCCCGGGGTCAGCCCCCTCCCTTGGTGACTGGTGTTTCGCCTTGAAACAGCCAGCAGTCCACTGGTTACGACGATACCTAAACGTTCTGATGAAGAGAAGCGATCTGACTCACATCCCACGGCACACACTGTTTCTCACGACGTCGGTTTTCCGTCGTCAGTTCACAGTATTCCGTCAGAGAGAGGGTAAGCAATATCACGATTTGCGTTCGCGGATTCTCATTCTGAGCGTTCGCAGGACTCTCTCGCTAAAACGCCAACCCGCCACCGATCGCGAATCCTGGCCGATCACTCTCCAGTGCTGTCCCGACTCCTCCACGGATGAAAATTCGCTCATGCGGCCAGAGGATCAGCTCATGCAATAAGATCGAATCCCCGAAGCGGTCGCTCGTCTCGGACAGCAAGGTCATGCGGTATCCGAGAAAGTCCAGCAAGTCGACCTCGAATCCCACATTGAGGAGCAGGCTCGTGTCGTGTTCGACAAAACTATCGGCGAACCCTCCCAAAGGACTGATGATCGAAACATCGACATCGGATCGGCCAAACTCTGCACCGACTTGGACGAAGGGACGCCACCGTTCACTCCATGTCGGATAGATCGTGGTCCCCACCGAGAAAACTTCCGCCTTCGCGTTCAGACTGGCTCTGATATTCAAGGGCGGACCACTACTGATGGCCCCTTTCAGACCCACATTCGTGTAGCCAAAGAAGACATCGAAATCGAGTGGAATCGGCAAATCGAGAGTCACCGCTGGTAGATTCACGAACGTGTCGAACCCTTGCAGAGTCTTGTCAATCTGCCGAATCCCTGGCTCTTCAACTGGCAGTTGCAAATAGCGCTGCTGCATGAACACCTTGCCGAGTAGCCCCGCGTGGTCCGAAGGGTCGGGGGCATTGATTACCGAGTCGACACGGTCGGTGCCACCCTCGAACGTTTCCAGCGGCAGGTACTCTTGAGCTGCGACCGGAGCGGGGAGGATCGACCAAGCGAGAACCACCAGCACCAGAGTCAGGGGGAATGTGTTTCGCATCGGTCAGCTGCTCTAACGAGTCCAGACGGTCCGCAACGAGTACGCATTACACATGCCCCACGGAATCGATGGTTGTATCTCCTGACTGTGTATTCCTGTCAACCGCGACGGGCTGTTTGAAGATGATCCAGCCGTGTTCCCAGCGGGTTCTGCCGCTCTGAACTTAATCTCAACCATTTTCCCGGAATTGAACGAACTGCCACGGTCTACTTCCCGGCCTCATTCCCCCAGCGCAGTAACGTCAGCTGGCGAAGACTGCGAATGCAGATATCTGAATCGCACACAGCGAGGTGAGCCCACGAGGATTCGCTCGACACCTCGCGCTCTTCGAGTAGTGTGAATTCTTTAGGATTGGCCTCGATCAAGCGCAGCATGCCCGTCTCATCCAGGGCCAGAATCTGTTTCCCATTGGCGACCAGACTCCAATACTTGCCATACGGCTTGGTCGTCCACTTCTCTTCGCCGGTCTTGAGGTCCAGGCACATGAACCGCTGGTTCTTGAGGTGCATGTACGCATGCCCTTCGACCACTACCGGAGTCGACATGTACCCTTGTTGCTTGGTTTGCCACGCCTCTTGAGCGGCCCACTTCGTCGCCTCCTGGGTCAGGGAGAACATGTGCGACTTGCCGCCATAGGCCGACGTAAACACCTGGTCGTTAAAGACCACCGGGGTCAGAATGTTCATCCCTCGGAAGGCCTCGATCTCCTGCCCCCACAATTCGGCCCCCGACTCCGGATCGACCCCGGCCAGCCGTGTCCGCGTCTGCACCAACAGCTGGGGCACACCGCGAATCGTCGCGGGCATCGGCGACGAGAACGCACTCCCCATCATGCCGCCGTCGTCCTTCAAACTCTTCCAGACGATATCACCGGTTTTCTTATTCAGCTTGACGAAGCTGGACCCCACTTGCACATACACATGCTCACCGATCACCAGCGGCGAACAGACCATCCCAAACGCGGGCAGTTCGGACTTCAGCGTCTCCACGAAGTCGACCTTCCACGTCACGCTTCCCGTCTTGGCGTCCAAGCACACCAGCACGTCCCGAATCCCGGCGACATAGAGAGACTCCCCGTCATAAGCCGGGGTCGATCGTATCCAGCTGCCATTCTCTTTAGCGAAGAACGGGACGCTCATCGCTCCCGGCCAGCCGACCTCCCAGAGTTTGTTTCCCGTCGCCCGGTCATAGGCCGAGACGTACTCGTCTTTCCGGTCGCGAGTTTCGGTCGTAAAGACCTTGTCCTGAGTCACTATTGGTCCGGAGTAGCTCGGTTGCAACTCGACCTGCCACTTCGGCTTCAAAGTGGCTTCATCGAGTTTCGAGGGCCACGCTGGAGCGGTGATCGTCCCGTCCCGATGCGGCCCGCGCCACTGAGTCCAGGTCGCCGGTTCCGCCCCCATGAGAGCCGCTCCGTTGAACCACACACACACCACCACAAGCATTGAGCGCATCGCCATCCCCTCGGACACTTCAACAGACACGATCCCCGATAATAGACCGTTCCGTTGAGTCGACCAGCCCACGGGGAACCGCTATATCTCCTGACGTTCGGGGCTGGCAGTCTGTTCACATCGCGGGGAATTTCATGAGAGCAGTCGTCCAGCGAGTCACCCGTGCCGAAGTCACCGTAGACGGAGAAGTGATCGGCCGCATCGGTCACGGCTTCCTCGTCCTGCTGGGAGTGGCCGTCGACGACCAGCGCGAGGATGCCATCACCACAGCTGCCAAGATTGTCGGCCTGCGAGTGTTTGAGGACGAGGCGGGTAAGATGAACCGTTCATTGTCTGACGTGGGCGGCTCGGTACTGGCTGTCAGTCAGTTCACGCTCCTCGGCGATTGTCGCCAGGGCCGCCGCCCCAGCTTCGTGGCCGCCGCCCCCCTGGAACTCGCAAACCAGCTCTACCAGGAATTTATCGCCGAAGTGCGAGCCTACGGCATCCCCGTCGAAACCGGTAGATTCCAAGCCGACATGCAGGTGTCGCTGGTCAACGACGGCCCGGTGACACTGTTGATCGATAGTCGCAAGTTATTTTAAGGCGAGCGGTCAAAGAGAGATGACCGTGGGGCAGGCTTCCAATCTGTCAATTCAGTTTAAAGACAGGCTGGAAGCCTCTCCCACAGGCCGGACGACCAATACGTGGGACTACGAGAAAAAGCTGATTCTGGCGGTGTCGCCTTTCGCTCCGCGAAAGGGAGTTCTTTCGCGGAGCGAAAGACGACACTCCCGGCAGGTGATTGTCTGACGACTGCTAACTCGCGGAGTGCATCTCATCCAACAACCGCCGATAGTTCTTCGCCACCGTCAGGCTCGACGGATGGTCAGCACCCAGGCTGTTCACAAAGATCGCCAGAGCCCGCCGCATTAGCGGTTCGGCCTCCCCCAGCCGGTTCGTGTCCTGCAGCAGCGCAGCTAGGTTGTTGAGGGCGGTGGCCACATTCGGATGGTTCTCTCCGAGCGACTTCTCAAAGATAATCACGACGCGGGCCATCAGCGGTTCGGCCTCCCCCAGCCGGTTCGTGGCCTGCAGCAGCTGTGCCAGGTTGTTGAAGTCGATGGCGACGCTGGAGTGGTCGGTCCCGAACGACTGCTCATCAATCGCCAGCGCCCGCCGCATCAGCGGTTCGGCCTCCCCCAGCCGGTTCGTGGCCTGCAGCAGCTGCGCCAGGTTGTTGAGGGTGATGGCGACTTCGGGGTGGTCGGTCCCGAACGACTGCTCGTCAATCGCCAGAGCCCGCCGCATCAGCGGTTCGGCCTCCCCCAGCCGGTTCGCGGCCAGCAGCAGCGCAGCCAGGTTGTTGAGGCGGATGGCGACGTAGTGGTGGTCGGTCCCGAACGACTGCTCGTCAATGACCAGAGCCCGCCGCATCAGGGGTTCGGCCTCTTTGTACGAAGCCTTGGCTATCAGCAGTTGTCCCAACTCGTTCATCAAGCGTGACGTGGGTTCAGCGATCTCCGCCCGGTCCGCATGTTCGATCAACGTCGCCCAGTGCGGTCGCAGCGGTTCCAGCTTCGGCCAAGTCCCGATGTCACCCGGATTTCCTTCAACGTATCCGTTTACGACCGCCAACATCGCCAGCAGTGTCGCCCGCTGCTGCTCGGGCGGCAGCTGTTCGCGGGTGATCAGCTGCATCACGCGGTGGACGCGCCCGGCGGAGTTGGCGGGATCGCCGGGGCGGTGGGCGAGGAGGGAATAGCGGGGAAGCGGGATCAGGGCGGTTTCGATGTCCACTTCCGTGAGCGGCAAGGCGTCAGCCCAATGGCACTTACTTTACATTTGCCTCTGGGGGATCGCGAGGGGGTTTTCGGGTTTTGAAGTGGTTGTGTTTGGGGCGTTTTTTGTAGGCT
>JAYTCW010000019.1:0-4754 GCA_043736295.1 Planctomycetota bacterium | reverse complement strand
GGAAGTCCTCACACTGCGGCCCATTTCCAAACAGGCCCTTGACGGTTGACTGGACACTGCAACAATTGGACCGTCCGATTTAGATGCGGAGGCCCTGGGCATTCATTGATCACTCAAACTATCGAATCAGACTAGCAGATGCACAGGACAGCCAAGTCTGGAAACAGCACGCGACCTGGATTAAGACGCCCGGACTCGCGGATAAGGACGGAGTATCCTTTCAGGCTGCGACGCACACGACGCGGTATCTACGTATCCGCCCGAATGGAGAGGCATGGCTCGATGAATACCAGGACGACCTCGGCTTCAAGCAACAGTCCACATTTTACGTCAAGCCCGGCCTGTCTAAGCTGTGGTAGTTGTGATGGAAATCGCGGGTGGCCCCGACATCGCTTTGGATGTCTGGGTGACGCATGAACAAGAGGGATTGACGGCAGCGGATCGCTTCAAAAGTTCATTCGCATACGTAGACTCTGCCGAGTCGATGACACACGTCAGGTAGCAGACTGGAATTGATCCAGCCACAAGCCTGATCCATGACCAGCCTAGCCTCGCCATTTGTCGGGCTGCGGAATCTGCTTTCAGGAATTTCTCCCGAATCGCATCGTTCTCGAATTTTAAGTCGCGTGGCGCAATCGTCGGTTCGAGTGTCGATTGTAGGTAACCGTGATTGGGACGAAGATTTTTCGGAACCTTTGCGACGACTGCGGACTGCCACCAGAAATAGCCATTCACGCCAGCCAAGCCGAGAATGCAAAGCAAGAGGAATATCCACACTCTTGCCGATCGAAGCATGACAACCTCATCTCATTGAATCGCCTCACACCAGCTCGCGCATCGGCTTGGCATCTTGCTCGACCAAGTATTGCGGAGTGCCAGCCTGATCGAAGACGCGGACGTTTTCGACATCGATGCCCGCATTCTTATACAGAGTTGCGAAGACCTCCTGGAACTTCACGGGGCGGTCGATCGGGTGTTCGCCGTTGCGGTTGGTGCGGCCCACGACCTGGCCGGTGCGCATGCCGCCGCCCGCCATCACGGCACAGTTCGCCTGTGGCCAGTGGTCGCGGCTGTTCATATTGTTGATGCGGGGAGTGCGGCCGAACTCGCCCCACATGACGACCGAGACATCGCGGTCGAGGCCGCGTTCGTGCAGGTCGGTGACGAGCGTCGCCAGAGCCTGATCGAGCTTGGGGAACTCTTCGCGGGACTTGATGAAGTTCATCCCGTCGCCGCCGTGCCAGTCCCAGCGGCTGTAGTTCATCGAGACGAACCTGGCCCCGGCCTCCACGAGGCGGCGGGCGACGCAGAAGTTCTCGACCATCTGCGGAGCTCCGTCACGTTGGAACATCTCGTCGCTCTTGCCGTAGCGGGCCACCACCTGCGGGTCTTCCTTGGACAGGTCGAGGGCATCGGCCAGCTTGGAACTGGTCAATATCCCCATCGCCTTCTGCACCGAGACATCGACGCTCTCCATGGTGCCGTGCGTGTCGAACCCCTTCTTGAGCGAATCGAGCGCCCCGCGCAGCTTCACGCGGTCTTGCAACTGCTCCAGCGTGACCCCTTTCAAGACCATACCTTCGTTGGAGCTGCGCGCGGTGCGACCCAGAACGTTGAACGGGGCGTGCGAGACACCGACGAACCCGCCATCACCGGGTTGCCCCCACGGTCCGACCGGGTACATCAATCCAATGTGCGAAGGGATCGCCGGACTCACCGGCCCGAGTTGCTGAGAGACCCACGCTCCGGCAGACGGCCACCCGCCCGGCGGCTGGCGGTCGCCCATTTTGCGACCTGTCATGCACTGATACGCATGATGTGCCCCGTCCGAATCGGACAGCCCGCGCACGAGGACGAACTTGTCCATCATCTGCGCGATCTTCGGGAACAGCTCGCAAATCTCGATGCCGGGGACATTGGTCTGAATCGGGTTGAACTCGCCCCGGACTTCGCGCGGGGCATCCGGCTTCAAGTCCCACATATCCATGTGCGACGGCCCGCCCGGCAGGTAGACGTTGATGATCGCCTTGTGCGAGCGACTTGTCGGCTCGGCCTGCAGCACCGACGACAGCCCCAATCCACCCAAAGCGAATCCGCCGACGGTGAGGAACCCACGCCGGGAGATGCCGTCGCAGAACCCGCTGCGAGACGTGTGGTGTTTGCCCAGAATGGTCAGCATCATCTGTATCCGCGTGGGAGGTCACTCAAGCGAGGGGAGAATGGGCGACTTGACTCCATCTCATCGGCACGGCCTCACTCATAAGTGTAGCTTGATTGGTGCGCGGCGTGCAATTGGGAACGGAGAAAGTCGGACGAATTTCGAGATGCGAAAAATGTGTGGGAAAGTTTGAAACCCACACTGACCCTCATTTGGGCAAGCGGGTTGGCCGCTCGCCTGAATCCCACGTGACTGCAAACAGGCGATCACCCTTGAGCCAGCATCCCAGCGGGCGGGCTGGCTCGGCCCACAAACGCTCCATACAGTACGGCGAACAGCGTGGTCCCCAGACAGAGCATCGCGAACCAGTCGCCCCCACGAACATACAGGCTCTCGCGCGGGTCGAGCGGGATGTACCCCACCTGCACGAAGGTCGACAGCTTGGGGAGTTTTCCCGTGGCGGGATCGATCAGCGTCGTCCGCTCATTCGGCTGCCGGGATTTCATCTTGTCGTAATCGACCAGAATGTCGGGGTCGCGAATCTGGCCGTTGCCGTCGATGATCGCCGAGACACCGGTGTTGACCGCGCGGACCATCGGGACGCGAGTCTCGATGCAGCGGAAGCTGGCAGTGATGAGATGCTGGTCATGCTCGCTCGACCCGTGGAACCAGCCGTCATTGGTCAGGTTCACGAGGCAGTCGACATCTCCGGCCCCGGGGCGAGCGACGGCGCGGGCTCCCTGGACGGCATTCCGAACCAGATGGGGCACGGTGTCCTCAAAACAAATCAGCGGCAGCAATCGGTAGTTGTCGTGCTGAAAAACCCCGATGGTGTTCCCGGCGTCCAGACCGAATCCCTCGGCATACGGAGTGAATGACTTCAACCACGGCAGCTGATCGCGGAGCGGGATGTACTCGCCGAACGGGACGCGGTGGATCTTGTCGTATCGACCACGGATGCCGGTCGGTTGGATGAGGACAGCGGAGTTAAAGTGCTGGGAGTGTTCCTGCCCCTCGGTCCCGATATAGGTTCCAGCCCCCACGATCAGCGAGGCCCGCGACTCTTCGGACATGCTCGTCAGCACCTTTTGCACCATCCGGTCCTTCCAGCGCTGGGTCGGGATCAGCGGATGGAGTGAGGCCAGCTGCGCGTCGGAGAAACTCTCGGGGGCCTCGAGCATCTGGTAGGGCATCATCGATTCCGGCCAGATGATCAGCTCGGCTTGATGCTGCACAGCCAGTCCATTGAGGGTCCGGTAGGTCCGGAAGATCTCGTCGTCCAGCCCTTGTTCCGGCTGAACACTGCTGGGGAAGTTGCCTTGCAGCAGTCCCACGCGCGGCCCGGCGGTGAACTCGGTCTGGCTACGAATCAGTCCGTAACCCCAGCAAAGGGCGAACAGTCCCAGTGTCGAGGCGATGGCCCATGTGCGGCCTCGCGGTGTTCCGATGACGCCCGCAGTCTCAGCAGCGTTCAGGTCGGCGGGAATCGCTTGATACCGCTTGAGCCACTCCAGCGGAACCAGTCCCGCCAGACAGGCATTGACCATCATCACCAGGAAGCTGACGCCGTACCCGCCGACCAGATCACTGATCTGCACAATGGCCGACCAGCGGTGCTGGCTATGCCCGAGCAGATACCACGCAAACCCGGTCATCAGATGAGCCCGCACCAGCTCCAAGCCGACCCACACGACGGGAGCAGCCACCACCAGCGGCAGCTTCAGTCGATGCACAGCGGATCGAGTCGCGAGCAAGAACACGGGGAAGTAGAGCGAGACATACAGGGCCATCGCCCCCCACGCGGGATACATGGTGGCATCGCCCAACCGCATCCACTGGAGAGTCGCGAACCAACAGATCGCGCCACCGAACCAGGCTCCGAGCAGGTTCCCCTGCATCGCGCGCGGCGACCTGACCAGGCACAACATCGGCACCAGCGCCAACCACGCCAGCCAGCCCCAGTCGAGCGGAGTAAAGCTCCCCCAGAGCAGTACGGCGGTGATGGGGCAGAGGGCCCAAGCCGCCCGTGACCGCACTGGAGCGGAACGTGCCCGGTCGATCAGCGCCTGAACAATCAAGCGCTGTTCAGAGCGTTCTGGGGCGGCTTCGTCCTGCGCCACGCGCGACGGCTCCTGAAGTGAGACGGACATCCGAGGTTCCTTCCTTGAAACCCAAGTCGCTGAGTGTTTGGATATTGTTTGTAGCCACCTTCGCCAGAAGGTGGGCGAACGCACTGGACGTTGTCGCTGGCCAACAGACTTCCGAAGTCTTCCGAGACTTCGGAAGTCTGGCCTCGAGTTCCCGCAGCCTACGTTCTGGCGAACGTAGCAACCTCACTCCCGGCCCGTGTAGGGAATGACTTCCACCATGGCTCCTGCGGTCCATTGATTCGGTCCCGCTGGCAACACCAGCAAGGCGTTCGACGAGGCCGTCGACTTCAAGTCGAACGACCCCTTCCAATCGACCGGACTGACTCGCCAACCCGCCCCGTGGGCCGTGACCCGCGCAGGCAGGTAGGTCGGACGCGGATCGGAGAACTGGAAATCGGTCTCCAGCTCCGCGAGCAACGGCACCGGCTCCGCAGGCGACAGATTCA
>JAYTCW010000018.1:0-4278 GCA_043736295.1 Planctomycetota bacterium | reverse complement strand
CGCTCTCCCACTGGTCTGTCGTGCCACTAAACACAACCCCAGTGATGACCAGCATGTCCGCGTTTGACAAGCCATCCCCCCAAATAGTCGGATGAACCCTTTTTTTTCCCCTCGGCGTGAGTGATCAGACACTGACCAGCCCCGCATGCACTGGAGTTTGGGGTTTACCACATACCCACTCTTCAGCACCGAAAGTCTGCGGGGCACTGCTGGGCAATCCAGCAGTGGCACCCGCTTGGACGACATTTCTCTGTTACTTCAGAGTGAACTCCGGCAGATGCACAATCTGCCCACCCTTGAGGGCCGACTCGTGGGCCAGGATGCCGACGCAGGTCCAGTTGGCGGACAACGTCGCGTTGGGCCAGGGGTCGCGGTTTTGGGCGAGGGAGTTCAGCATCTCGTTGACCAGGTGCGGGTGCGAGCCGCCGTGGCCGCCGCCTTGCAGGAACGACAGGTGGTCGGCGTCGTGGATCTCGCTGGGCTTGGTAAACTTGCGAATCGGTTCGGGGAGCAGGTGGGCGTAGTCGGGCACGGTGATCTTCTCGGCGATCTCGGGCTCGGGACGCTTCGCAGTGTGGATGACATGCGGCTCATGCTCGACCAGCGTCCACTCGAAGCTCTTCTTCGTGCCGTACACATCGAAGCTCTCGCGGTACTGCCGGGCCACATCGTACAGGCACCGCCACACATGCGCGGTCAGGTCGCTGTCCTTCAGCTTGATATGGCAGCTCTCCACCGCGAACTTGTTGCCCGACTTCTTCTGGATGTCCTCGCGAACCGTCCCCGAGCCGAAGCAGCTGACGTACTCGGCCCGCTTGTTCATCAGGCCGAGAACCGGGCTGACGACGTGCGTGGCGTAGTGCATGGGGATCATGCGTTCCCAGTAATCGGGCCAGCCGTCCATGTCTTGCGGGTGGGACGCTGCGAGGTGCTGGATCTGGCCGAGTTCGCCTTTTTCGTACATCTCCTTGATGAACAGAAACTCGCGGGAGTAGACGACCGTTTCGGCCATCATGTACTTCTTGCCGGTGCTGGCGACGAGATCGCAAATCTTCTCGCAGTCGGCCACGTTGGTCGCCATCGGGACGGTACACATAACGTGCTTGCCGGCCTTCAGGGCTTCCATGCTCATCCACGCATGGTCGGGAATCGGCGAGTTGATGTGGACGAAGTCGACCTTCGGATCGGCCAGGACATCCTCGTACTTGGTGTAGCGACTGGCGACGCCGAACTGGTCGCCGACCTTGTGGAGCTTCTCCTCGTTGCGCTGGCAGAGAGCCTGCACATTGGCCAGCGGGTGGGCCTTGTAAATGGGCAGGAACTCCGCCCCGAACCCAAGACCGACCATCGCGACGTTAAACTTCTGACTCATGGGGTGTCTTTCATTCGAGATATGCGTCGACAGAGGGGATGACATTCCGCGAGCAGAGTTTACAGCGAGTTACCGCTGGGGAGAATCGAGGCAGACTCTACGGCAGAAATCGGCGGCTCCACCGGAATGGGATTGAACACCGAGAATCGTTGTGTTTGCATCAAAAAGAGTTACTCTGATTTCGCATCGTCAGAGGGCGGACAGTCGTTGGCCTTCCTCCCTGAATCAATCCACTCACTGACTCCTCGGAACCATCCCGTGATCATGAATGATTTCGTGGGCGTGAAGCGGCAATTCTGGACTGTACTGGGAGCTGTCTTCCTGCCACTGGTTGTGACGGGAACGATTGCGGGTGAAGAACGTTCGGGACCGGGGAATTATCGGGATTGGAAGCACAGCGGATCGCTGGTCCTGCTGACGACGCCGGAGGGGGCGGACCTGCCCGGCTCGACGATGATCGAGGGGTTCCCATTACTCGTGCGCCTGCACAAGGACTTCTTTGACTTCGGACAGGCGATGGCGGACGGAGCGGACCTGCGGTTCTCCTCCAGTACAGGTGAGCTGCTGTCGTATCAGATCGAAGAATGGGACACCGCCCAGGGAGTCGCCAGCGTGTGGGTTCGGGTGCCGAAAATCACAGGCAACTCGCGGCAAGAAATCCACCTGCACTGGGGAAAGGCCGATGCAGCCAGTGAGTCAAGCGGCAAGGCCGTGTTTAACGACACCAACAGCTACGTCAGTGTCTGGCACATGCACAACACCGTCGAGGACGAGGTCGGCACGCTTACCAGCGACGACACGGGGACCACCGCCACACCGGGCATGATCGGCGTGGCCCGGCACTTCCCCGGACAGAAGGGGATCTTCTGTGGAGACATGATTCTCGACTACCCCTCAGCCGATAGCTCGCACAGCACTGAAGCATGGTTCCGTATCGAGCAGCCCAACGCGACCATTCTCGGCTGGGGTAATGAAGGCGGAGGTCGCGGCAGCAAGGTCCGTATGCAGTTTCGCAGCCCGCCACACCTCCACATCGACAGCGACTTCTCGGATGTGAACGGCGACGGGGCGCTGAAGCTTGGCGAGTGGATGCACATCGTCCATACCTATGACCGCGAGGACGGTCGCATCTACATCAACGGGAAACTGGACGGGGCTGCGAAGCCGCTGCTCAACATCAAGACTCCCGCGCGACTCTGGCTGGGCGGGTGGTATCACAACTACGACTTCGTGGGCGACATGGATGAGGTGCGAATCTCGAAGGTCGCGCGGTCGCCCGAGTGGATCAAGCTCCAGTACGAGAACCAGAAGCCGAACCAAACGCTGGTTGGGCCGGTGGTGCAGCCGGGGAATGAATTCTCGGTGTCGAATGAGAGGCTGGCTTTGAAGGAGGGGGAGTCCGCGACGATCACAGCCAAGGCGGGTGGGGCGCAGAAGGTGTATTGGATTCTCAAGCGGGAGGGGCAAGAGTCGGTCGTGGGGACCGACCGGTTCTCGTTCACGTTCAATGCGGGGCGAGTGCCCCGTGGGACAGGCTTCCAGCCTGTCGGCTCCGAGGGAAAAAGTGACAGGCTGGAAGCCTATCCCACGTTGACATTCAAGGCCGTCTACCCGACTAACGTGAAGACCATCGAGATCCCGATTTCGATTGCGGAGGCGATTCCTGAGCCGGTGTTCGCCCTCTCTGCACCGACCGAATGGAACGGTCGCGAGACGATCGAGGTCGTGCCGCAGATCGTCAACCTCCCGGAGATGCAGGCCGCCGGGGCGGGCGAGTTGAACTACTCCTGGACTGTGGAGGGTGTCGCGGTCATCCAACAAATCGGGCCGGGGAAGCTGATCCTCCAGCGGGCGCAGGGAAGCGGTCCGATGCAGGTCTCGGTCGCGATCGACAACGGCGGGGCGAAGATCACTCATTCGGTGTTGATCGCCGTCACCGAACCGCCCGCGAGCCAGGAGCCGTGGGTGAATCGGCCTCTGACGGCGAACGAGCAACCGCAGGACAACCAGTTCATCGCTCGCGACACAGAGCATGGCACGCTGGCCTACACCGGGACACTCGCCGAAGGTGCGGACTCCGTCTTCGTGCGGGTCTTCGCCGATGACAAACCCTACGCCACCGAGGTCGGAAAGCTGACCGCTGAGAAGACCTATTCGCTCGCCGTGAAACTCAAACCCGGCCTCATTAAGTACCGCACCGAGTTCGGCTCCAAGACCGGCGACCAGGAGACGGTTCTACACACTGCCTCGAACATCGTGTGCGGCGATGTGTACCTCATTGATGGCCAATCCAACGCCGTCGCCACTGACATCGGCCCCGAAGACCCGACCTTCACCAGCGACTGGATTCGCACCTTCGGCAGCACAGCTGGCGACCCCCACAACTCGCGACAGAAACTCTGGGGCAACGCCGTCGCTCGCAGCCGCGATGCGGGCCAGCGCGAGATCGGCTACTGGGGCATGGAACTCGGCAGACGACTGGTCGAGAGCCAAAAGATCCCGATCTGCATCATCAATGGAGCCGTCGGCGGATCGCGCATCGATCAGCATCAACGCAGCGAAACCGACCCGACCGATGTCTCGACCATCTACGGTCGGCTGCTGTGGCGCGTGCGTGAGGCGAAGCTGACCCACGGCGTGCGTGCCGTCCTGTGGCATCAAGGCGAGAACGACCAGGGAGCCGATGGCCCGACCGGTGGGTACGGCTACGAAACTTACCGCCAGTTCTTCGTCGCCATGTCCGCCGGGTGGAAGACCGACTACCCGAACATCCAGCACTACTACGTGTTCCAGATTTGGCCGAAGTCGTGTGCGATGGGTATCAACGGCTCGGACAACCGACTGCGGGAGGTGCAGAGGAACCTACCGACGGCGTTCTCGAACCTGAGCGTCATGTCCACGCTGGG
>JAYTCW010000017.1:0-2746 GCA_043736295.1 Planctomycetota bacterium | reverse complement strand
ATTCACGCTGTCGATCAAGGAAACCAAGACCGCTGACGGAACGGTCGTCGCGCCGATGACCATCACGTTGCTGCCCAAGGACGAACAGGACGGCAAGGCATCAAAATTCGTCGGCACTGACCCCGGGATCGGCAACGTGGCTGACTTCGAGGGAACCGTTCTCGGCGAGATCGATGGCAAGCCTTCGCAGGGAGAGTTCAAAGAGTAGCCGGTCGAGTTCCGCTGACGACGATGAGCACTGACCACCGCCAGCACTTGTTGGCGGTGGTCCGGGGGCAGCCCCGCCACGCTGGGAATTCGGTCACTTCGGCGAACGATCAGACTGCTCTGACCGCTCGCCGAAGACCGCTTCCATTGGATTGCAGACAACAAGAGAATCGGTCGATCACCATGCTTTCCAAGATCTTCAAGGTGTGCCTCTCGGCTGGCGTCATTGTGCTGGTCTCCGAACTGGCCAGCCGCTTTCCGAGACTTGGCGCTCTACTGTTAATGATCCTTTTGAGTTTCCGCGTTTTCACGTACCGCGAGAATCTTGAGGCGTCTGGGAGCATACAGAGATGAATCAGGCCGTCGAAGGAACAGTGGGGGGAGCGAATCCCCCGGACAATGCGGCACCGAGCTTGTCCGCGCTGATGACGCGCGAGCGTTGGATCGAAGTCGGTCGCATCCTGCTGACGGGGTTCATAGCGTGGCTCTACTGGCAGCAATGGGTGCCGATCCAGGTGCTGTGGGTCGCTGTCGCCATCGGACTCTATCCGCTCCTGAAGACCGGAGTCCTGGACCTGATCCACGAACGCAAAATCGGGACTGAGATTTTTGTGACCATCGCCACACTGGTCGCCATGCTGGGCGGCGAGGCGGTCGCAGGTGCCGTCCTGATGGTCATCATCCTGATTGCGGAATTCATTGCGGAGTTGAACACCGACCGCGCGCGGGCTTCCATCAAGGCACTGATTGGCTCGGTTCCCCAGGTCGCCCTGGTGCGTACTGCGGATGGTGAGCAGACTCGACCTCTCGCCGAGTTAAAGCCGGGCGACATTGTGCTGGTGCGTGCCGGAGAGAAGATCCCCGTCGATGGCAAAATTGTAGGTGGCTCCGCATCCGTGGACGAAGCGCCCATCACGGGCGAGAGCCTGCCGAAAGAAAAGAACACGGGCGATGCCGTCTTCGCGGGTACGGTTGTCCAAGCGGGCGCTTTGGACATTGCCACCGATAGGGTCGGCGGCGATACCACCTTCGCCCGGATCATCGCGCTCGTCGAAGGAGCCGAAGCCGAACAAGCCCCGGTGCAAAAACTCGCCGACAAGGTCGCGGCATGGCTCATTCCAGTTGTCTTCGTCTTTCTCGCAGTGGTGTATTTCATCACCCGCGACGTGAGAACCATCGTCACCCTCATGATTTTCACGTCGCCCGCCGAGTTGGGTCTGGCGACTCCGCTGGTCATGATTGCCGCTATCGCGCGAGCCGCCCGCAGCGGCATTCTGGTCAAAGGCGGCGTCTACTTGGAATCACTCGCCAAAGTCGATGTCATGGTCTTTGACAAGACAGGCACACTGACCTCCAATCGCCCCGCAGTCATCCGAGTCGAGCCGCGCGATCCAGCCTATTCTGAAACTGAGCTGGTTCGGCTGGCCGCAGCTGCCGACCGCCGCTCGGCACATCCGCTCGCGAAGGCCGTTGTGAATTATGCAGCCCAGTTGAACCTCGCCGTGCCGGAGCCGGAAGTCTACGAACAAGTGCGGGGCCGAGGGGCCAAGGCGACCATTGAGGGGAAATCGGTGCTGGTCGGGAATCCGGCACTGTTGCGAGAGAATGGAATTGAGCTGGCCAATGCCGTGGAGTCGGGTGCGGAAACCCCGGTCCACATCGCGGTGGATGGACGACTCGCGGGTGTCATGTTCATCGCGGACACCTTGCGACCGGGCGCACGAGAGACGCTGGCGAAATTAAAAGCGACCGGTGTGAAGCGGATTGTGATGCTGACCGGCGATAACGCTGCGACAGCCCAGGCCGTGGCCACCGCGTTGGGTGTGGATGAGGTTCACGCGGACTTGCTGCCCGAGGATAAAGTCTCTGCCATCGCTGAACTCCAAGGGCAAGGACATCGCGTCGCCATGATTGGAGACGGTATCAACGACGCACCCGCACTGGCTCTCGCGGATGTGGGAATCGCCATGGGCGGTGGCGGCACACAAGCGGCTCTCGAAGCAGCTGATATTGCCTTGATGACCGACGATCTGGCGAAGATCGTGACAGCCCGTGCGATCGCACGACGGGCCTACCGGACGATTCAAGAGAACTTGTTCGTCGGCGTCGGAGTCGTTCATCTCTGCGGAATCTCAGCGGCTTTACTGGGATGGATCGGCCCCATTCAGGCAGCCATTCTGCACTTGGGTCCAGATGTGTTGGTGTTCTTGAACTCCGTGAAGCTGTTGCGAATCCGGATTGAAGAAGCTTCTCTGGAAACGATCACGCAGAGGGCTGGCAGTGGCCCAACTGCATAGTGACACGTCACTCCGTTGCAGACATCGACTATTAAGGTCAATGACATGTTCACGACTCTCGTCAAAACCTTCATCGCAGCGGGCGGGCATCCTGGGAAGCAAACTAACCCATCCGCGCCCACGAAGCGTGGGGAAGTCCACAGGTCTCGGGCGACAAAGTCAGCGGCGGCAGCAAAAGTGATGTAGACCGATCCGCATGGTCGACATAGAATTTATCTGCGGAAGTTTTCAGGAGTGATGTG
>JAYTCW010000016.1:0-3094 GCA_043736295.1 Planctomycetota bacterium | reverse complement strand
GTCGATCCCTTCGGGGTGGAGAGGTCGGCTCGACGGGTGTGGCTTTCTGGCTGACGGCTTCCCATTGGTTGCGGCTACGCCGCGCTGGGACTCTCTGTGAAATCTGTGTACCTATCCTCTGTCGTGGGCGAGAGGTTCCAGGGAACGGGCGATGGACTCTCACTCCGTATGCCATGTACTCCGTGAGAGGCTGTCGGCTGGGGCGAGGAGTGTCCTTTTACGACACTGCGCGTCGAACCCGACAGCCATGCCGAAGTGTTCCAGTCCTTCTCAGCCGCACAGCGTATTGATGCTCTGTCGCAGAACCATGAGGGGGTACACAGATCGCACAGATTTTCACTGATTAGAAACCGGCTGCTGCGGCGAGTTCACGCGATCGGTCGCCCGCATCCCTTCTGGATCTGTGGTGATCTGGTGCGTCAGGCGAAGCCTGGTTGTTCTTGTGAGTTGAAAGGAACTCATCATGGCAAAAGTTCGTGACCCATGTAGTGACTTCAGCGGGCGGCGGGGTGACTTGCCGTTCGGAGCCTGAAGGAGCGAAGGCGTCAGCCGTAATGCGAAAGCGTGCCCCTGTTCCATCAGACGCGGGATTCGGCCTCGTGACGCCAGTGGAAGCGGCCAGCCTGCCAGATTGGGTGAAGCCAGCATCGCGAACAGTCGCACGAACCGACACCTGTTCGCGAGCTTCCCGGGGTGATTGGAGACGGCGGATGTCGACAGAACAACTGGGAACCTGAGAGACCTGTTTCGGTGCCATTCCTCGTGGGTGCGAGGAGTGACAACGTGGCGCGGGAATGCATAACCGTGTTGTGGCCGGGACAGGAGTCGGAGGGGGGCATAGTAGTGCTGAAGCTGGTCCGTGTTCTTCTTTTGGGGCCTCGTGGAGCGAAGGCCCCCTGCCGCGATCATGCGAGCGACAACGAGAGGAGACCCGCTTGGACAAACGTCCGACTACGGAAGAGACGTCGGCATCGAAACCCGAGTCTGCACCTCCAGATTTTCTGGCGGTGAAGTCGGGGATCGTGCTGCCGCTGACCGGTGGGACCGGATGGATCGCCACGGGTCTGTCTCTGGACATCATGTTCCTGATGCAGGAGAAGGCCCCTGACCATCCGCCCGTGGCGGTCTCTGAACTGCGGAGCAAGCTGGGCCACAAGGCCCAGCAGGAGCCGAAGTTTCGGTTTTACGTGTTGTACGACCGGATCTATCGGCGCGATGTATTGACAGCTGCGTGGTAGTTGGTGCGGAAGAACGATGGCGCTCCGGGAGTGGACGGCGTCTCGTGCCGGGACATTGAGAATGGACTGGGCGCGGGGGCGTTGCTCGACGAGTTGCACGAGGAGCTTCGCACGAAGACCTACCGACCGCAGCCGGTTCGCCGTGTACTCATTCCGAAAGCTGACGGGCGGATGCGACCGTTGGGCCGAATCAAAATGACAGGGGCGACGGTTCGCGACCGCATTGTGCAGATGGCGGTGCTGCTATTCTGGAGCCGATCTTTGAGGCCGACTTTCCGGACAGTTCCTTCGGGGCGGCGGGGCCGCAGGGTTGGGGGGCTGGCTTCGCAAGAGGGCTTCATCTGAGACAACTCCCCCGCCGCATCCACCGCCCATGGCGGCGTCCGGGGAAGAATGCACATCAAGCGATCGACACGATTCGGAAGCACCTGCAATCGGGGCTGAAGGAAGTGTACGACGCGGACTTGCAGGGATACTTCGATACGATTCCCCATGACCAGTTGCTGCAGTGCCTGGAGATGCGCGTGGCGGATCGGCAGGTGCTGAAGCTCATTCGAATGTGGCTGGAGTGCGCGGTCGTCGAACGCGACGACCAGGGCCGCACGACGACGACGCGGCCCATGCAGGGCACGCCGCAAGGAGGAGTCATCTCTCCTTTGCTGGCGAACGTGTACCTGCACCGGCACAGCCGGATGAAATGCCGCGGGGATGCTCGTGAGGCGGTCGCGCAAGAGTGATTGCCGTGCCGATACCATCCGCCCGCGGCGGTTCGAGAAGGCGTTCCATCGTTCCGATGGTCCCGCTCACTGGGCGAAAGCGAAGATCGTGCGCTATGCGGACGACTTCGTGGTCCTCGCCCGCTGGATGAGTCCGCAGCTGATCGCCTGGATCGAATCGCAACTCGAAGGCCGCTTCCGATTGACGATCAATCGAACGAAGACGCAGGTGGTCCGACTCCATGAGAGCGGAGCCCGCCTCGACTTCTTGGGGTTCACATTGAGGTACGACCGCGACCAACATGGTCGAGATCGACGTTACCTGAACGTGGTGCCCTCGGAAAAATCGCTCGCGAAACTCCGCGACAAACTGCGTGACATGACCGGGACGAAATGGGGCTGGAAACCGATCGGGAACCTGAATCGATTCGAGACAGTGCGGGAACTGAATCAGTACCTGCAAGGCTGGTCCCAATACTTCGGCCACGGCTACCCGTCCCGCGCGTTTCACAAAGTCAACAAGTGGGCCTACGACCGCCTCCGTCATCACCTGCACCGCCTGCGCCAACGGCATTTCCACCACCCGGAAGACCAGTCCGTGTACGAGTCTCTTCAGACCCTCGGCCTGCTACTTCTCAAATGGAAACGCCCCCTCGGCCCTGCGCATGCCCCCCCGCTGACCGATCGCGGGTAAGCCGGATGCGGGAAACCCGCCCGTCCGGTTTGAAGAGGGGGGAGGCAGCGCAAGCTCCTCCCCTACTCGACTGAAATCTATGTAGGAGACCTCGGCCTCGGATGAGCCACGGGCCAGGCGCTATGTGCCTCACCATTCGGGGGCAGGCTGCAGCGCGTAGTGATGCTTTTTTTCTCGTAGCTACGTTCGCCAGAACGTGAGCGAAATGGGAAGGTCGCTCGCCCTCTGGCGAGGGGCAGGCACGTAGCAAACGTGCCCCACAGGGATCGACTTCACCACATTCGTACTCACCGCTCTGGACGCGCACTCGCGATGAGGCGACCCCAGTTTTTCAGGTTGACGACGCACTAGTGCCCGGTCCACGCTAAATTCTGGGGTTCGCCTCGCTAGGGAGGGCGAGGCTCCTGCCGAGCCGCAGCCACCAGACAGCGTGTCCCCTGGCTCGT
>JAYTCW010000015.1:0-5277 GCA_043736295.1 Planctomycetota bacterium | reverse complement strand
GCTCTCCCACTGGTCTGTCGTGCC
Organism: Planctomycetota bacterium; assembly: GCA_043736295.1. Lineage (GTDB taxonomy): Bacteria > Planctomycetota > Planctomycetia > Planctomycetales > Planctomycetaceae > TH-plancto1. The sequence goes on along the minus strand of JAYTCW010000015.1, from coordinate 5,253 downwards.
ACTAAACACAACCCCAGTGATGACCAGCATGTCCGCGTTTGACAAGCCATCCCCCCAAATAGTCGGATGAACCTTAAATTCGGTCAACATGGGATCGACGACACTGATGAGCCGGACGTATGATGCGGGTCGGCGTCTGACCTCGCAGACGTTCGGCAACGGGATCGTGGAAGCCATGAGCTACCGCAACGACAACCTACCTGAGACTCGCCAGACCCCGGTCGGGAATTTCTCGTTCGGCTGGGATGCGAACAAGAACAAGACCAGCGAGACGATCACCGGCACCCTGTCGGGTTACAGCTGGTCGACCGGCACGACCGGTTTCGATGACCAGAACCGGTTGGTGGCTCGCAACCAAGGCAGCGGCGGAACGCAACTGAACGAAGCCTATGCACTGACTCCAGTCGGTGATATGTCCTCGACGACGACGAATGGCGTCGCCCAAGCCCGCACTCACGGACCGGCCCACGAATTATTGAGTATTGGCGCTGCGGCAGTGACGGAAGACTCGCGCGGCAACATCCTCACCGACGGGTTCGGCCAGACGTTCGCGTGGGACAATCTCGGCCACCTGGCCAGTGCTGACACCGACAGCAACGGCACCGCCGATGTCACGTACGCCTACGACGCGCTCCGCCGCCGCGTGAAGAAAACCACCACTGGCGAAGGCGGCCAATCAATGGTGTTCGTCAGCCTCGGCCACGATTTAATCGCCGACTATCTCGCCGGTGCTGTGGCAGGCAACCCGCAACGGAATTACGCCTACACGGGCCGCATCGACGAACCGGTCGCGATGATCGACTACACAACCGCCGGAACCCTCGGTGCCAGCGTCGCCGAACCGTTCTACTATCATATGGACGCCAACTGGCATGTCCGTGGCCTCACTAACAGCACGGGCACTGCCGTTGAAGCCTACGCTTACGGCACCTACGGTACGCTGACGATCATCGATACTTCGAATGGCACGTTCCGCACTTCCTCCGCTCTTAGTAACCGATGGATGTTCACGGCTCGTGAGTGGGACAAGGGCACCCAGACTTACCACTTCCGCTACCGCACCTTCAGTTCCCGCCTCAACCGGTTCACAAGCCGTGATCCGATGGGGTACGTCGACGGTACCGAATCGTATCGGGCCTATTTTGTGCCTTGCGGTGTCGATCCTGGTGGTTTGGATGACACTCATGCTGGAAATATGACTGGCATTCCAGATGGCAACACCGCAGGAATCAGCAATGGACAGCCGATATACAAGAGAGGCGACGAATGCTATATCTTGACGCCAAACGGTGAAGGACGGATTCCCTGCCCAGCCGCAAACGGGACGTGGACCTTTAACCCAGAGTTGCAACCCGATTCATTCAGCGGCAAGGGGTTCGGAGGCGATATCACATTTGAACCATCGACAGGTTGCCCGAAATGCAAGGAGATTCAGCTTGTGCAAACTGCACGTTCATACGCCAGCGAAGGGGTTTTGTCCGACTGGGCTAATGGTACGGGGCTTGATTTACTTAAGCCGCCGTATGTCACAGAAGGTGGATGGTTTGTGGATGTACCAATTGATCAGTATGAAGATCGAATTAGAGTGCCACGCAACAGCCGTTTCCGGCAGCCGACATACTACTACGGTGACTACATTTCAACCCACCTGAGAATAGGATCAAGCGATCCGACTATACGGGATGCCCAAATATGGGACGCACCTTCGGGATACTATCGCGTCGACTTGGAGACGTGTGCCCTGTGTGTTGATTCTGGTAAATGGCTTGGATGCCAAACCTGGAGCATGGTTAATGGTGGCAGTGGCGGCTCTCCTAAACCCATGTTGGGTGGACCTTCACGTGAATTCCTTAATGCTATTACATTGTTTCAGAATAATGGGAGAAAGATCAAAGGAGGTGCAACCCTGCCGGGCACTAATGGGGGAGGGATGTAAATGAGATGTTCCATTAATTTCGCGTGCCTCCAACGAATGCTGATGCGGCTTAAGGGAGCCCTGAGAAAGACTTCTTTGATGTTGCCATGCGTGCTTGTCACGTGGGCTCATGGGTGTGGTGACTCGGATATCCCGAGTTCGAATTCAGTTACCCAATCCACAGTGAGTCCAACTGTGCCAAATAGAAACTTTGATGTAGTGCTTGTCGAGAAAGACGACGAGATTCATCGATTGTTCATGACTCTACGAGACAACCCAGACACGCTGCATTCTGAGTGTACTCCATCTCAGGTTCGCTTAGCAGAGCAGGACCCGACACTTTTCATGAGGAAGGAACTTTGGAAATATGTTGAGTCACGGTCAGATAAAGATGAGTTTCTTGTGTCTGGTGTGATACATGGAGTGTTGCACTGGTATGCAGGGGATCATCCGATGTCCATTGAGGCCAATGAAGCTCTAGGTGTTGTCAGCAAGTATTCTACAGCTTGGGGAGGAGTAGGGCAAAAGGGTGTTGGTGTCCACTTGTCTTCTGAAGATGTGTTGGCTCTCAAAAAGGCTTTGATACCATTCGCAGAGAAATTCGCAGAGAAGGACCATCCAGTCCCGGTAGGTCAGGTTCCACCTGATCGACTCGACGAGAGTACGCAGCCGTAGGTATGATTCTCTCATGTGAGCAATGTCCCTGATGGGGGAACCCGTGGTCAATGTTACCTCCACTCTTGCTGAAGCCGCAACCGGTGTCGAGGGGACGCATGCGTACCAATACGATGTGCTGGGCCGACGAGTTCGCAAAACCACGGGCGGGACCGGGGCCAGCGATACCGTGTTCGTCCGTGATGGCCAGACCGTCGCCGCCGAGTACACAGCCACCTCAGCTGCGGCCTCCCCGCTGCGGAAATACGTGAACGCCAGCTACGTCGATGAGCCGGTCCTGCTGATCGACCGCACAGCTTCGGGGTCGGTGGGTGCCGGAACGGACGAGCGGTTTTACTACCACCGCAACCAGCAATACAGCATCACCGCCCTCACCGATAACAGCGGAGCCGTCACCGAGCGGTACGCCTACACCGCCTACGGCGAGCCGACCATCCTCGACGGCCCCGGCACCACGACCCGCACCACGTCATTCATCAACAACCCGTACTTGTATACTGCCCAAGAGTACGACGCCGAGACGGGCTTGTACCACTTCAACGCCCGCATGTACGAAGGCCGCAAGGGACGGTTCCTGAGCCATGATCCGATCATGTACCCGGATGGCCCCATCACCTATGGCTCATATTTTTGCAACTCAGAAACAGACCCAGAAGGATTGTGCGGCGGTCCACCTAGTCGAGTAAAATGTGGGAATAATGAATATGATCCTAGAGGACGACAAGCGTGCTGTTGGAAGTACAGTTTCAGACCTGGGTCTCGAGGTAGTCGAATTCAGGTGGTTGAGTCGGCACAGTTGTACACTCCAGCAACTCAATGCTGCGTCGATGGAGTCGTAGAAACAAAGTCCCAAACTGTCTACATCGTCAATCGAAGTGGCGGTCAGCGTACCGGTCCAATGGGTGGTCACATCGATTTGGTGATACCAGGATCAGGCATGGTAGGGTACTTTGGCGGACCAAACGGCGGAAGTGGAAATGGATACGGCATTGGAATGGCAGGCAACCTGAATATAACATATGCGGATTGGACTACGGGATTCACAAAGCGTCCAGAATACACCCTAGGTAATTCTCGAGGTGGAGTCCTGAGCACTATTTGTGAATTGAAGAGGTGTCCCTCTCAGATTGCGAGCATGAATACGGCGGTCGCAGCGTTGAACGCCTCACCAGGGTATTTCAATCTCACTGGCAACAACTGCGCTGATAATGGCTGTCGCTTACTTGGTGCAGGTGGTGTCATGGTGGACGGAATCTCTGGCATCAACAATCCAGAGAACCTTCTCGATCAACTTCAATCTGGCTGGCAAGCTGCGTGCTATACTGGATACACAGCTATGACGCCAGCGGGAGTTGTTACGGTCACGAGGACCGGGCCGACCCCTGTTGCATCTCCATGATAGAGGGAGCAGATTCCAAGATGCCTAATCCTAACCTCAACACAATCTCGCGAATAGCAATGATTGGCATTGTTATCGTCATATGCTACGCAGCCTTCGCACATATTGGCTCTCGCAGAGCCAATCATACATTAAAGCTGTTTGAGTCGCAGAGATTAGAAAGACTTTCCGGTATGGATACTCAAGGCAATCCAGTTTTCGCAAAGTATAATGGCAAGAGGAGGACGGTTATCGCAAGGGTTGCGAGCATCAATCTCCCCCGCCGAAGTCCGTCGATAGCCATTGAAGATGCTACAGCAACATTCAACGTCGAGCCGGGGCAAGAAGATGTTACACCGATGAAATGCAAAGAAATGGTCTTGTATTTTGACGAACACGGAGTATTGGAGGTGTTCTCCAAGGGGGATATTTGGGAGATAGACCTCTCGGACAAGTATGAGTTGGTGGCATTGCGACGGGGTGACACTCAACGCCGTTAACCGCGGGGTGGCCCAGGTTGGCCGCTTTGGGCCTACCTGGGTGCCTGGGCACAAGAGGGGCTGGTCGGGCGGACGTATGATTCTCGGAACTTGCTCTCGACAATTGCGTACGCGGGTGGCATTATTAACACTCGCACGTACGATGCCGGGGGGCGGCTGAGTAGTGAGACTTTGGGGAACGGGCAGGTCGTGACGCGAGCCTATCTCACCGGTGATAACCTTCCCGCGCTCATCGCGAATGCAGCTGTGGGGAATTATGCGTATGGGTGGGAAGCAAGTCCTCGCCGCCGACCGAGTAGGGAGGAGAGAGGCGAGGACGCGGTAGCCAGCTTAACTGATAAGACCAGCGAGGCCATCACCGGGGCGATGAGCGGGTACGGGTTCGCCGTGCCGACGGGAGGGTATGACGATCAGAATCGCCTGACAGCTTGGAACCGCACGAACGGGACCAAGAACCAAGCGTGGGCGCTGTCGTCGGTCGGGGATTGGAATTCATTTGTCGATGCGGGAGTGACTCAAGCTCGGACGCATGGGCCGACGCATGAGATACTCACGATGGGATCGGCGACGGTCACGCATGACTCGCGCGGGAACATGACACAGGATGAGCAAGGCAAGCAGCTCACCTGGAACGCCGACGGCATGCTGGCCAGCGCCACCATTCCCGCCGGTTCGTCGACCGGTGCCGAGGGGACGCATACCTATCAATACGACGCCCTGGGCCGACGAGTTCGCAAGACCCTCAACGCTCAACCCTCAACGCTCAACGCTGACACGGTATTCGT
>JAYTCW010000014.1:0-9613 GCA_043736295.1 Planctomycetota bacterium | reverse complement strand
GTCGTCTTTCGCTCCGCGAAAGAACGACCTTTCGCGGAGCGAAAGGCGACTCTCCCGGCAGGTCATTGTCTAACGATTCCTACGTCACCGGCGGGATGTACATATTCATCCTCGCGGAGTAGTCCTCGCGGACCGGGCTGAAGACATCCAGCACGGTGGCCGGTCCGTTCACGGCAACGGCCCGGTGCGGCACGTTGGGCGGGATCAGAAAGAGTGAACCCGCTTCCACGATGCGAGTCTCCTCACCGATCGTCAGCTGGACCTGTCCCTTGAGCAAGATGCCCCCCTGCTCGTGGGGATGATGGTGTAGTGGAACCTCCGCTCCGTCCTCCATTTCCAGATAGGACAGCATCAGATGCTGCCCGAACGGAGTCCGCATGCGGCACCCCGGCACCGGCTCGATGGCCTGGTAATCATCAATGTTGATGAAGGGCATGGCAGTGGAGTACCTAGTCTGCGGGACTGCCCGGTAAGACCGCCGGAGGGAACACGAGCGTGAATAGAGATCGCTCCCACCCCTGCCGGGAGCGATCTCTTTCCGCTGATCAAACGCCATCAGATCCATGCACTCGACCGTTAGCCGAGCGGACAGTGAAAACCGACCTGCGAGACTTCCGAAGTCTCGGAAGACTTCGGAAGTCTTTGGGGACGCGAAGTCTGGCCGCTCGCCTTAGTGCAGCGGCTCCAAATCCATGCAGTTACAGACGGGCACATTGTCCGACACGCCAGTCGCCATCAGCAGGCAAGTGCAGGAATCTCCACTTGTTTGCATGCATTGCGTGGAGTACTCATAAATCAGGACATTGGTGACGGCATAAGACGCCAGGCAGCGGGGGACGGTGTTTTCGGTGATGATGCCGTTTCCGCAACGACCGGGGACGGCATTGCTCCAGACGGTGCCGTAGCAATTCGCTGACCAGCAAGAGCCATCTTGCAGGGTGCAGGTTCCAGTAGGGTCATTAGCAGGCACCTCGTGGGGGGGCCGGCATTTGGAGGGAACGTGGATCACCGGGTTGACCCCGCAATCTCCAGTCGCATACAGGGGAGAGAACAACGAGGTGGCACCAGCGATCATGATCGTCAAAGGAATGAGGAACTTCTTCATGTCGACGCCTTTCCAAAAGAGTCCCTGGAGTCCCAGCGGCCCACCCGCTGAGATTCAAGGACTTAGTGATTCGGTTCTTTGAGTGACGCCCGTTTCCACATCCAGACGCCCAAAGCAATGAGTGCGAGACCGTTCAGGATCAGCAGGGCTCGCTTCGGATACGAAAGACCGGTGGTCTTGTCATCGCGGGGGATCACTGGCTCCGAAGGATTCAAAGCAAACGACGGAATCAGAGTTCGCACATCGTCGACCAGTTCTTTGGGGCCCGTGATTTCGGCACCATTGGCCTGTTCCCGAAAATCCAGAACGTGCCAACCCTCGGGCTTAGAAACGAGGAACGCCGACTCCGGGATCGTCTCATTGAATCGGACCTCATCCAGTAAGGCCAGATCGATGGCTTGCAGCTGACCGTTCGCGTATTGAGCTGTCCATGTACAGCGGGGGAACGTGATCCCGCCCGCGAAGGTGGTTAATCCCGAGAAGTCCACCTCTTGGACAACTTGCCCATTCAGCTCTCGCAGCCGATGAAGTACGACCCCGGTCGCCCAATCGATGGTGTTCGTCGTGCGGAGTTTGCCCTGTGAACTGGGGAGGGTGGACACACTGATCAGCCGAACCAGGCCCCCTTCACGCTCCGCAAGGCCGGGGCGATACCCCGCCTCGCGAGATGGCAGAGGAGCCCGGAACAACTCCAACCCAGGGGTTCCGGTTGGACAGCGACCGCGTTCATAGAGATGAATCTGCTTGTTCCCGCGATCATTCACGAAGCTAAATTGGTCGTCGTTCACATGCGATAATAGCGCCATATCATGCTTTCGATGCTGCCCCTGCATGAAGAGGAGACGTACGGGGACATCAACCTTCGCATCCGCCCCTCCGACTTCGCGCAAGAACTCGGAGACGCGTTCGGGATGTATTCCCAGATCGTGCCGTTGAAGGATCTCTTGAACTTGATCACGCGTCAACGGAGTGCTGGGCTTGACCCGGAAATATTTCCGAAACTGGGCTTCGCAGGAGACCACATCCGAGTTCATGCTCGCCCAGAGTGGCTCCAAATGGTCCATCGCCTCAGCGACTTCGGGAGTGAGTGCGGCCTCGGCCACAAGCGGGGGATCGCTGGCTGGCGACTGCGCGGCTCGGGCATGGGTGAGGACTCCACCACACGCCAGACAAACGATAATCAACACCCGGAGACAGGTGGCCTTGAAGTCTCGCATGTGAGGCGAACCCAACGGTATCAAATGGATGAGAAGTCACAGAAGTGATCCGCAGCTTAGTTCGATCTCATCGAAAATAAAAGCTTAGCGCGCGATTTATTTCCGATGCATTTGTGCGTAAATACACTCATCTAGTTTCAGGGGGCATTCCGCAATGCTGCCCGAACAGCACCTGTTCGTTGGATTGATGGATGCCGTGTGGAGTGCCCCTGTGACCGCTTGTCGCACTCACTCAGGACAACCCGTTGTGCCGTAGTAACGACTCCGCCGAGGGCTCACGCCCGCGGAACTCCAGGAAGATCTCCATCGGATGCCGACTGCCACCCAAGGCCAGCACCGTGTCGCGGAACCGCCGACCGGTCTGGCGCACATTGTCCTCGATATCCAGCCCCGCTTCCTCGAACGCCGAGAACGCATCCGCACTGAGTACCTCGGCCCATTTATAGCTGTAGTAACCGGCGGCATATCCGCCCGCGAAGATATGCGAGAACGCGCACAGGAATCGGTCCTCGGGGAACATCGGCAACACCGACACCCGTTCCATTACCCGCCTCTGCACGTCGAAGATACTCTCGGTCCCGTGTGGATCAAACGCCGAATGCAGTTGGATGTCGGTCATGCCGAACGTCAGTTGCCGCAGCATCATCGACCCCGCCCGGTAGGTCTTCGCCGCCACCATCTTCTGAAACAGTTCGTCCGGCAGTGCGGCTCCCGTCTGATAGTGCCTGGCCAGCTTGTCGAGTGTCGGGCGGTGATAGCACCAGTTCTCCATGAACTGGCTCGGCAGCTCGACGGCATCCCACTCGACCCCGCTGATCCCCGCCGCATCGGGATAGTCGACCGTCGTCAGCATGTGTTGCAGGCCGTGGCCGAACTCGTGGAACAGCGTCTCCACCTCGCGAAAACTCATCAGCGACGGCGTGTCGCCCATCGGCGGGGTCGCATTACACACGAGGTACGCCACGGGATGCTGGACCTCGGCCCCTTGTGTTCGTCGACTCAGGCAGTCATCCATCCACGCCCCGGGACGTTTCGTCTCGGGCCGCGAGTAGGGGTCATAAAAGAACCCCGCGATCGGCTGCCCGGCTTCGTTGCGAACTGCGTAGTACCGCACATCCGGATGCCACGTCGGAACATTCGCATCCGGCTCGACGGTGATCCCGAACAACATGGTCAGCAGGTCGAACAGCCCGTTCACGACGATCTCATGTGAGAAGTAGGGCCGCAGCTCCTCTTCCTTGAAGTCGTACCGCTCTTCCCGCAAGCGCTCGGCCCAGAACGCAATGTCCCAATGCTCGATGGGTTCGTGCTGCCCTTGGCTGCGGGCGAGTTCGCTGACTTGATCGAGATCGCGTTTCGCAGCTGACAGCGAGGCCGTTAGTAGCGTCTCGAACATCTCTTCGACAGCGGCCACACTCGGTGCCATCTTCTGAGCGAGGCTCAATTCGGCATAGGACTTGTACCCGAGTAGGCGGGCCTTCTCCTTCCGCAGGGCGAGGTGCTTCACACACAGAGCCGAGTTGTCGAGTTCCCCGGACGAAGCCCGAGTCATGTAGGCCCGGTACACCTGCTCCCGCAGTAACCGATTGCGGCAATGCTGCATGAACGGGTTGAAGATCGGCATCTCCAGAGTGACCCGCCACGGTCCGTTCTCCGGCGTGGCGTCGATGGCCCCCTCAGTCTTCGAGCGATTGAAGGCTGTTACCGTCATTCGTCGCAACGTGTCGGGCCAGCCCTCCGTGTCCGCTGCCGATTCGATCAGCAGCGACCATGCCTTGTTCGAGTCGAGGACATGGTTCGAGAACTCCGTCCCTGCCTGTGACAGATCTGTCTCGATGGCGTTGAACCGCTCGCGCTCGGACCCCGACAGTCCAATACCAGACAGCTCACAGCTGAGAATCTTGCGGTCAACGATCCGTTGTTGTGCGGCATCAAGGCGGCTCCACTCGGGACCAGCCTGGAGGGCCTTGAGGGCCTTATATGCGGGCTCACTCTGCGAGATGCGGAGGCCGAACAGCACCACCTCGGGCTGCACGGTTTCGAATGCCTCACGCAGCGGGTCCGAGTTCAGGACCCCGAACAGGTGAGTCACCGGTCCCCAGCTGCGCTCAAACATCCGGTTGAGTGCGTCGAAGACCTCGACCGCTCCAGCCCAGGTGGGCTGGATGTGGGCCTCGATCTGCTGGAGTGCCTGCTCGCCCTGAGCCAGCGTGAACCGCACCGCTGGCACAATATGTTCCGGCTGGATGCGGTCGAAGCGCGGCGTTCCCCGCTCCGTCAGCAACGGATTTTGAGCCAGATCAGCGGGGAGGGAACCAAACAGAGTGTTCGACACGACAGAATCTCACTTCGCAGGAAAAGGAGGCATGGCAGCTTGTGGTTGTATGAGGAACCCGCCGCAAGTTCAATGCGTACCGTGCCATCTCTGGCTCTCGACTTCCGACCCCCGACTCCCGACTCTACAATCCCCGATTCCCCATTTCGGGGTTTGGCGAGTCAAGTCTCGCCTTCGGAACCAGTCGGCCTGTTCGGGGTCGGCTGGTTCCACTGTTTTCGAGGGGCTCTCGATCGCAGAACGAAGGCGACGACGGAAGGTTCGGTGTCGCATGTCCCCCCAGTCTCCAGTGGTTTCTGCTCCTGTCGTCCCGCACAGCGGAGTGCAGGACGAAAAGATTCTCGTACTCGACTTCGGGTCGCAGACGGCCCAGTTGATTGCGCGCCGCGTGCGTGAGCAGAACGTCTTCTGCCAGATGGTGCGGCACGATCTGTCGGCGGACCGCATTCGCGAGATTGCCCCCAAAGGGCTGATCCTCAGCGGTGGTCCGGCGAGCGTGTACGAGAAGGGATCGCCGCACCCCGACCCGCGCATCTTCGATCTGGGCATTCCGATCCTCGGCATCTGCTACGGGATGCAGGCGACCTGCCACGCACTGGGCAGTAAAGTTCACCCCGGCGAGTCGCGCGAGTTCGGCCACAAGACCTGCCACCAGGAGTCGACCGACCCGTTCTTCGCCGATGTCTCGACTGACTCGACCGTTTGGATGAGCCACGGGGATCAGGTCCAGGACCTCGACCGGGAGTTCGTGTCGCTCGCCTCGACCGACACCTGCCCGCATGCTGCGATCCGGCACAAGACCCGGCCCATCTACGGCCTCCAATTCCATCCCGAGGTGACCCATAGCGAGTGCGGCCCCCAGCTGATCGCGAACTTCGTCACGAAGATTGCCCAGTGTCGCGGACGCTGGAGCATCTCCAGCTTCATCGAGCAACAGGTCGCCTCGATCCGCGAACGTGTCGGCCACCGCCGAGTGATTTGCGGCCTCTCCGGCGGCGTCGATTCCTCGGTCACTGCGGCCCTGCTCTTCAAAGCGATCGGCTCTCAGTTGTCGTGCATCTTTGTCGACAACGGGATGTTGCGCAAAGGCGAATCGGATCAGGTCCGGGACCAGTTCGCCGACCACTTCAAGACCGATCTGCATATCGTCGATGCTCAGCAACGTTTCCTGAGCGAGCTCGCTGGAGTGAGCGATCCGCAGCAGAAGCGGAAGATCATCGGGCGCGTCTTCATCGAGGTCTTCCGCCACGAGGCCAAGTCGATCAAGGACGCCGACTTCTTGGCACAAGGAACCCTCTATCCCGACGTGATTGAATCGGGAGCCAATCCCGACGGCCCAGCTGCCACCATTAAGTCGCATCACAATGTCGGTGGGCTTCCCGCTGAACTGGGCTTCGAGTTGATCGAGCCGCTGCGTGATCTGTTTAAGGACGAGGTGCGGAGACTGGGGCTGGAACTCGGCCTGCCCGAACATCTGATCTGGCGGCATCCGTTCCCGGGACCGGGTCTGGCGGTCCGGTGTCTGGGAGCTGTCTCCGAGACACGTCTCAACGTCCTGCGAGAGGCCGACGCGGTGTTCCTGGATGAACTTCAGAAGGCGGGCCTGTATCGCAAGGTGCAACAGGCATTCGCCGTACTCCTGCCACTGCAAACCGTCGGCGTGATGGGAGACGGGCGAACCTACGAAGATGTGATCGCCATCCGCTCTGTCGATACCGACAACTTCATGACAGCGGACTGGTCGCGACTGCCGTACGACCTGCTGCAAAAGGTCTCTTCGCGGATCACCAACAGCGTGCGCGGCGTGAACCGTGTCGTCTACGACATCAGCTCGAAGCCACCCAGTACGATCGAGTGGGAGTAGCGGAACCAGCGCGAATCATGGCGTGGTGAACTCGCGCCAGCTCTTCACTCCTCAGTGACTCACTCGGTCCTCTCGAACCAACTCCCGACAACGGCGTGGTAGCCGCGCAGGAATTCGGCGATGGCCATCGGGCGTTTGCCGACGGGTTGGATACGCTCGATCTGACAGCTGCCGCCTGAGCATTTCACCCGTAATGATTGGCCGTCGTTGTGAACGATGGTGCCGAGGGCATGGTTGCTGTGGTCAGGGAACAGCTCCGGGTTGACTTCGAGGATGAGGACACGCAATGTGGGGCGGCCATCGATTTTTAAGTAGGAGTACGGCATTGGCCACGGCTGCATCGCGCGGACGTGGCAGTCGATCTGGCGAACGGTTTGGGACCAGTCGATCGCTCCGAATTCCTTTTTGAGCTTGGGGGCTTTGGTGACCAGCGACTTGTCCTGCATGGTGCCGATGAGCTGTCCGCGTTCGAGGTCATTGAGGAATTTCAGTGTCACGGGAGCAACCAGAGCGGCCATGCGGATTTCGAGTTCGCCCGCAGTCTCGCGCGGGGGGATGGGGGTCGTGAGCGTGGCGAGGATCGGACCGGCGTCGAGCTTGGGTTCGATCTTAAAGATCGAGACGCCGGTCTCCTGCTCGCCCTTCCAGACTGCGTACTGGATCGGAGCTGCGCCTCGGTACTTGGGGAGCAGCGAGGCATGCAGGTTGAAACACCCCTGCTGCGGAACGCCGATCACGTCCGCCGACAGGATCTGTCCGTAGGCTGCGACCATGAATAGGTCGGCGTTCAGCGTTTGTAACTCGGCAAGGCTCTCGACGGTGTTGATGAGGGTGGGTTGCAGGACCGGAATGCCGCGCGCGGTCGCGAAGTCCTTCATCACGTTCTGGTGGACGCGACCTTTGGCGTCAAACCGGTCGGGCTGGGTGACCAGACCGACGACTTTGTGATGGGAGTCGGCGAGGGCTTGAAAGCTCGGCAGGGCGAATTCGCCGGTTCCGAGCATGGCGATGCGGTAGGGCATGGAGGGGGGGATCGTTGAGGGTTGAGGGTTGAGGGTTGAGGGTTGAGGGTTATGCGAGAAAGCCCACCGGTTGCAACCGGTGGGCTTTCTCTGGCTGACCGCTGATGGCTGACTGCTGCTTTCGCTCAACGGTGAATGGGTAGAACGGAATAAATTCCGTTCTACTTACACCCCGAACAGGGGGGCGAACCTGGAACTCAGGTGCGTGAGCAATGGCTCGGCGGAGAGGGGGCGACCGGTGACTTGCTCCACGAGGACCGAGGCTCGGTGGTGCATGCCGTGGCGGTGGATTTTCTGGTTCAGCCATTCCTTGAGCGGCTCGAACTCGCCTCTGGCGAACATCGTGGAGAGGTCGCCGAGTTCGGTTTTCGCCTGCTCGAAGAACTGCGAGGCGTACATGTTGCCGAGCGCATACGTGGGGAAGTACCCCAGCAGACCCGCGCTCCAGTGGACATCTTGCAGGCACCCCAGCGCATCGTTTGGCGGCGTCATCTCGAAGTATTCCTGGAACCGTTCGTTCCACGCAGTTGGGACATCGGCGGGTTGCAGATCGCCGCTAATGAGAGCTTGCTCCAAATCGAACCGCAGCATGATGTGCAGGTTGTAAGTCACCTCGTCGGCCTCGACGCGAATCCAGGACGGCTGGACATCGTTGATCGCGAAGTGGAAGTCGTCCAGCGACGTGCTGCCCAGAGCCTCGGGGAACGCCGCCTGGGCTTGTGGGTAGAAGCATTCCCAGAACGAGCGGCTGCGACCGACGAGGTTCTCCCACATGCGAGACTGCGATTCGTGGATACCGAGCGAGGCGGCATCTCCGCAGGCGAGGCCGAACTGGGCGGGGTCGAGACCTTGCTCGTAAATGCCGTGTCCGGCTTCGTGCAACACGCCGAAGAATGCCCCCGGAAAGTGATGCTCGTTATATCGCGTGGTCAGGCGGCAATCACCGGGGCCAATGCCGCTACAGAACGGATGAGCCGAGGTGTCGAGCCGACCGCGCTCGAAGTCGAAACCGATCGCAGCTGCGGCGCGTGTGGCGAACTGCTGTTGAGCGGCGATGGGGTAAGAACGGGTGAGGATCGAGGCATCGGGCTGCCGACTGGAATCGCGGATGGCGGCGACCAGCGGGACCAGTTCGGCCCGCAGAGCAGTGAAGACTCGCTGAATGTCCGAGGTCAGTGCCCCCGGCTCGTAGTCATCCAGAAGGGCGTCGTACAAAACGCCCGACTCGGCACCGACGGCCTGTGCTTCCTGCCGCTTGAGGGAGATCGTCTTCTCCAGCCAGGGGAGGAATTGCTTAAAGTCCTTCGCCTTCTTGGAAGCCACCCAGGCTTGTTGAGCGAGGGTGGCGCAGCGGGTGAGTTCCTCGACGAGAGACTGATCGAGCTTGCGGGCGCGGTCGTATTTGCGGCGGGCCTCGCGAACGTTGGTCGCGACAACCGAATCGGACCCACCGAGTGCGGCCTCATCTTGCAGCTGGTCGAAGTATTCGCCGATCTCGGGGCGCGTGGCCCGCTCGTGGGCCAATCCCGCGAGCAGGGCCGATTGATTCGCGCGATGGTCAGCTCCTCCCGGAGGCATCAGAGTCTGCTCATCCCAGCCGAGCAGCCCCAGAGTGGATCGCAGTAGAGCGACTTGGCGGAGTTCACTGAAGAGACGACCGGCAACATCGGTGAGGGCAGAGGACACGTGGACTCCTTGGGAAAGACTGGCACGCTACGGTGGATGGTACTGTAGCGAATGCTCTCTGATTTGAACGACATCAGCCGTAGACCGATTGGGGCAATCGTGACTTCTTGGAAATCTAGGAAATATTTGCTGCATCACCCGAAACCCGACATAGGTTTGTGTGTTCCGAGAGTGACGGCCTGATTCGAACGAATCACCGAACGCGACCGGAACCTTGTTCACCCGGCAACGAGTGAACTCGACTCCATGGGAAATCGGATTGTGGGTTGGCGGGGGAAGTACCTTGTCAAGAACACGGTCCAAGTGGGTTTCGGTGCGTGAGAGACACCGGGGCCGTCATTCGAGAGGATAGAGACATGTTGGCATCCGTTGTGAAGTTCCTGA
>JAYTCW010000013.1:0-25749 GCA_043736295.1 Planctomycetota bacterium | reverse complement strand
CGACACCAGTTGCAGGTCGTCGCCGGGGGGAAAAGCTCCGCGGTCGACCCGACCGAGGAGCATCCTGCAACCCGCTCACCCCGTGTTCCAAGTAGCGATTCCTCCACAACCCCACCGTGTCTCGATCGACCTCCATCTCGGCGGCAATCGTCAGATTGCTGGGTGCGTCCTCATCCGCCGCCCGCAGAATCAACCGCGCTCGACCGGCCAACGCCTGCGGCGTCGAACTGGCCCGCACCAACACCTGCAACTCCGACCGTTGCGACGGCAACAAGACCACCTTCCTAACGCTGGGCATGGCAGACTTCCTTGTCTCCGAAATGCGTTTCAACCTCAGCAACACAGGTTCGCAGAAAAGGAAAACGGCCGCGATACCAGTTGCGGAACGACTTGTGAAACAGTCATCTGAGGCTGAGGCCGTGGAACTGGTGAACGACCGAGGTCAAGTTCTGGCGCAACTGCCGAGGAGGGGGATCCGTCCAAATTCGGCACGGGATTCGGACGCTGAGACATATTTCAGCATCGCTGAATTGATCGAAGACCTCGGTGAATGGGACGAAGCAGAAGTCCAACGGCGACTGGATAATTTCCAGTCCGCCGGGACGCTGAGCGAGTTTCTGGCGAAGCTGCCACTAGAAAACTCGAAGTAAGGCTTTTCCCGTTGGCGGAGAGGACCACGGATGACTCCGCGCCGATACCGAGTCAACTATGATGCGGAACCCGCACGAATTCTGACACTCATGCGATCCTGACCCCGCCACCCGATTATATTCGCTGGCAGATCCGACAATCAGTCGCACGAAGAGGCACCATTGATGGAATCCGTACCTCGCCCGCGTTGGGGATGGAAGTCAAAGCTATTCGCGGCGTTCGCTCTCTGGGGAATCGTCGCAGGTGGTTTGCACTGGAGGCTGCGATCACAGGTCGAAGCCTACTATGCGGAGATGCGAGCCCAAGGACTGCCGACGAACATCGAGGAACTCGATGCGTTCCACAAGGTACCCGAGGGAGTGACGGACAGTTCCAAGGAGTGGGTACCGGCTCTCGATGACGCGTCCAATGCGATTATGGAAACCCGGGAACCAGAATCTCCGCCCCGTTTCATCAATGATGAGATTCCGGAAATTGGCCAGCCGTGGGAACAGCTCAGCGCAGCCCAAGAGTTTCTTAACAGGCTGGCTCCACAGATCCAGACCATCAATCGTGCCACCGAAATCGGAGGACAAGCACGATTCCCCGAAAGTTCTGGGCATCATCGAGATGTCGCGAGACTCTTGAAACTCGAAGCCGCCGTCGCCACACGTCGAGGCGAATCAGGACGTTCTCTGAAAGCTGTCCAGGCGATCCTTGCTATGGCAAATGTCAAACGAGGACAGCCCGACATGATCTCGCTCATGACTTCGGACGCGATTCGTGACATGGGCATCTCCACGATGGAAAGCTGGTTGCCACACAGTCAGTGGGCCGACGAGGATCTCGCGTCGCTTCAAGGGTTGATCTGTGAAGTGGATTTTCGCAAGGAGTTTCAAAACGCCTTGGCTGGAGACTGGATCAGGGACATGGACGGTCTGGAGGAGGAAGGACAGTTTCCGTTTCGGACAATCAACCAGAAGGAATACCTTCAGCAATACTCGGACGCCCGGAAGGAGTTGTCTTTGCCGTGGCACGAGATGATCTCACAATTCCGTCGACTCGACTCGCGAGTCGAATCACTCAAAGGCAAACGGTTTACAATGTGGACCCGGTCAGCGTTCGTGAAGTACGCTCCGAGACTTGAAATGCTCAGCCAAGTCATGGCGTCTGCCGCTGCTCGCCAGACCTGTACCAATGTCGGGCTGGCTGCACAGCGTTACCGTCTGCGGCATGGCCGACTTCCGACCTCCCTGGGAGTGATCGAACCGAACCTGTTCGGGAAGCTACCAGACGGCACGGTCCTGTTGATCGATCCGTTTGACGGACAGCCGCTACGGTTCAAGCTGAATGAACTGCGCCTGGTGATCTATAGCGTGGGCATGAACCAGACGGATGAGGGTGGCGTCAAAGTCCATTACCCTGACGGTTACAAAGACATCGGATTCATTGTGCCTCGAAAATGATTTGATCATCCGAATGATGGCACTGAAGCAGGCCACTCCGCCGCGTGATCAGAACCGCCTGCTAAACTCGCTCGCCAACTCCTTCCTCAGCACCGGGAGCGACGATCCGCATCAACGAGCAGCACGGGGAATTGACGTTCGGGCAACTGACAGCTCAAAAGCCCGCCGGTTACCGCCATTGGGCTGTGCTGAAATGACACCTCTACCTCGCACCGATCAACTCCAGAATGACCGGGTCGATCAGGCTGGAAGCGATGTGTTTCGCCACGCTGAAGTCGTGGTGCTGGCTGTGCTCGTGCGGGACCGAGATAATGTGGGCTCCGGCGGCAGCTGCGGCTTTGGTGCCGTTGTGGCTGTCTTCGAGGACCAGCATCTCGTGGGGTTTGACGCCGATGCGCTGGGCCGCCTTCAGGTAGATCTCGGGGTCCGGCTTACCGTGGGTGACATCCTCGGCAGTCAGATGCACGGAAAACCGATGCAGCAGGTCAAAATGCCCCAGCATCCGCTGCATGTAGACACGGTCAGAGGAGGTGGCGACCCCCTTGGGAAGTTGGCTCGCCTCGATATGGCTCAGCAGTTCCAGCAGTCCCGGCATCGTGCGCAGCTTTGTGACCAGCAACTCGTCGAAGATACTCTCGGATTCGACTTGCAGTTCTTCAATGGTTTCGGGGAGCTCCATCATCTCGATCATATTGGCGTACGCCTCACGAGCCCGGCGCCCCATCATGGCATTGAAGAGTTCCTGCGTCGCGACCTTCCCGCGCCGTCGCAGCAATTCGTGACCGGTCAGGTGAAACACCTCCTCGGTATTCACCATCAGACCATCGAGATCAAACACCACAGCACGAATCGGAGACGACACGACGTTCACAATCTGAGAGAGACCGGGAGCTCACCCATCCGGCACATGCCAGAGGAGCGGCATCCCCGTGTGAATCATCGGGACCAGACCGCTAAGAATCAACAGCAGGGGTGGCGGGGTCAGAAGGCTTTGCGCATGGCCCCGGCCTAGGAGTAGTTTCACAATCTCTTCAGTGAACACACGAGCGGTCAGCCGTCAGCTTTCAGCAGTCAGCTAGAAGGTTTTGTTTCGGATTCTGGCTGATGGCTGATGGCTGATGGCTTAGACTGAAGACCAATTCTGAACATGCTCTAGGAGTCGCTCGCGCGTGTGTGCCCCGACCGCTGACTTGATCGCTTGTCAGAGAAGCTTTCTGCTGCGTCCACTCTGACCGGGGCCATTCGCGACGCTGCTGCCCCCGCCACCCACGCGGCAATACGACGAAGATGGCCACCCGCCGCCCCGGTCTCGAACCCTTGCCAGAGAGAGGGTATACACGTCAATAGGCCCATGTACTGGCGAAACGTGGCCATCAGAAACCGTCTCATATTTTCCAGCGTGAAGTACATTCCCACTGCGAACATGCTGCACTCTTCCACTGGTTCGTCGTGCTGATAACACAACTCCAGTGGTAACCAGGCAGTCTCTTCTTTGCATCCCCTCCCTCCAAACAGAGCGATGAACCGGAGTTACGGCCCCTGCTGTTTTGGAAGCGATTCGATGTAGTCGATCAGCGACGACAGTTCGCGGATCGTCAGTTCCTTAGTGATCCCCTCGGGCATCAGTGAGACGTTCTGCTTGGTGCGCTCGTCGATGCTCTGGGTTGGGATTTCCAGCTCGACGCCGTCGGCGTTGCGGATTGTGACCTTGTCGGCGGCTTCGGTGACGACGAAGCCGGTGACGACCTTGCCGTCGTCGAGGGCGAAGACATGGGTCACGAAGCCCTGGGCCAACCTCAAAACTCCACCCCCACCTCACTCCCCGCAGTGCTGTGGAAGCCCACCCAGATCCCGTGATCGATGTGGTCACTGGCGAAGCGGACAGCCCCGCTGGCGGTCAGCACATGGACGCCGCCGGTGTGTTGGCTCCGCAAGCCTGCGAAGGCGGTGTGCTCCATGGGCTCGT
This sequence comes from Planctomycetota bacterium, assembly GCA_043736295.1. GTDB lineage: Bacteria > Planctomycetota > Planctomycetia > Planctomycetales > Planctomycetaceae > TH-plancto1. Next base: position 21,687 of record JAYTCW010000013.1, on the reverse strand, counting down.
AGTTGCACGGGAGACCGGTCTCGGGGTTACAAGTGGCCGGGAATGGCATCTGATCGCCGCTGCCGGGACCGGTCGCGGGCGTGTGGTTGAAGTTGTCTCGTTGGCCGTTGGGGGTGAAGCGGGACATGTACAAGCTGCCGCCGGGTAGCGGGGTGGCAAATGCCCCGCGACCGTCGATCTTGTTTCCCTGGCGGACCTCTCCGATGAGGGCCGTCTGGTCCATTCCGTCCGCGATATCACTGAACCGCATGGACTTCCCTCGCGAGAACGGGGCCCCCAGGAACTTGATTCCGGGGTCGGGAAGGTTGTCGCCGTCTAGGTCCGCGTCCTGCTCCCAGTTTGTGTTTCCCCAATTGGCCGCGTAGTTGCTGCGGGAACATTTGAGAACCGGGATGCCCAGAGGTGCCCCAAGTAACGCATTGATATCGTAGTCAAAGTACCGCTGAGCATCGCTCGGGCAGCGCAGCAGGGGGAGTTCGATCTTCAGAATCATCGCATTCGCATTGAGCCCCGACAAGTATTGCGGCGGCCGCAGGTCGACCACACCGAATGTCCCCTTGTTGAAATCAAATTGGTTGTACGCAGCTGACTGATCCATCTGGGGCAGGATTTGAAACACCCACGGCGTCTCGGGAGTGGACTGGGCGGGATCGAGATATCCACCCTGGTCGATCAGGACACTAAACGCCTGCTTGACCGAGGGGAACTTCGTGATCGCCCCCGGCGGCAAGGCTTGATGCGCATCGTGGTAGTTGTGCAGCGCCAGCCCGACTTGCTTGAGTTGATTCCGACACTGCGTCCGCCGCGCGGCCTCCCGCGCCGATTGCACAGCGGGGAGTAGCAGCGCGACCAACAGGCCGATAATGGCGATGACGGCGAGCAGTTCGACGAGGGTGAAAGCGTGGGTCGAAAGCTTCGGTTTGAAAATGATGACTGCCGCAACCTGACGACGGACTTCTCGCAAGTGTGGTGAGTACGAGAGACTCATGAAATCACCTGCAGCGTTCCTTGCTCGAAGGGACGCGAGTTGGTCGTGTGCGCCTTGACCTTCCTTTTGGCCCAACGCGATTCCCATTCGGCGAGAGCGCAGCCCAATACAACCAATGTCCACGGGATCGTTTCTCCGATTTTGTGGTACAGGCTTGCTCCCCTCATGATCGGGACTTGGACGATGAGCGGCTCGGTACTTCGCCAGTCCTTCACTTGGTCGACGATATCCCCATTGGCATCAATCACGGCGGAATAGCCATGTCTGACACAGCGTACGAGAGTTCTGCGAGATTCGATGGCGCGAAGTCGGGCGAGGGCGAGCATTTGATGTTTGACGGACGCTGATGGAGAAAACTGCTCGCTGGCGATCTGCACGAGTACGTCGGGTTTCTGCTCCATGACATCACGCGCCCAATCGGGGAAACAGAGATCGAAACAGACGCCACTGCCGATGCTCGTGCCATCACTCAAACGCAACAAGCGGATTGAGCGTGCTCGCTGGGTTGGCAGAAGAGGTTCTGGCAACTCAAACCAGATAGACAGTGGCGGCAAGCACTCCGTCACGGGGGCGAGAAAGCGTTTGTCAGCGGATTGGACGATGTCACTGTCCGGCCTCACAAGTATTGCCGAGTTGAACAGGCCGGGTGACTCAAGGTCAAAGCGAGTGGCCCCAGCAAGAATTGGCCGATCGCACGCCTTTGCAATTTCGACCAACCGCAGATCGATCTCCTCCTCGATTCCCAATGTTCCAGTGATCGAACCTTCCGGCCAGATGAGTAATTCAACTCTTTGATCGAGCGAAAAATGACCGGACTTATCCGCTTCCAGCGGTGGAAATTGCTCGGTTCGCAATTCGACATTCAATTGGCCCTCTGCGTGGTGCCAATTGGAACGAATCGCACCGTACGTCAGCAAACAAAGCAACGTCACAGCCCCTAGCCGGGTCAAAAGAGTTCTGGAGGCTCGCCCGGCCTGTTCGTCGATGACATCGAGTAGCAAGCCACTCGCTGCAGCGACGCTCCCAGCGACCAGTGTGAGTCCACCGAGATCCGCGAGTTGACAGAACGGAAATGTCACCTGCGTCGTCGCCAATCGAATTGGATCGAGGAGCAGGTTCATCATTCTACCCAAAACCCAGCCCACGGCAGCTTCCCAAACCATCCAGGTCAAGGGCACGACCACAACCATGGGCCAATCACGGCGAGCCAGCCCACGCATTGAAATGGAGAGCAAGGCGAGCGTTGTTACGAAGAGGGCCGAGAGGATGATCCAGCCGAGCCGATAAACTCCAGGCACCGAGTCCCCGTGATCCATCGGAAAAAGCCAGTTCAACCGGCTCGCGATCCCGAGCAGTACGAATATCACAGTACAGGCCATCGCATTCCAATGACTGCGTTGGCCACGGACCGCTGCGGCCCAGGTCGCGATCCCCAGCACCGCCAGCGGAGCCAGGGGCCATTCGGGACCGGCAACGCGAAGCAGCAATCCGCTCAACAAGCCCAGGAACATGGCAATCGCGAGTTCCAAGCTGTCACTCCACAAATCCGCTGTACGGTAGTTCGAGTTTCGGAACAGATGAGGGATCGAACTGGAATACGATCTTGCCCTCGAAACGACCGCTCGCACTCGGAGCAATCCCTTCAACGACGGCATGGCCATCGCTCGTTTTCACGACTACCCCATTCTCGCTGGAAATATCATTCACGCGAATGTCATCGGTGTCTTGCGTGAATGGCAATGAAACAGCCCATGCCTGATTCGGCTTCAATCGCCCCGCGTAGATTCTCGACAACGAAAGATGGAACGGATGCCTGACGTTGACGAGTACAGGAATGGTCTGGGAAGCGTGATCTGCGAATCCGAGAGTCATGGACGACGAGTACGTCCCATAGGTGGATTGACCGTTCCAACGCAATTGGAGACTACACACATCCACGGCAATCCGGTGTTGTTGATCAGTCTCGACAACTTCCGTGGCGTACTTGGCTGCAACCCAGGTCCATTCACCCAATTGGCATTTCTCTGGGACGGGCCACGCTCGGGCATCGCGCTCGCTTCGTCGGTATGTGATCTTGAGCTTGACATCGACCGGCTTGTCCAAACTCGTGTCGACTCTTACGTCACCGGGAGAGATATACGGAGGATGGGAGCAACGATACGCAACCGTTGCCAACAATGGATGCGGCGACGGAGGGGCAGTCACGATCTCAACGACGCGAAAATCGGTGTTGCCTGGATCGCTCGGACTCCCTTCGATTCGCACGTCGAAGCGAATTTGCTGATGATCGCCCACAGCCAGCGGCTTTCCCATGATGAGATCATTGGAAGAAGTGTCGATGCAGTGGCACGATTTCTTCAAGTTCGTGATGACCACGCCATTTGCGTTGATTTGAAACGGGAAAGACACGGGTATTGTTTTACCGTTAGGCACGAGCCCCAGATTCACAAGTGGTTGATCGAGCGTGAGGGGAGGCGGGGACACGGGATCACCCTGCTCCTCGCAACCCGCAAATATCATGACTGTCGCAATCGTCGTCGCCTTTAGAAAAACCATATTGCGTTTTGAGGTCAATTGGATGATCGCAATCGCCGACAGGAGCGCCAAGATGGCCAACAGAAGAACAGATTCGGTGACGAACACTGTCGCTGTGCCTGCAGGCTGTATGGCAACTCCCGACCATCGCTTCATGAAATCAGCAATCGGAACCTCATCGAGATCGTCTTTCGAAGAACGGGACAAGTAAAGAGGATCACATTTCCATCGCGCACTCCAGTCAGCACTGAAAAGTGTCCTTCCGTGTCGACGGAGGATTGTGTGTGGACGATGCAGGGGGCGGGAAGTTCCGAGAGGAACATTGGAAGCCTCGGCCATCGCTGCACCTCAGCTTGAATCCCGAAGGACTTGAGGACGACAATCATGTCCCGGGCATCTGCCTCGCTCCGAGGGTTTTCTCCAGCGATCTGTTCAAACGCCCTGTTGACACTCGAGATGCTGGCATCGTGATTCGACAACGACAGCAACACAACCACGGATGCCGGACCACACGCGGGTCTCCCAGTGTATTCAGAAAGTTCAGCTGCTCCGGCTGATCGATTCAGACCTGGCTGAATGAGAAATAGAAACAAGCCAAGAGCTTGGCATGCGATGTATCTCATCATGACTTCCTTCTCCTTTTCATCCCAAATATCGCTCCCACCAAAGCAATCATGACAAGCAGGCACATGGTGATACGAATCCAATGCGTAGTACTCGATCTGTGTGCTAGTGCAGGAGCTTTGCCACGGATCAGTACCCCCTGATCATCACGCACCAGAAACTCACCGTCGCGCCAAATGGTGGTGTCACTGGTAATGATCTTCATCAAATCGAACTCCGGGGTATAGTCTGGCATCGAGACCCGAGTCGTCCATGTCGTTTCATGAAGCAAAACCGCTGTTGTGACAGGACGTGCCATGCCACGAACAAAGATATCCTCCATTGTTGGCCATGTCGGATCTCCAAACACTCGCCATCTCCGAATGACACCGCTGATCGGATAATATACTCCACTTGGCCCGCGTTCCAAAACCACATCGTCCAGTGTTGCGGGATATCCGTTCGTGCTCGTCACGGGGTTTGCGACTTCCACACCATCCAGGTAATAGCGGGTGAGATAGGCCATTCGGCAAGGCCAGAATCCCGCCTGCTCATCAACCCAAGTCCGGTAGATTTGCTTGACCTTGACGCGGCGTTCAAACTCGCTGGAGGGGACCAGGTTCATTTCCACGACCTCGTCGAGCATGAGCCAGCTCTTTCCGTTCACCATCTCACGCCCGATGACGGTCAGTTTTGAAGCAGCTTTTCCGAGAATATCCAGGGGGTGCAGCAGGTTATCAGGAAGCACTGAATCTGCCAGCAGCGGGGGCATGCCAAGAGAAGAGAGAAGGCAATCCTTTGAAATCGTCAGTTTGGGTGCGCCCTGAGTCGCTCCCCAAGCGAGCCAATGCTCCATACTATTGGACCTTGAGATAATTTCAGTATTCCGAAACTCTTGCTCCAGACTCTGACGGGTCAATGGAGTGATCGATTCTCCATCTTGGGGCGGAAATCGCAACTGCACAGACTCGCCGCTACGCCATACCTCAATCGGAGCGAGTGTTCTTGCTGCAGGTTTGAAATCATCCATCTCCTTGGTGGCTGAGGCTAATAAACGATCAAATGCCGCAAGTTCTCCCTCGGCCACCTGCTTCTCGGATCTACGCCTGACCAGTTCATCACGATTGACTTCCAGGAGTCTTCGATAATCCTTGTGGAACTGTTCACGGGTAGAATGAATCATTCTGACACGTTGATAGGCAAGCATGTTTTGTCGAAAACCAGCCACCACCTCGCTGATCGAAGGCAAGTCCTCTTCAGCCAAGAGTTGCTGATACTTGCACAGGGTGAACAGTGCCAGGAGGAGCAACATTTTTGCAAATCGAATGTACTGCACCGCGTCAAACATGTGTACCCAGCCCATAGGGTCGAATGCGTGCGACAAGAATTGCAAGGAGAGCTGTCCTCGCTATGTACACACATCACAGAGTGCTTGCGAGGTGCCAAGTGCAGGTGGCCCACATTTGGGACCTGCGTTGACACTGTTGTTGCAAGACCCGTCAGTGTTCAAGTTGCAAGGCAAAGGATTGTTCAACGCGCCACACGATCCCCAAGCGGGAGCTATGGCTGGAGCACAGGTTGCGCCAGTCATTGACCACACACAGATTGCGTCAAATGCAGTCAGTGTAGTACACCCGGGAGTAACCTTGTGTCGTTGTATTGCAACCGAACATCCCGGCTTGTGAGCCATTCACTGTGGCACAAGTGTGTCCAGCACACGCCGCGCACGGTCCAATGGTAGTGCATGTTTGGATGTATCCCACCCCCTTGATGCTTGCAGGATCCACTCTCGCCCAGCTGTTCAGAAGCCCGAACAACAGTGCAGTCAAGAGCATCGCGGAGTATGTTACGCGAAACATGATCATCTCCAGAGAGGCAGAGAGGCAGACGCCGATCCTGAAACCCCATCCCATGCCTCAGGTAGTCACGCTACCTCACTCGGACGGGAGGCTGCAACTGTCAGTGGACACAAAAATCCGAGAAAACTGAAAAATGTCAGACAGATGCGGATCAGCGGTGGTTCGCCCGTGGACCGGCTCTGAGCCGGTCCACGGGATGATTTCATGAACCGATCGCCCCAGTTCATTTCGTGGTGCTTTCAGGCACGGTCTTGGGCTGGGGCTGGATGAGGTACTCGTCGTTGAGTTTGTCGCAGGCCCACAGCGTGCCGCGGGTGACGAGATCGAGGTACTCGGGGCTGCCGACGGTTTCGTTGTGGTGGCCCAGGGTGGTGCCGAAGACGCGGCCTTTGCCGTATTGGTTGGTCCAGACGCAGACCTCGTCGTTCCCCTGTTCCTTGTTCTTGGCGGTGGCGAGTGGATGGGCGGTCGGCCAGAGCTTCTCGATCCAATACAGCTCCCCGGCCGGGTTGGCCCAGGCGGGGCCGAACTTGGCCATGATCGGGTGGCTGGCGTCGACGTTCAGCACCTCATGCGGATAGGCTGCCCCATGCCGCCGCGAGGTCACGCCGCAGAACTGGAACCAGTCATCGGTCCCGTCGCGGTAGCAGTGCATCGCACAGTGCAGCACCACTGCGGGCAGCCCCTCACGGTGCGGCGTGATGATGTTCTGGGTCCAGGCATTCTCCTTCACGTCGCTGAAGCACTCATCGTGAATGACGACATCGAACCCCTTGGACCAGTCCTTCTTCTCGTACAGCGGGATCTTGCTACTAGTCGCGGTGCCGCCCTCGTGAACAACCATCACGTCCATGTGGGCTCGCTCCATCATCCCCTTGGAGAGCAACTCCTTCTGCGAGTTGTAGTCGTGGCAGCACCCGCCGCAGACCAACAGCACCTTCAGTGGCTTCGGCGGTTCAGCTGCCGAAACAAACGAAGCCAGGAGGACAAACAACCCCATGGCGGCGGCGAGAAGATCGCGAGGTTTCAAGTCAGAACTCTTTCAGAGGGGATTGTCCGGTCCGAAGAGCGGGCGATTCGGACCGATCAGCAAGTGTCGAGAGCAATTTGCATGATCGTGCAGGCATATTCGCAATAGCTGCAACCCATTGTCAAGGATCGACTTAGGTGTACTCGTTCGCATGCGAATGAAAAAACATCTTGAAATTCCTGCATTCTGTTATAAAAATTATGCTGAGAGGTCAAGTCCGTCTTGCGGACACGACCCCGGCGGCGAGTGGATCCCGTCGGAGAATCATCGGGTGGGTATCGCTGAGCGGACCCCACCCACAACAGGGAGGGTGGAATTATGTTGGTTTTGACACGCAAGATCGGCGAATCGCTGGTGATTGACGGAGACATCACCATTAAGGTGTCTCAGATTCAGGGCAACCGCGTCAAGCTGTGCATTGACGCCCCACGTTCGCACCGCGTGGTGCGGGCCGAGATCCAGACGGAACAGGCCCCAGCCCCGATGCCCGCGCGGACTGCGGCACGGCTCGACGCCTCGGCGTCCGTGGTCCCGGTTAACGCGAAGTGACTGCCTCCGAATAACCATCTGATTGCACGCTGCGAATCATACGAATGTCCTCTGACGCGAATGGCATTGTCGCCGCAGTCTCTTTTCGTGGGCGTGCGCGGGGATTGGTCTGGGTTGATGGAAATCAGGGGGCGATGGTTGACTTGGCCTCACAGCAACGCACTGTTTGAAGTTTGAAGTCTGAAGGGGAAGGAACCTTCAAGGTTGTCGTGCGAAAACGGCTTTCGCACCACCCCGCTCGTCGCGGTGGTTCCCACGCGACCATGGCGCCCAATGGCGGGAACCACAGAGGCTAACCTTGGACCGTTAAAAATCTGGGGTTGTGTCGGAAATAAGTTAAACCCGGTTTTGTTCCGAGGTGCCAGTGGACGATGTGGATCGTCCGTCAGTTGGCCATCGCGATGATTCAGTCACAACTGCCATGCGCAAGTCCCTCACGGATTTTCGCCGCCGATGCTCATGGGCCGCGAATTTTCTGGCGGGTTAGCGAGTACAGGTGAGACAGTGGACTCTGGCGGATTGCGTGGCGGCAGCGACAGCATTCCTGCCGGAAGGTCGCCCCTTGAGTCTCTTGGCTCAGGAGGGCATCGATCAAACGCGACAGCTGGTGGACAATGTCGTACAGGCTGACCACTTCCGGATGTTCTTCCTGGAAGGCGTCCTGCCCGTGGAAACGGAGCCGCGTGACTGCCGAGGGAATGTGGTCGCGATTGGACGCAGGATCCCCTAGGTTTCGAGCCAGGCCCCGTGGGAGCCGAGGAGAGATAACCTGCGTAGAGTGGCGACCACTCCTGACGAAGTCTGGTAGGGCAGCTTCCACTGCCCGCCGCCTTAAGGCTTCTTCGTCGCAGCTGTCGCTGGCTCTGAGAAGTCCGTCTTCGCCTCGTCGAGCTTCAACTCCTTGATCCACGTATTGCGGTAGCGGACATCGTGTCCTTCGTCCTGCAGCTTCAGTCCGCCGGGGGTGTCGGTGATTCCCTGCCCGCCGTCGTTGCCGCCATCGATCCCCGAGTTCGCACCGCCCCAGACCTTGTTGATCTCGAATTCGGAGTGGGCCTTTTGTCCGTTGAAGTACATCGTCGCGCGGGCCTTCTCGGACCGCTTCCCGTCCTTAAACCGAGCCGCACGGAAGGTCACATCATAGGAGTTCCACTGGCCCAGCCCGTTGTAGAAGGCGTATGGAGACTCGCTCTCATTGATGATCGCCCCCAACCCATGAGTCGTCTTGTCGCCGTCCAGCACCTGGATCTCGTGCCGATTCTGGAGGTATACCCCGCTGTTGCCTCCCTTGTTGACGATCAGAAATTCAATGTGCAACCGGAAGTCGCGGTACTCTTTCTTCGTCACGATGTCTGCGGCTCCGAACCGCCCACCCGCCGCTGCTGGGTCAGCGGTCTGAACCGCGTGACCGCCATCGACGGGGTCGTCGACGATCTTCCACTGAATGGGGAGCGCGGACTTAAATCCCGGTCCCTGCCAGTAGGTCCATTTGGCATCGAGTGTCTCTCGCGAGCCATCAATCAAGACTTCTGCTCCCTCAACTGGCTTGGCTCCGACGCCCACGTCAGCCAAGGTGATCTGAGGCAGGGCAAACACCGTCGCGAGAAGTAGGGCAGTACGGCACAAGACGTGTAGCATGGAGGTCTCCGTGGAGTGTTCAGGCCAAATTCAAGCATCAGTCTACCAAGCGACACTCGCTCAGCCAATCCGCCACTCGTCGTCCGCCTGGGCCCGCTGCCCTGGGATCGGTTGTGTGAGAGCGGCCCACCACATCACTCCACCTGCATTGCGACAAGACGCGGCCACATGGTCTACACTATGGTAGCTGTTCGTGTTGCTGTTCGGTTCGCTCGGAATTGGAGCTGTCCATGTCGACCTATTGCTGGGGACTCGTCCGGGGAGGAATGCTGGCGGGGATGATGTTCCTGTGTGGCTTCGGCACAGCAGCTGCTCAAGACGCATCACGGGTCGCACCGCCGGGGTTGCAGGTGTTCGAGCAGAGCCTGATCGAGGTGATCGCCAAGTGCGAGGGCGCAGTCGTCGCCATCGCGCGGGTGCTGCCCGGCGACGAGCAGCCAGACGACCTGCCACGCGACCCGTTTGGCTTTCGCCCTCCGCCGGGGCCGGGGGATGTGTCGTTCATCCCGCGCGAGTTCGCCAGCGGGGTCATTCTGGCCCGCGAGCCGGACGATGGAGCGCGGTACGTCCTCACTCCCCGGCATGTCATCACTGGCAGTCGGCAGCGCACCGCGAAACGGCCCGAGGATGTTCAGTATTTCGTGAAGCTCGCCTCGCGGCATGTCGTGCAGGGAGTTCTCTATAACCAGGATGAACACAGCGACCTGGCGGTCTTGAAGCTCGACCCGGAGAGTGTCGGACTCACTGCCGAACAGGTTCCGACATTCAAGTTCGGGGAGGCCGAACAGCTCCGCAAGGGGAACATAATCGTCGGACTCGGCAACCCGTACGCGATCGCTCGTGATGGTTCAGCCAGTGCGAGCTTGGGCCTCATCAGCAATATTTCCCGTCGTTCCTCTGAAGGAGAGTCCCCGTCCAAGACAGGCGATGAATCGGGAATCATCTTTGAATATGGAGCATTACTGCATGTCGATCTGCGGCTGCAACTCGGGACCAGCGGGGCGGCGATTGTGAACACGGAAGGCCAGCTGGTCGGGCTGGCGACCTCGCTGGCCGCCCTGCGGGGGTACGAGTCATCGGTCGGATTCGCGATCCCATTTGATGCGGATGTGCGACGGATCGTGAAGTCACTGCTCGATGGGAACGAAGTCGAGTACGGGTTTCTCGGCGTCATGCCAGTCGATGCGACACTGAGTGGGCAGCGCGATCGAGAGGGGAAGTGGCTGCCGGTTTCTGCGGCTAGACTATTCGGCATCGGCCAACAGTCTCCTGCGGATCAGGCGGGGCTGAAGCAGGGCGACTGCGTGCTGGCGGTGAACGGCCAGCCGATCTCGGGAAGTTCGGAACTGATGCTGAAGATCGGCTTGCTCGGTCCGGATGCCTCGCCGCGACTCGACATCTGGAGACCCAATCAGAAGGAGCGACTGGAGACCGTCGTGCGGCTGGGGAAATGGCCCGTCTACGATGACAGCTCAATCATGGCCCCGCACCCGCGACATCCCGCCTGGCGAGGACTGACCGTCGATTACGTCACGGCCCGCCGCCGCTTCATGCCCACCAACCCGCTCGGACGCTACCATAAAGCGGTCGTGGTAACTCGCGTCGAAGAGGGCGGGCGGGCCTCTGAACAGGGCTTGCAAGTGGGTGACTTCATCACGCACGTCGCCGGGTCGCCCGTGCAGACCCCTGCCGAATTCGCCGCTGCCGTCGAAGACCAAACGGAGGGGATCGAGTTGAAACTGATCGATGGCCGACGAGTGACCGTCGCCCCATAGCGTGAGCATCCGTGAAGACGGAGTGGCCCGTTCGCCTGATGAACGCGAGAGAGCCAAGACGTTCCATCGACCATCAGTTCGGCATGGCCTACTTGTGATACACCTGCTGCGGGTCGAACACCCGCTCTTCAATCACGCTGACACCTTTCGTCGTGCGGTCGACCTCGCGAAAGAAACAACTGGGGTAGCCCTCGTGGCAGGCGGCCCCGCCGATTTGCTCGACCTTCACGAGGATTGCATCGGCATCACAGTCGAAGTAGACCGACTTCAAAATCTGCACGTTACCGCTCTCTTCGCCCTTGCGCCAGAGTTTCTTGCGACTGCGGCTGTAGTAGCAGACGTTTCCCGTGCGGAGAGTTTCCTCGTACGCCTCTTCATTCATGTAAGCCAGCATCAGCACCAACCCGGACTTGGCGTCCTGAGTGATGCAAGGCATGAGTTCGGCCCGTCGAAAATCGGGTCCGTTCGTGGGGCTGTTCATCGAGAATCCTTGAAGCATTGTGCGGTCCAACGATGTGCAATGTAACGCTCTGGGGGAGTGAGACCAAGAGAGGGGTCCGCAAGCAGCAGTGTCCTTCACTCTTCACACGTTCTTCGATCAACCTTCCACTATAAACCATCAACCCTCCCCACACTTGCCAAACGATCCCCCGGTCGACAGGCTGCGGTCTGACAGTTGGTGATTCATACCCCGGAGGTGCCCCCATGCGATCAATTGCTGCTCTCTGTGTTGTGGCTGGAGTTCTGGCTCTCTCGGGTCTGGTGCTGCGCGAGGCTCAGTCGGATACCCCACCCCCCGCTGTACCTCAACTGGCCAAGGGGATCGTCTACCACGATGCCAACGAGAACCGCGTGCGGGACGCCGACGAGAAGCCGCTGCCGGGCGTGCGGGTCTCCAACGGTCGCCAGATCGTCACGACGAATGACCAAGGGCAGTACACGCTGTCGGTCGACGACGACACGACGCTGTTCGTCATCAAGCCGCGCGGCTGGCGGACTCCGGTCAATGCGGACCAGTTGCCGCTGTTCTACTACACCCACAAGCCCAATGGCTCGCCGGATGAGAAGTTCAAGTACAAGGGCGTGAAGCCCACCGGCCCGCTGCCCGAGTCCGTCGACTTCCCCCTCTACCCGCAGCAGGAGCCCGAGCAATTCAGGGCCCTGCTCTTCGGCGACCCCCAGCCGCGCGACCAGAAGGAAGTCGACTGGATCACTCACGATGTTGTCGAGGGGATCATCGGCAAGACCGATGCCTCGTTCGGCGTCACCTTGGGTGACATCGCCTTCGACAATCTGGAGACCTTCGAGCAACTCAACCGCTCGATCGCGCTGATCGGCATTCCGTGGTACAACGTGATCGGCAACCACGACATCAACTACGACGCCCGCACCCGGCGCGACGCCAACGAGACATACGAGCGAGTCTACGGTCCGTCGTACTACTCGTTCGACCACGGACCGGTTCACTTCCTGGTTCTCGACGATGTCGAGTGGATGCTCAAAGACCCGGTGAAGGGCACCTGGGGCTATCGCGGCGGCTTCGGCCCGGAGCAATTGGAGTTCATCAAGACCGACCTGGCTCAGATCCCCGAGGACCAGTTGGTGGTCCTGATGATGCACATCCCCTTGATCGAAGTGAACGACCGCCACGGGCTGTACCGGCTGATCGAGAAGCGACCGTTCTCGCTGTCGATCTCCGCTCACACGCACACGATGGAGCATCATTTCATCACCGATGCCGACGGCTGGCAGGGAGCGAAGCCGCACCACCACATCATCAACGTCACCGTCTGTGGCAGTTGGTGGAGCGGTGCCCCCGACGAGCGCGGCATCCCGCACGCCATGATGTCGGATGGAGCCCCCAACGGGTACTCGGTGATCTCGTTCGATGGCCAGAAATACTCGCTCAAGTTCCAACCCGCCGGACGCAGCAATGAGTACCAGATGAAGATCGACCTGCCCGAGGAACTCGCCGTGTCGAAGACCGCCCAGACCGATGTGTACGCCAACGTCTTCGAAGGCTCGATCCTCTCGACCGTCGAGATGCGGGTCGACGGGACCGGAGACTGGCAACCAATGACCCACGTCGGCGAGGTCGACCCCGTCTTCGTCCGCACGCTGGCCCACGAAGAGGAGCTGCTGAAGCTCAAGCCGAACGACTGGCGCAAGCTCCCCAAACCGGGGATCTGCACGCACCTGTGGAAGTTCAAACTCCCCGCGTTAGCACCGGGCGTCCACGATGTCGAAGTGCGGACCACCGACCAGTTTGGGCAGAGTGATACCGGTCACCGCGCGGTGCGCGTGGTGGCGGATTGATGAGCTACTTCGTTGCTCGTCTCAAACGTCCGTATGACTTTCGAGTCCTGATCGAGGTGTACATCTACACTCGTCGTAAGAACTACGTCCATTCCGACTTTCTGGTGTACTACAACGGATTGCTTCAAGCACTCCAGCATGCCTTCAGTATCCAACTGATGCCAGAGGGGCTTTCATTCCAGCAGAGAATTCTTTGGGGTCTGTTTGAGAACACAGTGCTGTCATTGCACCAGATCACAAGCCCGTGGTCGGGATATCTCGAAGCGGGCCTTGTGTTGAGATTACTGGATGAGTCTGGCGTGCATGGACAGGTAGTGCATCGCGCCAGCGCCGTCATCGGCAAGGCAAACGCCGACAGTGAAACCGCACATCGGGACATGCTGTATGCCCTCTTTGTGGTAATCTTCGGTGATTGCCATAAGGTCGTGACCTCAGAAGAACTCTGTTTGGTGGGCTTTGATGACTCCCGGGAGCCAAAGATCGAGGACTACTACGACCACATGTAACCGTTCCATGCGTGGATTCTGGAAGATCCCGCCGGGAATGATTTCTGTGAGATGCGATGCTCCGTGCGGCTTGAAATGAGATGTCGCTGCTCCTCACCCGAGCGCGGACACGCCTGCCAATTCGCCCACGTTCTGGCGAAACGTGGCTGCGACTGAATGTTCTGCCCCCACATTCGGCGCTGCTTTCGAGGAGGACTCCAATGTGGGGGAGAGGGTCGGGGTGAGGGGGCTTGACCGAGCGATATGGCCCCCTCACCCCAGCCCTCTCCCCCGCAAAACGCACACGGTGAAGGCCACATCGATCGCGGGGGAGAGGGGGCCGGAAATGTGGTGGCCACCTTGCGAACGTGATCCCTGAGAAATCCTTCACGGCGTTGCCGGCCGGGGGCACAGAAATGAGCGCAGCGTCACCACCGGACATCGAGTTCCTGAGCCATGCCTGCTTCCCTCTGGGATGAGGGGCTTCCAAATCGCAATCGTCTCTGATCGCATAGGCATGGGAGTCTTCCCTGCCGTTCCGCTAAAGGGCCGGATCGCTCAACCCCGCATCCGCAAACCCCTTCGCCCGCAATTGGCAGCTATCGCAATGTCCGCACGGAACCCCGCTTGGATCGGGGTCGTAGCAGCTGTGAGTGAGGCCGTAGTCGACGCCGAGAGAGAGGCCCAGTTCAATGATCTGGGCCTTGGTGAGGTCGATGAGTGGGGTGTGAATGCGGAATCGCGTGCCCTCGACTCCCGCTTTAGTGGCGAGGTTGGCAAGCTGTTCGAATGCGGCGATGAATTCGGGGCGGCAGTCGGGATAGCCGCTGTAATCGACGGCGTTCACGCCCAGGAAGATGTCGTGGGCACCGAGAATCTCGGCCCAACCGAGGGCCACCGATAGAAAGATCGTGTTCCGCGCCGGGACATAGGTGATCGGGATGCCGGTCGACATTTGCGATTCATTGCGGTCCTTCGGGACAGCGATGTCCGAGGTCAGTGCCGAGCCACCAAACACGCGCAGGTCGAGCGGGCAGGTTCGATGCTCGCAGGCTCCAAGGGCTTGGCTGACTCGCGCTGCCGCTTCCAGTTCATGCCGGTGCCGCTGCCCGTAATCAAACGACAAGGCGTGGCAGGCGTACCCCTGACTCCGGGCGACCGCCAGTACGGTGGCCGAATCGAGACCACCACTCAGTAAAACGACTGCGGGCTGCATGCCACTCTTCCGAAACGCCTCCCGGCCCGGCACCGTGCCTGACCCGTGTGGAGTTTATAGGGGAGTCGGGGGTTGAGAGTCGAGAGTCGTCATCGGGGAGGCATTCGGCAAATGGCGGTCTCATGTCTGCCCCCTCTCCCCCGAGATCGATATCAACCCTCAAGGGGACGCGTTGCGGGGGAGAGGGTGGGGTGAGGGGGCCACATCTCTTGCTCATGCCCCCTCACCCCGGCCCTCTCCCCCCAGTGGAGTACTCTCTGAAAGCGGCATCGATCGTGGGGGAGAGAGGGCAGACTGCGCAGACGACCGCCATTGTGCGAATGCCCCCGGTAACAGTGACAGCGTTCCGGCCCGCTCCCAGCCGATCTCCCGTCGAACATTCCGATAACTCCGATTACTCCGACGCGATGTTTCCCGAATGCCACACACCACGTTGGATCATGGCGATTACTCGAGGAATGCCAGCCCCCCCTGTGGCGAAATCGCCACATCGCGGTGAATTCATTTCAGTTCACCGAGTGATTCCTCGCAGAAAAAACGCACTCGACCCACTGAGTACAGCCAACAAGAACTAGGGTTACATAGCCTTGGGTGAAGTGTTCACTCAACTCGCCTCAACTCGTCTTCATGCACACCATGCGTCTCCTTCGCCCCAACACTGAACAACAACCACAGCGTCGTGGGACGACAGCTGTGGAGGTGGCGATCACGCTGCCGGTGTTTGGCGTCATCATGATGGGGCTGATGGAGTGTGCTCATGCGATGATGATCGTCCATTCACTGGACGCTGCGGCCCGGCAGTCGGCCCGCTACGGATCGGTGGACGGGATCTCCTCCGCACAGGTGATTACGAAGGCGAAGGCCATCATGGCCAAGTCGACCCGCGTCGTCCCCACAGTCCTCGTCAAGGACGGCAGCTCCTTTGACGCAGCCAACTTCAACCCGACCACCATCAACTACACCGGGCTAGCGGACAAAGAACTGAGTACGGCGGATGACGACCAGATGTTCATCGTCCGTATGTCGGTTCCGTACAACAGTGTGGCGCTCCTGCCGCCGTTCTTCATCAAGAACATCACGCTCACGGGTCAGGCTGTGATGCGTCACGAGTAGGTCACCCCCAATCCCCCCTTCCCAAGTTGACCGTCAGAGACTTCAGTCATGTTGCGGCACTCCCTTCCCACTCAGAAACCGAAGAAACGACTGGGCGCAGCCGCCGTGGAAATGGCGATGGTGCTTCCGTTGTTCATGACGCTGACCTTCGTTTCGATCGAGTCGGGGCATGCGCTCAATGTGGCCCAGAAGCTCGAAGCGGTCGTGCGTGACGGGGGCCGACTGGCTTCGAAAGACATCCCCCCCGCCATGCTCGTGGGAGGCATCACCGCCAATGAGAAAGTCACCAACGACATCAAGAACATGTTGAAGGCGGAGGGTTATTCCGCGACCAACATCGTGGTCACGATTCTCCATGCGGATGGAGCGACAGTGGGGCAGAACTTCGATCTCGCCTTGTCGACGAACCAGTACAAGATGTTTCGCATCACCGTCACGATCCCCTACTCGGACGTGAAGATGTTTCCGATGGGCATCGGCACCAGCACCGTGCTAAAGGCCGAAATGGTGGCTTCTCGCGGACGCTCCACACTGAACATTTAATGCTCTGGCATTCAGAGAACCAGGCACCTGCACACGACACACACCGTTCCGACCGAGGATATTCATCATGCAATCCGCACTGGACCCCTGTGAGCAATGGCTCGTCGATCTGCGACAGAAACGCCGCGGGGTGTTTGTCGTCATCATGGCAGTCTCTCTGGCGGCCTGCCTGGCCTTCGTCGCCTTCTCGGTCGATACCGGGATGGTCGTTCTGACGCAGACCCGCATGCAGAACTGCGTCGATGCTGCGGCATTGGCAGCTGCGAATGAGATCGGGTATGCCGTCGAACACGCGGGCAGTAATGTGTCCGATGTCACGGCGTACGCCCTAGACCAGGCCCGACTGAAAGCTCAGTCGGTCGGTGCCCTGAACGGGATTCATATTGACCCGGCCACCGATGTGCGGTTTGGTCGTTGGCAACTGAATTCCTCCACGGGTGCTTCTTCAATCACCTGGGATGTGACTCCGTCTAACGCCGTCAAGGTCCAGGCCCGCCGGACCAACAGCAACACCGCCCAGCCCGATGGACAGCTCAAGACCCTGTTTGCCGGTGTCTTCGGCACCAAGTCGGTGTCGATCACCTCCTCGGGTACGGCGTACATCGAGTCTCGGGATATTGCCCTTGTACTCGACTTCTCCAGTTCCATGAACGACGACAGTTCCTATGACGTTTTAGGAGCGCGAGATCGGACATCGCTCGATGCCAACATGCAGCAGATCTATAACCAGCTCGATGCGGTCCGAGACTTTGGAACGATGACGTTCACCCCGCAATGGTTCCAAAAGACCGTCACATCCGGGACAAAGAACGGGACCGTGACCTTTAAGAACACCTCCATCGACTACACGACCTCGGCGATCGCGACGGGGGGCATTCAGTTGCAGTTCACGGACAACACGACTGAAACAAAAACTCCTACGACCACCTCCGGAACCTATTCCCGTACGGGAACCGCGAAGACGATCAACAAGGTCACCGCCAACTTCCCCGGAACGCTGGCCCCGGCCACGGGAACGGGCAGTTCCGGCAGCGGATCCAGTATCAAAACCGTCTCGGTGGTCTTCAACAATAACACAAGCAATGCGATCGCCGTGACCACCAACATCAATATGACGAGGGTCAAGCTGAACTATCAGGGCGGGACCAGCCTCGACAGTGGAACATTCACAGGCACGAAAACCAAAACGGTCACCGGCAGCGGTCTATATGTGTCCTCCGTGGCAGTCACCGTGTCGGGGACCGTCATCACGGTCAACAACCCGGCTGGGACTTCGGCTCCGTCGTCGTTTGCCGCCACCAGTCTCGTCTTCGACGCGTCTGCGACCAACATCCAATCCTTCCTGGGTCTGGGATCCGTCAGCTATCCGTGGGGCTCGGGCAGTTGGAGTGAGTTCATCAGTTATTGCCAAACCGACAGTCAGATCAACTCGGCGGGTCATCAGTACAAGTATGGGGGTGCGTGTCTGGTCAACTACCTGCTGAAGAACAAGTACACGTATGCCTCGTGCAGCGATCTGTGGAGAACATCGCACTACCCGTTCCACTCGGTGAAGCAGGGGGCCCAGCTGTTCTGTACATTCCTGGGCGATCTGGGATTCGGGGATGAAGTCGGGGCCGTGAGTTATGACGTGAACTCCCGCCGCGAAGAAGTTCTGAATTACGATGGGTACAACATCAACATCGCATCGAATCCGGTGTGCAGCGACTTCACGAGTGTCAGCCAGATCATCGGGCATCGCCAGGCGGCCCACTACAGCGGCAACACGAACATCGGTGCGGGAATTTACACCGGCAAGCTCATGCTGGATGCCTCTAAGCGGTCTGGCACGCGACCCACAATGCTGGTCATGACCGACGGTCTGCCGACGGCCCAAGACTCGGGCTGGACCAACACCACGGGATCCTGGAATTGGGACACCATGTTCGACTATGACGGCGATGGAGTCCGGGACTTCCACACCACAGACTCCAACGCCATCTACGGTCTGATCAGGGCCAAAGAGGCCGTAGACGCGGGCTACACGATCCACACGATGACTGTGGGCCTCGGCGGAGATCCGACCTACATGGAAGCGATCGCCCATCTGGGAGGGGGGATCACCATCACCATTCCAGGGAATCAAACTGTGTCAGAAATGGAAGCGGATGTCCTCGCCGCCTTCCAGAAAATCGCCGCCTTCGTGCCACCGGCTCGACTGGTCAAACCTGACTGATCCACACTCAGTCGCCTGTCACACAGGGGCGAGGCTGCCATACGGCCTCGCCCTTTTTTCTTTGGTGAGTACGGCCTGACAGGAGACATCGCAGACCCTCGCCAAGGGGCGTGAGCGTGGTGCTGGGCGCATTGGCCGTCTGCCTTGTCTGCTCCCTCTCCCCCACAATCGGCACTGCTTTCGGGGAGGACTCCGCTGTGGGGGAGAGGGCCGGGGTGAGGGGGCTTGAGCGAAAGATGTGGCCCCCTCACCCCACCCTCTCCCCCGCAACGCGTCCCCCGACGGGATAACATCGATCGCGGGGGAGAGGGAGCAGACAGGAGACCGCCAGTTGGCGAATGCACCCCCCAGTCGCCCACGTTCTAGCGAACGTGGCGACGACGAACCGCTTCACTGCCCCTGCCGGGCGAGGCGGTTGCCGACCTGATCGAGGATCGCCAGCTTCCCGCCGAACGTCTTGCGCAGGTTCTCGGGCGTAAAGACCTCACTCACGGGGCCGGACGCCACCAGCCGCATGTTGAGCAGCAGCACGTCGTCGAAATATTCCGGCACGGTCTGCAAGTCGTGATGCACCACGAGAGCAGTCTTCCCCTCGGACCGCAACTCCCGCAACAGGTCGACAATCGCCCGCTCGGTGGCGGCGTCGACACCCGCGAACGGTTCGTCCATCAGGTACAGGTCCGCTCCCTGCACGAGTGCGCGGGCCAGGAACACTCGCTGCTGCTGGCCTCCCGAGAGCTGGCTGATTTGCCGCTTGGCAAAGTCGGCTAAGCCCACCTTGTCGAGAGCTTCCAGGGCTTTCGCCTGCCACTTCCGACTGACCGGCCAGAACCAGCCGATCTGCCGATACAGACCCATTGCCACGACATCGAGGGCCGTCACCGGGAAGTCCCAGTCAACCGTCGTCCGCTGTGGGACATACGCCACGCGACCTCGGATCTCGCTGTACGGTTTCCCAAAGAACCGCACACCGCCCGCCACCTTGGGGATCAGGTCGAGCGCCGCCTTGATCAGCGTACTCTTGCCAGCTCCGTTCGGCCCCACGATTGCCACCAGTCGACCGGGCTGGGCCTTGTAGTCGATGTCCCACACGACCGGTCGCCGGTGATAGGCGACGGTCATGTCGTGCAATGACAGGGGGGACCATTCGGGGTGATCGTCGGATCCCCCGACCGGGTTGGGCATGACGGACTCGCTACGAGGGCGGGTTGAGGGGACAAGGGGGAGGGCGACGCTCCTGCGGAGCCGCAGCCGGGGTGGACGCTCACTCTTGCCAGCGGCTCGGCAGGAGCCTCGCCCTTCCGGTCGGGGTCCGCCATCGACAGTGGGGACGCACGCACCCGGATGATAGTCCTCGTGGGCCTCCATTGCACGGGGGAGGGATGACCCACAGAATAAGAGACGAGTGTTTCAACTCTGCTCCCTCTCCCCCACAATCGATGCTGCTTTCAAGGTGGACTCCGCCGTGGGGGAGAGGGCCGGGGTGAGGGGGCCACTCTCTGGGGGAAGTCGACACCCCTGCGAAGAACCGGCGGCTAGCGCCGTGCCGCTCACGGATTTTGTGGATTTCCTCTCTGTGTGAACTGCATGCCCCCCAAGAACACCATCCGCGAAATCCCCGCCGAGCATGTCGCGACCGCCTCGCTGCATCTGCGCCAGCAGGACCGGACGCTGCGCCGCCTCATCGACACGCTCGGCCCCTGCCAGATCAACCTCGACCCCGAGCCGTTCCCGGTCCTCGTCCGGTCGATCATCGCCCAACAAATCTCCACAGCCGCTGCCGCCTCGATTGGTCGGCGACTGGCCACCTTGCGAGGTCGCAAGAAACTCTCAGCCCAATGGGTTCACAGTTGCACCGACGAGGAACTGCGCGGGTGCGGCCTGTCTCCGCAGAAGCTGCGATACGTGCGGGATCTGGCCGACAAGGTGGTGACGAAGACCGTCGATGTCGCCACGATGCATCTGCGTCCCGATGAGGAGGTGATCGCCGAACTGACGCAGGTGCTGGGCATCGGCCTCTGGACTGCGCAGATGTTCCTGATCTTCTCGCTGGGGCGACTCGATGTCCTGCCGACCGGAGATCTCGGCGTGCGAGCGGCCATCGAGCGGGAGTACAAACTCCCGGCCCATCCGACGCCGAAACAGTGCGAAGAGATCGCCGCCCCGTGGAGGCCGTACGCCTCGATCGCCAGTTGGTACATGTGGCGCAGCTCGGATGCAAAGCTGACGCCGGAGCAGCAGGAGATGTGGAGCTAGAGTCTGGGATTCACCACGGAGACACACAGGCACGGAGAAGGGAGGAGCGGCGGGATGAGAACGATGCAACGAGCCAGTCAGACGAGATGGAGCCATTGTGTCTCTTCCCATCCCGGAGGGATGAAAGCCGAGTGCATTCGTCCATTGGCGGTATCCCCATTCTGCTCCCTCTCCCCCACAATCGGCGCAGCTTTCGAAGAGGACTCGACTGTGGGGGAGAGGGTTGGGGTGAGGGGGCGTGAGCGGGTGATGTGGCCCCCTCACCCTAGCCCTCTCCCCCGCAACACGCCATCCCGTGCTTCAACGCCGATTGCGGGGGAGAGGGGACAGGCAGCAGACCGTCGATGGGCGAATGCACCTGTGCCAGCCTGCGTGGCCGTGCTGGCATCCCTCCGGGATGCACGATATTGGACGGGTCTGTCATCCGGTGGTGTCGCTGCGCTCAACCACCGGCTAATCGCTGTGACCCCTCCGGGGTCCGATGTGGGGAGGCAGCTTTTCGTAGCATCCCGGAGAGTCGTCTTTCGCTCCGCGAAAGGCCGGTCTTTCGCGGAGCGAAAGACGAC
>JAYTCW010000012.1:0-5508 GCA_043736295.1 Planctomycetota bacterium | reverse complement strand
ACCCGGTTTGCAAAAGGGCATCAAGGCACGACGATGTCGTTCTCGGCTCGATGCCGATCTCGTGAAAATAGTTCTCAATCTCGCGCACTCCGACATATCTTGCGTCATTGTCGTGATTGCAGGCCCATGCTCCTCGAAGAAACTCTAAGACTCGCAGCGGCAACAGTGGCGTTGTCTCGGAGCCTTGAGGCATGTCGAACACGTTGTGAACGAATGCACTCGTGCCGACCGGATGGATATCGTACTTCCCTCGCACGATTGCCAACTTGATTTTCTCGATGCTGACATCCAAGGTAGTCTTGGCGACAAAAGCTTTGAGTAATTCCGCGACATTGATGTGTGGAGAGCTAACGATTTCTCTCGTCAGTTGCAGGCAGCGTCGCACGTCATGATTTGCGAGACGACCGATCCACATTGCAACCTGCCCGGTGGCCACAAAGAGAGTCTGTAAACACGCAGTGAATGCCTTGATGTTGTCGAGTTCAAGACGGATACCCCGCCCAATGAAATAGCCTTTGCCCTTTTCGGGCTTCTCGTCGGCTACTTTATGTTCAATGAACTCGATACGGCGGCGAAGTACATGCTCGGTAGGTGGCGTCGGGAGGAAATACGACTCTGTGTGAAATGATTGAAGCGGCCCCTGCTTGGGCAATTGCCAACTCGTTGTGTCAGTGATCGGCAAGATCAGGAGACACATACTTCGGCTGTAGATCGAGTTGGCGTAGTTGAAGACGTCTTCCTGAAAGGGCACGTCAAAATGGTCTGCGTTATCGAAGATTAAGCAGGGCACCTTTTTCCAAGAACCAGCGATTTGCCGTAACAGGCCAAGAATGTAGTCACGGGGTCGGGTCTGTCGAATATGCTCGACATATTCGCCAAACTTCTCTTTGAAAGCATTTCTGTCGCGGTCATAAAGGTGCCGGTGCGGGCCATTACGCCAGCGGTCATATTCACCATAGAACATGCCCTGAAGGTCTTCGTATTTCGGAGTCAATGATGCTTGGCCTTGGAATGCTGCCGCTTCCGACGCTTCAAGCACGTGCTGATCTAACCATTGAACTATGTTTGCGGTGTCTCCACCACTTGGCGAGAGGTCCACCCGAATGAGAATGCAGTCGTTTGCAACGTCCTTTACGAGTACGTCACTGAAGAACCGATCGACGAACGTAGTTTTTCCAGAACCCTTCGTGCCCACAAGCAGAATCATCTCGCGCCGCTGCATCTCTTTGGCACGTTTGATGACCTCAGTAATCTCGCTGGGGTCGGATGTGGTCAGCGATTGAACTCGATCCCTCAGATCTTCCGATATGCGAGCGAGATTTTGCTCTGCTGCATCACTCTCGGATGTCGTCACGAAGCAGGCACGCCTTGCTTCAGGGTCATCCTGGCCACTGAGATCTTGAAAGAACGACAGCATAATGCGATCTAAATCGCGAGAAAGCTGGTCAGCCTCCATGTAGACACGAGTCTCGGGAGGTCGAACTGCCTCGCGAAAAGATCGAGCTCTGACTGGTTGTCCCTCAGCCTCAAGGAACATCGCGCGAAAGCGGTTTCCCGCAACGGCTTCATAGGAAAGCAGGTCATAGAAGCATTGGAACTTCTCTTTGACGCCATCAAGACTGCCAAACACGAAAGCAAATCCCTCGCGGACTTTTGTCCCATCGAGTCGATTTCCACGAAATACAAACCACTGGCGGCCATTCGTTGCACAAGCAAGTTCCGCGCCCTCATCGGAACAGTATCCGATCAATTGCTTAATCGCCTGCTTGGAAGCCTTTGTGTTAAACACTGTGCCGCTGAGCTTGAAGAAACTTCCTGCATGGGATTGATTGATCCCGAGATCTCGTGCCTCCCGTTTCGCCTCGACAATCAATCGACTGCGATCACCAATTGACATGCAGTAGTCGCTTCGACCCGCGTCATCGGTTTCTTCCAGTTGGATATTGGCGAGCGGCCAACCAAGGATGTCGACAAAGACGCGGTCAATCAGCTTTGTTCGCACATCCGTCTCGGTCGTGAGTGTGTCCCAATATGTGGGAACAACCTCCGCGAGAAATGCGGAGAATCTCGCATATGCCGCGTCTAGCTGTTCCACGGAAGACCTCCAATCGTCGGCGTCAACAACGCGAAAGGAGTGTTGGCGTTCTCGTCGATGTTGAAGTCGGTGACGGCTGCTACGCAGATTTTCCTAGTTGTCATGTCGCGTTCCTCCGGCGGCCCCGGCCGCTGGTGCGGGCGGGGGGCGTCCAAGCTTTGATTTCGGGGAGGGTCTTGTTGAGTTGGCGGGCTTCTTCGTTGACGAATCCTTCAAAGTAGTCGCCCATGCGCATGCCGTCAAAGGCGGCGTCGGGTTCGTTATGCCATTGCTTGAGCCAGGGGAGCAGTTCGATCAGGCAGGCGAGCAGTGGAATCAGGCGGGCATCGTCGGTGCCGCCAAATTCGGTTTGGACTCGGACGTAGTATGCGCTGATCGCTCGGGCTTGTTGCAGGTGATCGTATCCGGCCCAGGCGATGACCGGTGTGCCGTCGGGGCCTTCGCAGTGAGGAAAGCTGATCCAGCGTTCCTTGGGAACGTCGAGCTTGCCGCGAAGATGCCAGAAGTTGCTGTCGAGGTAGTCTTTCGAGTCGTATTTGGTCGGAACCGGAATGTCTCCCACCTGTTTCTGTTTCAGATCGCGAGCAGCGTTTTCGGACAGATGTTGAGGGTCGGTGCTTGGCAACTCCGTCCGAGCATCAATGGCGTGGTCCTGCCGTTGGAGATCCCAGGTTCGTTCCCATGTCCCGCGTTTCATCAGGCCGCTCGGTTTGTAGCGGAGCACCGGGAGCAGGGGAATGCTTTCGGCGGCGACGAGTTCGGCCACGAGGACTTGCACGTCAAATGCGGCGTCATCGCGGTACAGTTCGCCGACCTGCAGGAACTCCACGTCTTGCCGAGCAACATCGGCGAGTTTAGCGACGGAGACCAGAGTGATCTCAAGCTTCGCCGTTGGACGGCCCTCGTGATTCATCCGTCCGTCGAAGTCGAAGTAACTTTCCAGCCGGTCTAGAAGCCATTCACGTAAAGCGAGTTCTTGTCGACTCTCCCAGGATTCCATTTGCCAGCGGCGCTTGAAACTCGGCTGTTCAATTAGACCGATGTCCCTATCTTGTGCGAGATATTCCACTCGCTTTGACACCACGTCGCGATAGTCTGCAGGCCAGTCGGCCGGAATTTCCCGAATCACGTCTCGTCCGTGACGGCTGAACCATTGCGTAATAAGTGACCCATCCTTGATGTGGCTTGTCATCACTCGTTCGAACGCACGTAAGCCGAACTCAACGCCGGGGACATCGATTCCAACGCAAAGCTCCTTGGGAGCAAATCCGAACAGCGAGTAAATCGCCCAATCAAGTTCCTCTTGTAGGGCAATCATCCTTCGCAATGCCTGACGTTCGGCATCACGCGCGATTTGGAGAGCAGCTCGGTTTGGAACGGACCTACAGACCATGCTTGGATGATTGTCGTTCATCAAGCTAGCTAGGCGCGCAATTTCACGCACAATCTCCACCGGCGCGCCATCAACGATCGGAAACTGCTTAAGTTTGGTTCCATCCAATTGGTAAGTATTGAACTCGACTTCTCCGGTTGTTCTAGCGCCATGCTGGTCGGTCGAATCACCCTTGTTATGAAACACCTGCTTCATCCAAAAGCAGCCTGTCGAACTATTGAGAACTCCAGTCAGAGCCAAATGCAATTCATCAGAGGCACCTTCGTCAAGTTTGATTACTGGCGCGGTGCTGTTAAACATCTTCCCGCCAGTATCGAAGACGAAGTGGTTATGAGTCGCAACATTGGCGAATGTAATCGACCTGCGTACCCGCAATCGGTCCGACATCACAATGACGTACTCGCGCCAATCCATCGCACGTTCTTCTTTCGTCTTTCCGAAGTACAACGTGCTCTTGAGAAACGATTTATATGTCCAGAAATGTCGATCCGTGGACGAGTCCGGCTGGAAGACACCATCGTCGGTATAAGGAAATATACAAAACGAGCTTTGTTGAAGCCGCCAGTCCCGCACATCTTCCCCGATTACAAACCAGCGAATCTGATCTGTACTCACGCCAAGGCGAGAAAAGTCGTTTGGCCGTGGCGCAATATAAACCTGCTCTTCTCCGGTGATTCCGAAGAACCCAATAGCCTTAGAGATCTGGCCCAAGGTGGTTTTAGCGGTCGAGTCGAGCCGCTGTTTCAGTTCCGCCGCTCCACCCCCGCCGATCGACCAGGGGTGGTTGTGATATTGTTCGCGCGGAGTGTCGCCAACACTTACGAACTCGCTCTGTGAGCCTGGCTGCTCCAATTGTTCCATGATCGCGGACCATACCAACGCCTTTGCTGGGTCATCAGGAGTGCCCGGTTCTCCGCGAATTCCCATTACAGATCGAATTGTCGTCGCCACGGGGCGTCGATGCCGACCGAAGAGAATCACTGTTGGGGTTCCGTGCCCAGGAACATACGCACCGCTGGTGTCGATCACGTGTGTCAGGTCAACGCTGGGAAAAAACGATTCGATCAACTTCTTGCCAAAGTCGCGTTTCATGAAACTATTTGCGGTGATTTGTCCTGTGTAGCCACCAGCGATTGCTAGCCGAAAGATGCGTTCCAAAAAAGGTACTGCGAGTGAATACTTCATGTGGCATGTTGTGAACCGCTTCCGATAGCGCTCATTCAGCTGCTTGTCCTTGGGTGTGATATACGGTGGATTCGCCACGACCGCGTGATACTGACCGCCACGCAACATACGCTTGAGAATAGGCAAGTCTTCGCTCTGGTACGCGTGCTCGCATTCTGCATCGCTACTGGTCAGTTCAAAATCAAATACCTGTTGACCAGTGCGGAGTGGCGCATGCAGCAACGAATCGCCACAAGCTAAATTCATCCGAAATCCCGGCACATCCGCGAGCCGGTTCACATTACACGCTCGCATTGCCGCCAGGAGCAGTCGGAACCGAGCAATCGCCACGGCGTATGGATTGACATCAATGCCAAAAATACTGTCCAGCGCCCGCTGCACCAGTTCCCGGACATTCGTACCCGGCTCCTTCCTCTGCCACTGGTCAAGGATTCGCGGAAATGCTCCCAAGAGGAAGTGACCTGAGCCGCAGGCCGGATCGATCATGCGAAAGCCAGCATCCGTGATCGGCTTGCCGTCGTTGCTGAGCACTGGAGTGGCGTCGATGCCAAACTCGTCGATCGCCGGATTTAGTGTCCGGTCGAGAATGAACTCCTCGACAAACTCTGGCGTTTGCAACAGGGCGTATTTCTTGCGAGCCGCCTCAGACAAGTCCTGATACAGATCGCCCAAGAACCGCGTGTCCCAATTGGCATCGCTGAAGTTGTGGATCAGAGTGCCTGTGTTGGCGTCAATCTTCTGAGAGGCTATCCGAAAAGCAGCGCTGACGTAACCCAAGGAAAAAGCTATGGTTGAGCCGTCATCGAGCAAAGGAGTGCGGCAGCATGGCGGATGG
>JAYTCW010000011.1:0-19265 GCA_043736295.1 Planctomycetota bacterium | reverse complement strand
GGGAGTGTCGTCTTTCGCTCCGCGAAAGAACGTTCTTTCGCGGAGCGAAAGACGACAAACAGGGCCCTACTTGGCCTTGGGACGCTTGGCCCCGTAGCGGGAACGAGCTTGCTTACGAGCGGTGACACCGAGGGTGTCGAGCACGCCACGGATGATCTTGTACCGCACACCGGGGAGGTCGCGGACACGGCCCCCACGGACGAGCACAATGCTGTGTTCCTGAAGGTTGTGGCCTTCACCGGGGATGTAGGCCGTCAGTTCTTTGCCATTCGACAAGCGAACACGAGCGATCTTGCGAAGGGCCGAGTTTGGCTTCTTCGGGGTCATCGTTCGGACTTGCAGGCAAACACCACGCTTCTGAGGACAGCCCTCAAGCAGCGGAGTCTTGGTCTTGGTCGATTGCTTCTGCCGCGGCTTGCGGATGAGCTGATTGATGGTCGGCATGGCGTCAGACGCTCTCTGTCTGGAACTCGGTGCCCACTGGGAGCCCGATTTTTGGGAAGTCGAGGAGTGTACCGGTGGTGAACGTGGGGGTCAAGTAACCAGTAGGGCTGTTTTCGACGTTGAAGATGCTGTGACATCGTCGCAGAATTCGCAAGAATTCTGCCGAATGCTTACGGAAAAACTGCCAGCTAGCAGAAGTCTGACGACTTCTGCTACAAAAAACTGCCCGGCGACCAGTGGCCACCGGGCTTTCATTGTCATTCGCTGTAACCCAAATCACACACCCGAGTAGGGGTGCTTGGCGGTGTCTTTCTTGGCCAGCATTTCGGTCGCGCTCGGCTCGTTCTTCATCGCACGGGCGATGGCCAGCTTCGTCGCGTCGTAGTTGTACTGGAAAATCTTCTTGTCATCGGCGGCATCCCAGTGAATGAACACGCCGCAGACGATGCACAGCGTCTCGGCCTGGTCCTTCGGAATGACCCCGGCTTCGACGCTATCGGCCACAGCTTTGGCCACGGCGAACTGGGCGGGTCCGAACATCTGGACAGCCTGCTTGGCCCCCTTGATGGTGACCTTGGTAATCATGACCGTAGCGGGCTTCACTCCGAGATTCGGGGCCAGCACAGCCAGCAGGCTCGAATGGCCTTGCGACTGAGTACACAGAGCATTGGCAAACGCGCTGCCCACAGGACCATTCTTGTCACCGATGAGCAGATCAATGTGAGCAATTTCATTACCGTCGCCGCAAAGGGCTTCACCAACGTGGAACGACATCGCAAGAGACTCCTGGGGTTCTCGAAAACCGACTGATGTGCCCCCGGACCTCCTTCAGGAAGCCGAACCAGACCCATCACAAGCTGTTTAATACCAAGGCCGCGTCGTTTTTTCCACCCACACGCGGGACGTTTTTCGAGGATCGCCGCCCCACTTGCCAGCCAGTGATGACCCTAATTTTCGGTCGGGTTGCCGCTTAACCACCAGCGATGGGCTGCAACCCTCACATGCTGAAGAGACGCTCCATCGACGCTCGTACTGTTCAGCCCGCAGCGAAAGCAAGGGCTGCGTGCCGGATGGCCATGACTGGCGCAGCGGCCTGGGGGACAAGAGCCGCTCATTCGCGAGTCGTCCTCTCACCTGACACAATACCGTTATGGACCAGCGTGAACGGGTATTACTACTGACGGGCAGACTGGCTGAAGCTGTGGTGAGAGCGACCGCAGCTCAGGTGCAGGGGCGTGCGCTGGTGGATTTTGAGGTGCATGTTCTGCCGATAACGGTCGCGGCCTTGATGCACACGACCTGGGTGGAGCGCAAGCTGGAGTGGCAGCCGGATTGGCGATTTGATCGAGTCTTGCTGCCGGGGTATTGCCAAGGGGAAACAGCGGGGCTGACCGCCAAGTATGGTCTGCCGTTCGAGCGGGGACCGAAGGATATTTTGGACCTGCCGGAGTTCTTTGGTCTCGGCAAACGTAAACCGGCCAACCTTGATCGCTACGACATCGAGATTCTGGCGGAGATCAATCATGCCCCGCGCATGAGCCTGGACCAGATCCTGCGATTGGCCGCGCACTATCGTCAGTCGGGAGCGGATCGGATCGATGTCGGCTGCATCCCCGGCGAACGCTGGGACGGAGCGAGTTCAGTCGTGAAGGCCCTCGTCCAAGAGGGCTATCGTGTCTCGATCGACAGCTTCGATCGCGACGAGGTCACTCGCGCCGTCGAGGCGGGAGCGGAACTCGTCCTCAGCGTGAATGAGATTAACGTCGATTGGGCGGTGAACGTGCCCGCCGAGTTTGTCATCGTTCCGGATGATGCAAGAACCCTCGACAGCCTGCAGCCGACGATTGAGGCCTTTCGGTCCGCGAACAGGACGTTTCGTATTGATCCCATTCTGGACCCCGTGGGGGTTGGGTTTGCGGCCTCGTTAGGCCGATACTCAGAGGCTCGTCGTCGCTGGCCCGAGATTCCCGTGATGATGGGAATCGGGAACGTGACCGAACTGGCCGAGGCCGACACGGCGGGGATGAGTCTGTTACTCGCAGGGATCTGCGGCGAGCTGGGGGTGACTTCGGTCCTGACCACCGAGGTCGCGAACTGGTGCCGCTCGGCGGTGCAAGAGTTCAACATCGCCCGGCGGATCATCCGTTTTGCCATCGAGAACGGGACCATCGCCAAACACATCGACTCCTCACTGGTCATGCTCCGAGATCCCAAACTCAAGGAGTTCGGAGAGGAGCCACTCGCATCGCTCGCTCGGCAAATCAAAGACCCCAACTTCCGCATCTTTGCCGAGCGCGGACAGCTGCACGTCATGAATCGCGACGGATACTGGCGGGGTGTGGACGCCTTTGAGGTGTTCGACCAGATGGCAGCGACGAACACCAAGCTGTCAGCGTCGCATGCGTTCTATCTGGGATACGAGATGGCCAAGGCTCTCACAGCAATCACCCTCGGCAAGCAGTACCAGCAGGACGAGTCGCTCCACTGGGGACTGCTAACACGACCCGAGACGAGTGCCCTGGAGCGGCGGCACCAGGCGATTCAATCGGGACGACCAAGCCCTGATGAGGGGGCCACGCCATGACTCCCTTCGTACATGAGATCCTCCCGGCTCCGTCGCTGGACGAACTGCTGCCGGTCTTCGCCATGTGGCCAGGGTTGGTCGTGTTTGATAGTGCGAAGACCTCTCCGCAACTCGGTCGTTACAGCTACTTGAGTGCTGATCCGTTTCGGCAGTTCGAACTCACGAAGGCCACGCTAGGAGTTGATCCCTTCAAGGCAATCCGCAAGGCACTGGCAGATTTCCAGGTTGAACCAGTGCCTATGTTGCCACCATTTCAAGGCGGTGCCGCGGGGGTGCTGTCGTATGAACTGGGGCGGTGTTTCGAGAAGTTGCCCGAGGTGCCGCATGATGAGCAGGAGATCCCGCATCTGGCGGTCGGGCTCTATGACTGGGTGTTGGCGTGGGACCATGTCGAGGGAAGATGCTGGTTGATCTCGCAGGGGTTTCCGGAGACGAAACCCGAGAGACGCAAGTGGCGGGCCAAGGCGCGAGCGGATCTGGTGTTGATATTGATATCGATTCAGGGTTCTCATGGGGAGAGGGGCGAGAGTCTTTTGGATGTTCGCCCACGTTCTGGCGAACGTGGCTACGGGAGGCTCACCGCCCCCTGTGAGCCAGCTCCCGGACCGGTGGGATTGCTGAGCAATTTCAGTCGCGAGAATTACCTCGCAGCTGTGGCACGAGTGATCGAATACATCCGCGCGGGGGACATCTTCCAGGCCAACCTCGCTCAGCGGCTGATGTACCCGAGCAGCGAGCCGCCGCTCGATCTCTACCGGCGACTGCGACAGCGGAACCCGGCTCCCTTCGCGGGGTGTTTCTTCCGCGACGACTGGGCGATCCTCAGTGCCTCACCAGAACGGTTCATCCAGCTCGATGGCAATGGCATCGCCGAGACTCGCCCGATTAAGGGGACGCGTCGTCGCCAGAACCATCCCGAGGTCGATCTCTTCACCGCGGATGAACTGCGCGAGAGTGAGAAGGATAACGCCGAGAACCTCATGATCGTCGATCTGCTGCGAAACGATCTCTCGCGTGTCTGCCGACCCGGCTCGATCCGCGTGCCTCAGCTGTGCGAGGTCGAGAATTACGAGACGGTGCAACATCTGGTCTCGGTGGTGCAAGGAGAGTTGCGAGCCGGGCACGATGCATGGGATCTGCTGCGAGCGACGTTCCCCGGCGGGTCGATCACCGGGGCTCCGAAGGTGCGGGCGATGGAGATTATTGCCGAGTTGGAGCAAGTCGCGCGCGGCCCGTATTGCGGGTCGCTGTTCTATGTGGGGTTCGATGGGCGATGTGACAGCAGCATCTTGATCCGCACGTTTGTCGTACGGCGTGGGTGGGTGCAATGTACTGTCGGCGGCGGTGTGACCGTGCAGTCCAATCCCGAGTCGGAGTACAACGAGACACTCGATAAGGCGGCGGGCATGCTGCGAGTCTGGGAGGGGTTGCCATGACCGGGGATCGATGCCGGTTTGTCGAGGATGAATTGACCACGGAGGCACGGAGGCACGGAGAGGGAAGAGGTGATCTCCAAGTCGCCAAGGCGCCAAGACGCCAAGGCGTTCAGAGACGCTCTTACTGCTTAGCACCTTCGCGCCTACTGCCCCGTCAAAGCTTGATTTTGGCGTTCGCCTCTCTGCGGGAGGGCGAGGCTCCTGCCGAGCCGCAGCCACCAGACAGCGTGTCCCCTGGCTCGCGGCTCAGCAGGAGCTTCGCCCTCCCAGACGAGCCTGGCTCAACCCCAATTCTGAGCCTTGACGGGACACCAGGCGGCTTGACGTTGAATTCTTTTTCCCTCTCCGTGCCTCCGTGCCTCCGTGGTGAATTTCCGACTCTCGCAGACTCGCCAAGTCTGGTTCGGGGCAGGAGGAGCAGGCAACCATGATCCTCCTCCTCGACAACTACGACAGCTTCGTTCACAACCTCGCCCGGTACTTTGAAGAGTTGGGGGCAGAGACGCTGGTGGTTCGCAATGACGCGATCACCGTGGACGAGATCCGCCGACTGAGGCCGCAGGCGATCGTGCTCTCACCCGGACCGTGTACTCCCTACGAGGCCGGCATCACGCTGGAGGTGATTCGCCAATTGGGCGGCGTGATCCCCATACTGGGGGTTTGCCTGGGGCATCAGGCGATCGGCATGGCGTTCGGAGCCAGACTCTGCCGGGCTGCTCAACCGATGCACGGTCGGACTTCACTGGTCAGGCACTCGGGGCAGGGACTCTTTGCGGGTCTGCCCCAGCCGCTGCGCGTGATGCGTTACCACTCGCTGATCGTGGATCAAATCGCCTCCCCGCTGCGCGTGATCTCCCAGACCGAAGACGGAATCGTGATGGGCCTTGAGCATGAAAGCCTCCCCATCTGGGGAGTCCAGTTTCACCCGGAATCAGTACTCACCGTCGAGGGACACCGGCTGCTGTCGAATTTTCTGGAGCTGGCCGGGGTGGCCCATCAGCACCACGAGTATGCGGAGTACCTGTCCCCCGCCACCGTGGTGGACGATTTCTTTCAGCGGTCGATTGACTCCGATGCGTCCGCCCGGCCGTAGCTCACGTCGCTCCGCGACTGAGATTCATCCATTTATCCCTCTGGTGATTCGCCGAAACACCCTCATTCAGGTACTGGCTCGATACAAGTTCCCAGAATTCACCGCAGGGGGCGCGGAGGTTCGCAGAGGGGAAACTCCAGAAAGTACCCGGTCCTCTGCGGTCCCCCGAGGAGCAAATCATCTAAGTCTGCGTGTCGTGAGAGGATTATGGCAATCTGCGAAAATCCACAGTTGCCAGGTTAAGTCCATACCCCGAAGGGGTTAACCATCACAGCCCAGGGTCGCGACGCAGGAGCGCACCCTGGGAAAATGGCACCCCGATAACCCCACCCTGAAGGGGTTGCACACCTGTCCGCGACGTGTGGAACCCCTTCAGGGTTCGTTCTCGCGTATAGCCCGATGACCCAGGGTGCGCTCCCTGCGGTCGCGACCCTGGGCTGTGATGTGTCGACCCCCGCGGGGTGCAGAAGTTGGCTCGACGGGTTTGGCTTTCTGGCTGACTACTGACTGCTTCCCTTGGGTTGCGGCTACGCCGCGCTGTGTCAATCTGCGGTGCATCCTCTTCAGCACTTAAGGAAGTTGTTTCGGATCAGATTCGAGAGGACGGTCATATCATGGGCGGAATGCGAGTCGCGGAGCGACATCGCCTACAACATCGTCAGGAGAATCCAGAAATTGCACTCAATCCGCAGGAGCCTTGCGACCGATACTGAACGCAGGGCGTTCTTACGCTCCGTTTTCTCCATTGCGCCAGGACGATTCTCACGGGAGGCAGGGATGGCCTACCACATCATTCACGAATGCACTCAAACGATTCGGCAAAGTCCGATGCGAGCGGCGCTGGCCTGTGTCTTGCTCATGACCACCTCGATCTACGTCAGCATGGGACGGCAAAATTACCGTGTGGCGGAGATTGGAGACTCCGCAACAACTGCGGATGCCATCGATTTGACGAGCAATCCCGATTGGCTCTCGGACATCGAACAAGTGGAAGCCGATGCGGACGACGCGCCCGCCACAACCACCCCGGTCGATGGGCGCGAGCAGTACATTGATGCCCGTTTGACACACGCTGTCGCCGAAATTGAAGAGACAGAGAACCCGATCCACAGTCAGGTCGAGCAAGTCTCGGATGTCACCCCGCAGCGCCCAGTGGACCAGTCGCCCGTGTGGCTGCTGGGCGTCTTGAAGGACGACTAAGCCATCCCCTGTTGAGACCGAGTTTTTTGGAAAGCCGATGGACGGACGATGTACGAGCGATACTGGCATCTCGACCGCCCCGCCTTCGAAAGTGATTTCGATGCCGAGTTCTACTACCCCGCCCGCTCACATCAAGGAGCCCTGCTGAAGCTGCGGTTTAGCCTGGAACATCGCAAGGGAATCGCTCTCTTGGTGGGAGAGCATGGAGTCGGCAAGACTTTCCTGACGCAGGTTCTGGAACAGGAACTGGACGGCCCGCAAAGGCCGTTCCTGCGTCTGGTATTCCCCCAACTCTCCCCCGCTGACATGCTCAGCTATCTGGCCATGCGACTGGGAGCCAGCCCCGGACCCGGCGTCCCACGCGGCAGCCAGGACCAGACGCTCCGCAGCCTCGAATGCCGACTGACAGCGATGGCTAGCGACGGGCAGCGGCAAGTGATTGTCCTCGACGATGCCCACCTGCTTCAGCCCCAACACTTCGAGACGCTCCAGCTGTTGATGAGCGTTCAACAGCATGTCGGGAACGTGCTGTCGTTTGTCTTGGTCGGGCGTCCGGAACTACTCAGCCGCGTCGAGCGCGTGCCCGGACTCGATCAACGCGTGGCCGTCCGCATGGCCGTCGACCCGCTCACCGCCGATGAAACGGGAGCGTACATCGAACACCGAATGCGAATCGCGGGTCGGTCAGAGACGATGTTTCGGGACGATGCGTATCAGGCGTTCTGGGAGATTTCCCAAGGCGTGCCGCGGCGGATGAACCAGATCTGCGATCTCTCACTGCTGGTCGGGTACGCTGACGCGATGAGCGAGCTGACCTGTGTCGAGGTCGAAGCCGCTGCCGAAGAACTGCTGGCTGTGTCACTGGATTAGAGTATCCCTCTATTCGGAGAGTGCCCTCGTAGCCTAGACCCCGAGGTCCGGGCGGAACGGATCTCGGGGTCCGTCAAGGCTTGATTTTGGGGTCCGCCTCTCTCGGGAGGGCGAGGCTCCTGCCGAGCCGCTTCAGCGAGTGGGCGCGTCCCCAGACTCGCGGCTCAGCAGGAGCTTCGCCCTCCCGCCTGGCAGGGATCAACCCTCATTCCAAGCCTGGACGGGGCACTCGGGGTCCGTTCGACTTCTCGGCGCGAACACAATCGTGGAATGCTCTCAGGCGATTGGCCCGTGGGAACATTCCCCCCAGCAGAAGGGGCGGGAGTCGAACCCGCAAGGGGCTTTCACCCCCAACCGGTTTCCAACCGGTGCCCGGCTCCATTCGGGAGGCCCTTCCGTGTTTCGTATGATCGATATTTGATCTCTCTGAACCGCGAAGCGGTGGCAGCGGATCGCCTTAGGCGTCAGCCCAAGTTCCACCAATCATGACGTGAGCAGCCGCGAAGTGGCGACAGAAGGGGGCAGCTTCGAGTCGCTGAGACGGAGTCACCTTCGCGAAGCGGTCGCGGCATGCTGTCACCGCTTCGCGGCTTCGGAGACGAACCGGCTCTCTCATTCTCTCTGGCTGATTGCTGACAACTGATAGCTTCCCCAAGGCGGAAGGCGAGGGATTTGAACCCTCATCTCCAATGAAGGAGAACCGCATTAGCAATGCGGCCCGGCCAACCGTATTCGGCTGCCTTCCGGGTTGAAACAGTGATCTCACCGGGAGTTGAACCCCATCCTTCATCCTTCCACCTTCATCCTTTCCCCAGTTGCAGGTCCCGGACTCGAACCGGGCGGACCGGCCTTATGAGAGCCAGTTGAGCGCCTGCCCACCTGCAAGAAGAAGAGGAGAGAGGAGAGGGGAGAGACGAGAGCCAGACACGTTACTTCTGGCTCTCGTCTCTCGTCTCTTTTCTCTCGTCTCTCTTCAATTATCCAGAGCGGGATTCGAGCACGCAGACGCTCGGCCCGACTTTCACAAACACCGAACCGAGCCGCTCAGCCAGTTGACGTACCTGGGCGGTCTTTGATCTTTGTGGTCGGCAACTCCTGCCGATTTGCTGATACTCTCGTCGGTCTCGCAGCTCTGGGGCCGTTTCCGCGCTCTGTCGCACTTGACCGCCTTTGGCCCATGCCAATAGGGTGGCAGCGAAGTCCGAGCTGAGATGGCTGCTCGCGCTGTCTGACTCCTAAAGAGGTGCGTCATGTTTCGACAGCTGAACCTGCTTCTGGTGTTGTGTGGTTGTCTTGTTGGCTGTCAGTCCGCTCCCTCGTTTGCGAAGTGGCCTGGCCACCCGGAGCGTCGCGAGAGCGAAAAACGCCCGTTGATCAATGACCTCTCGATGGACGATCTGCGTGACATTGAAGAGGAGTTGTTCATCAAAGCGGGAGGGCGCGCGATCGAACAACAGCAAGCCGCAGTCACTCCACGCAGTTCATTCGAGTTTGATGATCTCGATGAGCCAGCACTCGCTGGCGCGGAACGAGAATTCCTTCGAGAACAGATCGTCGCCTCAGCCCGAGGCTCACAGGTCGGCGTCTCTGATGAGTCAGGCGGTCGCTACTCGGGAACTGTCCTGCGAGCCGGACCAGACCGCTTAGACATGATGAACTGCCTCAGCCAGGAAGCGATCCCCGGCCCCGCTGGTCAGCCACAATGCAAGACCAGCCATATCCCGTTCCTGACGATCGAGACCTCAGCTGTGACTCATTTCGTGACCTGCTCCCCGCCCCCGCGTGGCTTTCCCGCGACGGACGACGAGATCGACGGGACCGAATACAGCGTGGCCGAGATCGTCAACCGGAGTGGCCAACGCCAACGCTGGGGGAAGCCTCCGGTGATGGAAGATTCGAATCGCGGGACCGCTTCCCTGGATTCAGAGTGAAGCGTTGTTTCGCGACAGGGAGAACATGGTCCTGGGTGGACTCGAACCACCGATCGTCTTCTTGTAAGGAAGCTGCCGTCGCCGCTGGGCTACAGGACCGGGAGAAGTTGTGAGAGAGAAGAGGTGAGAGAGAAGAGGTGAGAGAGAAGAGATGAGAGAGAAGAGATGAGAGATGAGAGAGGAGAGAGGAGAGAGGAGAGCCAGAGCATCAGTGCGACCAGATTGGCTCTCGTCTCTTCTCTCTCGTCTGTCTTCAGCGGAAGCCGTGGGACTCGAACCCACAAGCGAGGCGAACTCGCCACCTGTTTTCAAGACAAGGCCCTCATCCGGCCGGATGACTTCCAGGTGACTTGTGAGCGGCATGGCGCTAGCCGCCGGTTCTTAGGGACTGCGAACGGTCTGGGGAACCGGCGGCTAGCGCCGTGCCGCTCACAAAGGCAGCGGCGGGAGCTGGAGTCGAACCAACCTCTCCACGTTCAGAGCGTCGCATCTTGCCGAGAGACCATTCCGCAGGTGTTGCTGGAAGGACACGAATCTGTCGGTGAGGTTCGCCAGCGTGTCGTTTAAAGCCAGTGGCGGAAATTCATGTACCCCATAGGGCGTCCTGGAAAGTCCGTACTCGGATGACGCGAGCAGCGAAACGGCATAGAACGGCCGTCTTACGGGGTACATCTTTCCGACCGCTCGTCCAATGACGACGAACGCGAATCGAATGGCTACGATACGTTTCTCGTGCGGCAGTTGTTCAGGCTCCGCCGTTGGTTCTCCACTCTGATGTTTTCACCGCGAAGGAGTCCCCATGCCTCGTCCCGTTTCCCGCCGTACATTTCTCTCCACAGCTGCTGCGGGAACGGCGGTGATTCTCTCAGCTCCCGCAGTCGCAACGGCCAGTAAGACCGACTCGCCGCTGATCGTGGGGGAAGGCGAACACAAGTTCGAGGTGGTCCACAACTTCCCGCAACTGCCGGAGAAGTTCACGTGGCAGACCACGCATAACGTCGCGGTCGACAAGGCGGGGAACCTGTATGTGATTCATGAGGGGCGGAACGACCTCAAGGACCACCCGTCGATCTTCGTGTTCGACAGCGAGGGGAAGTACATCCGCTCGTTCGGGGCACAGTTTCAGGGCGGCGGCCACGGGATCGAGATTCGGCAGGAGGGGAGCGAAGAGTTCCTCTATGTGTGCGCGTATCAGCACCTGAAGACGTTCGCCAAGATGACGCTGACAGGAGAAACGGTCTGGCAGCAGATGGCTCCGATGGAGTCCGGTGTCTACGCGGAGGGGGAAAACCTGCCGCTCGAAAAGCGACCCGACCCGAGTAAGGTGTGGGGCGGCGATCGCTTCCTGCCGACGAACTTTGCGTTCCTTGATGACGGCGGGTTCCTGTTGATTGATGGATACGGGGCCTCGGTCGTGCATCGCTATGACAAGGACGCCAAGTGGCAAAGCTGCTTCGGCGGCGTGGGTGATAGCGATGACAAGTTCCGCACGCCCCACGGAGTGTGGATCGACAAGCGAGCGGGCCGCGAGCCGAGCATCGTCGTCTGCGACCGCGCTCATCATGTGGTCAAGTATTTCACCATGGACGGCAAGTACATCGAGACCCTGAAGGGCTACGGACTGCCCGCCAACGTGGAGACCTGGAAGAACCTGCTGGTGGTCCCCGAGTTGCACGCCCGCGTGACACTGCTGAATGAGAAGAACGAAGTCGTCGCCCGTTTGGGCGAAGACGTGGGCCGCATCACCGGCGAAGGCGGAGGGGCCATCCGCGGCGACAGCACCAAGTGGCTCCCCGGCAAGTTCGTCCACCCGCACGACGCCTGCTTCGCCGAAGACGGGAGTATTTTTGTGGCTGAGTGGGTCGGGACCGGCAGGATCTCGAAGCTCAAGCGGATGGCGTAATGTCGCCTTTTGCTCCGCAAAAGGGCGTCTTTTTTGGCGGAAAAAGCCGACAGACGTGAATCGACCCGCATGTCGGACTTCGGTTTGTCGTCTCGGCAGTACAGACGAGCGAGGCTATGATGACGAGAAGGAGTCGATCATGAAACTGAAAGTCCTCATCAGCCCCGAACCCGTGGGGGGATACTCGGCGAGCGTCCCCGCCCTGCCGGGTTGTTATTCTCAAGGCGACACCCGCCAAGACGCGCTCGACAACATCCGCGAAGCGGCGGAACTCTGGTTGGAAGTCACTTCAGACACCGCCGTCGCACAAGCCCGCTCGACTTCGACCACAGCGGAACTTCAAGAGATTGAGTTGTGAAACCGATCTCTGGCAAGCGGATGTGTCGCATTTTGGAGCTGCATGGCTGGATTTGGGTCCGCACAAAGGGAAGTCATCGTGCGTATCAACAGCCGGGCCATCCGACCACGCTTGTTGTTCCAGTACACGGAAACAAGGATCTCAGCTCGGGCACTCAGCACGGGATCATGAAGGACGCGGGGCTGACTGAGGACGATCTTTGAGGGTGAGGGTGGAGAAGCCATCCTTGGGGCACTGGTCCAATAGAACTTACTTTGTCGCCTTTTGCTCCGCAAAAGTGCGTCCTTTTTCGGAGAAAAAGGCGACAATCGGTGCCTACCCGCGTGGGTGGCAGCGGGAGTGGATCGCTTTTAAGCGGCTATGCTCGACGTGGGTATAGATCTGCGTCGTGCGGATGCTGGCGTGGCCGAGCATCTCTTGCAGGGCGCGGATCTCGGCACCGCCCGCCAGCATGTGCGTCGCGAAGCTGTGGCGGAGCGTGTGCGGGCTGATCTTCTGGCCACAGCCGATCCGCCCGGCATAGCGTTTGACGAGGTGCCAGACGTTAATGCGGGTGAGTGTCTTGCCGGAGCGAGTGAGGAACAGCGCCTCTTCGCCCTGCTCATGGACCAGCTTGGGGCGTTCATGTTCGAGGTACGCTTCCAGGGCCAGCACGGCGACCGGGTTGAGCGAGACGATCCGCTCCTTGTTCCCCTTGCCGAGGCACCGGCAGTAGCGATCTCCCAATCGAATGTCCGAGAGCTTGAGATTCGACACCTCGGACGCTCGGCACCCCGTGGCGTACAACACGGTGAGCAAGGCCCGGTCTCGCAGCGGATACCGGTCTTCTCGGCACGGAGCGGCGAGCAACTTCTCGACCATCTCAGGGCTGAGTACGGTGGGCAAATACTGCCACAACTTGGGTGACGTGATGAGATCAATCGTACTCTCGGTGACGACTTGCTCCAGCACGAGATACCGGAAGAACATCTTCAGCGCGACCAGCTTGCGGGCCACACTGCTGGCCGCCAGTCCCAACCCGTGCATGTGCTGCAAGTACCCGCTCATCAGCGCGAGGTCGACTTGCAGCAGCGACAGCACCTTCTCCGATTCGAGCCAAGTCAGAAACTGCGACAGGTCATTGCGATAAGCTGCAATTGTGTTGGCCGACATCCCGCATTCGGCAGCGAGGTACTGCTGAAAAGGCACATAATACGCACGGGGATGCGTGGGCGAAGTTTGCGGGTTGGTCTCGACGGGACGTTTGCGAGGGGGCATCGAGAGAACCTTCGCCGGAAGAGATGAGCGACTGCTCTCTTGATCGTCCACAGGTGTCGAGTGGGAACAGCCGCTCTGAGTGCGGGCCCCTCATTGCCGGGAACAAGGTCACGCTGAGTGGGCTGGCGCTCAATCTGAGCCGCCTGACTTCGCGAACCAAAGACTTCCGAAGTCTTCCGAGACTTCGGAAGTCTCGCGGGGCACTTGAAGAGAGCGATCTCGCGTGGGCTAAAGCCCACGCTACGGGGACTTCTGTCGGACACGACGTTACTGGTAACCGCCCCCGCCGATGAGGGAACTCATCTGAGTCGAGGTGCTGCTGTTGCCCAGCTTGGGCTCGATCATGAAGTTGATGCTGAAGTTATTTCGACTGCGGTCATACCCGGTGCCCACGTGAAACAGCAGGTATTCGCCGATGCGGGTGATCGTCAGCGACTGGCCCCGATCGCGGCCTTCCGCGAGGTCATATGAGGCCCCCAGAGTCGAGATCCACTTCTCGCTCATGCGGTAACTGAAGCTGCCCGTGAGCAGACTACTATCGATCGGCCCGGCTTGGACCTGACGCACGCCGACATACAAGCTGCCGCGCGGGCCACGCTGGGTCAGGACGCCCGCATTCCAGATTTTCTGGCCGTTGTTGAAGGGGTCCACGACCGCGTTGGCCACGAGCTGAGTTCGTTCGCCGACCTGCCACATGTAGCGTCCCGTCAACAGTCCGAACGTCTCGCCGAAGTTGTCTCGATTGGCATTCGGGAAGATGCTGGCTTCCAGGTCGAGGCTCATCCAGTCTTTGATTCGCTGCCGCTCGACGGGGCCTTCCTTCGTCTGCCAGCGTTGCCGCAGACCCAGACGCAGGACTTGCTGGTTGTCGACCAGCTCTTGGTAGGCAGCTGTCACACTCTGTCCAGCTCCGGTCCGTACTGCGTAGTAACGAGGGTCGAATTGGGCGGGCAAGGCTCCCCCGAACTCCAGAGCTAGAAACCGCTCGCGGAACCTCTCCTGAGCATCTTCATCGAAGGCGTTGTACTGCGGGATATTCGACAGCGACTCCGTCGACCGTGAGTACGAATAGTCCGCGTCCAGCACGACTTTGTGCGCCAGTCCATTCAGCCCAAGGATAGAGCTTTGCAACTCCGGAACCGCTCGCCAGAACTCGATGCTCGCCCGGACTCCGGCACTGCCATACAACCGCGAACGGTCGTTCGCCGTCATATCCTGCTGCCAGTAAGCCGCCTCGCCCAAAGCATACGGAGCGACCTTCACGGGACCAAGCTGGAACGGCAGAGTCAGTTCGTGCCGGGTCCCAGTCACCATTCCTTGCACATCGGGAAGGTATGGCAATGCCGTAAATGTATCCGCTGGGTCGGTCGGTGCCTGAGCCGGACGGATGTGTCCGTAACCGAGCCAGCTGTGACTGCTCCAACTGACGGCATCGTTGAGCAGTGGCTCGCCGAGGACCGTGAGGTCGAGTCGGGGCAGCCATTCGGTCTGATCAAAGATGTCGTTGAGCCGAGTCTGGAACAACAGACTGCCGGTGACGTTGTCGTTCTGTATGGCCAGATTGACGAGGTTTTCCTGGTCCTTGCCGCGGTCGAACTCGGGTTCGTAGTACTGTTCGAGGAAGTTGCGATCGTTGTTCAGGAAGTAGGAGAGTTCGCTCGATAACGCGACACCGTAGGGGAACTCCAGCCGGCTGCGAGACAGTGCTCGACCGCGGTTCGAGTCCGGGAATGCCAGATTGTTGCGGCCGAGTCCGAGCTGATCTGCCCCCTCGTCATGGACGTAGTACAACAAGCCCTCGCCGGTGATGTGA
Organism: Planctomycetota bacterium; assembly: GCA_043736295.1. GTDB lineage: Bacteria > Planctomycetota > Planctomycetia > Planctomycetales > Planctomycetaceae > TH-plancto1. Next base: position 4,376 of record JAYTCW010000011.1, on the reverse strand, counting down.
GTGGGGAGTCCCAGCACTTGGCCATACAGATCGTAGTCCCCGCGTGTTCCGATCGCCGGGCCGCGCTTGGTGTAGCCATCCACCAACAGCTCCCACTCGACCCCCTGTGGCAGGTCGAAACCGAACAGCTTGTCGACGCTCCAGACCGTATTGGCCTCGGCCCCGAACATGCCGCTGAAACCGAGAGAGGCCGACTTGAGCGGGAAGGGCGTTTCCTCAACTGGACCACTCAGGCGTGGCAAGTAGAAGACCGGCACTTCTTCGATGAACAGCGTGTTGTTGGTGGACGTGAGGTACTGTGTCGTTTTGGGGCGACCCGTGGCCGGATCGACGCGGGCGCCCCACGAGTTGGGGCGATCCTCAATGGTAATGAAGCCCGCCTGGACCCGGTAGCCGGGTCGCCCCAGCTGGCTGGTCGAGACCCAGGCATTTTGTGCCTGGAAGCTGGTCTGCGACATTTGCCGGATCGTGTCTGCCCGCACGCGCAGGATGGAATCGATCTCCGGGATGTACGTCCGCAGCTCACTGTTCATCAGCAGTCCGCGCTGACCGCGGATGTCGTAGAAGGCATGACTGGCTCGGGCTTCGCTATTCCCTTGCCGCACCACGATGTCCCCTTCCAGATAGACCTGGAACGGGGTGTTCTCATTCAGTTCCAGCCCTCCCCCGGCATTTCCCAGTCCCTCCGCTGCGGTCCAGATTACCGCCCGATCCGCCGAGAGATCGATGCGGGTCAGGACCATCTGGCCATCCAGCATCACGGGCACATTCTCCACGACGATATTCACACCGCCCTGGACCGTGGTCATCGACTCGGGGGGCTGCTTGTTGCGATCGACATCGCTGTGGACCTTGAAGTCCATGCCGAGATTACGCGGGTTAATAATGACCCGGCGGGGAGCCAGCAGCGGAGCGGTGGATTGACCTAGTAGCTGGGAGCCGTCGTCCCACAGTGTCGGACTATCGGGGGCCACCTCGGAATACTGGGTCTGAACTAAATCCTTCCGACTGCTGCGGCGACGCTCGTCTCCCCGCCTGTAGGTAGCGTCCTCAGCCATCGACCGGTTTTCCGGAGTCTTCTGGCAGCTGACCTGGGACTTGGTATTCAGAGCCACCAGCATCGAGGGCTTCTGCACGGTGCGGTCGACTTCACGGAGTATCGCATCGCCCTGGAGATAGATCGTCAGGCGTTCCTGTTCTGTCGACTCAATCGGTCCGCCCCAGATCACCATTTCTTCCGCTTCGAGAACGGTCGATCCCTGCGTCGCTCGACATTGGCCTCGAACGAACAGGATCCGCTGTCCCGACTCTTCCCAGCGCCAGGCGTACTGAGAGGTGATGGTGATTAGGTCGGTGGCGGGGAGATGACTCTTCGGTAAGCGAGGTACGGTCGATTGATGTGCCGTCCCCTCGGGAATCGGCTTCAGCAGCACCCGCTCGACGCGCGACAGCGACGGCAAACTGTGCCCCGCACCGGGCGGCGTTTGTGCCTGAACCCCGATCACCGCGCAGACCCCCAGCGCGAGCGCGAGCAGCGCCCACAGCGTCGAAGATCGAATCGCGGAGAAGTTCACCAAGGGAGTTCCGGTAGGAAGAACCGGCAGAATGGAACAGTGTTCGTGACGCTCGGGTCTGAGCGGCACAATGCTCGCCGCCGGTTCTGCCGTGTGGATGACACGCCGAACCGACAACTGAAGAGGAGGAGATGACCGCAGAGGTGGGACACGCAGCACCACGCCCGACAAGCATCTTGCCGGGGTGGCCGAATGGCGGCGGAGTATACGAGCGGTTCGGAAAAAGTGTCAATAAGTGTATTTGCAGGGCGGATTTCCTAAAGTTCTTTTCTGCCAGTGCTTTAAGGCAAGACCTGCCAAACGCGGACAGGCTTGCTCACGAATTCGAACGGCTCGCAGGAGGAACTCCAACCGCCGACAGCGGTCGTAGGCGATATCGCTCTGCGACTCGCATTGCGCACGCGAGAAGACCGAACTTACGCGGAGTTTCCCGAGGTTTGGACGGTGTCTGGCGAGAGGAATCTCAGTCGCGGAGCGACGTGAGCTACGGAGCGTAATGTGCCTCTCGAACTCGCTTGCCGGACGCTTCCAGCAGGTGAGCGTTGCTCTGGCCGCAGTTCTGGTCGACAATCGATCCACCTTCCACGACACCGCCTGCGGACTCAACTCATGCTCACCCCCGAATCCCGCCGACAGCAGTTCCCGACCCTCGAACAGATGGTCTACCTCAACAGTGCCGCCGAGGGGATTCCACCGCTCTTGGTCCGCGAGGCACTCGATGAGTACTTCCGCGACAAGCAGCTGGGGATGGACGGGCGCGGGCCGCACTTCGCCGCTCTCGAAGAGACGAAGGCACTCGTCGGCGAGTTTTATGGCCTCACGGCCGACGAGATCGGGATTTGCTCCTGTTCGTCCGAGGCGTACAACCTCGCTGCGATGGCGTTGAGATTACAAGCGGGGGATGAGGTCATCATCAACGATCTCGATTTCCCGGCGGGGGCCACGCCGTGGCTGCAACCGACTTGCCCAGCGACCGTGCGCGTCTGGAAAGCCCGCGCAGGGGTTCTGCACGTCGAGGACCTCGCCCAGCTGCTCAGTGCGAAGACGCGACTGGTGGCCGTCTCGCATGTCAGCTTTTTCAACGGGTTCCGGCTGTCGATTCCGGATGTGGTGAGCTGTGTCCGATGCGGTTCCGAGGCGTTGCTATCGGTCGATGTGACGCAGGCACTCGGTCGAATTCCGCTGGAACTGGCGGGCGTGGACCTGATCGTCAGCAGCACGCACAAGTGGATTCTCGCCAGCCACGGCGGGGGGCTAGTCGGGGTTCCGAGTGCGAGAGCGAAAGCATGGACAGTCCCAGCAGGCGGCTGGTACAACCTGCAGGATGCCTTTGGAGCGAACCGGTTCGAGCAAGCGGTCAGCAAGCCGGGGGCCGCCAGCTTCGCCGTCGGCATGCCAAACTTCCCGGCCATTTACGCGATTCGGGCCGGGCTCAAGTACATTCAGTCGATCGGCGTCGAGGCAATCGACAACGCCGTCCGCCCGCTGGTGCATCACGCCCTCGCCGAGATCGCAAAGCTGCCGGTGGAGTTACTCACCCCGCAGGATGTCACGCAGGTCGCGGGGATCATTGCCTTCCGGCACACCAAGGCCGATGAGATCGCGAAAGCCCTGCACACCAAAAACGTCCACGTGATGTCCCACGCCGGAAGAATCCGCTTGGCGATTCATGGATACAATACCTCCGAGGACATCGAGGCGTTGCTCAGGGAACTGAACGCAGCACTCAAGGCTGTGTGACATCACGAGAGAATGTGGGGGAGAAAGTGATCGACATTCTCGGTCCATTCTACTTTTTGCCTGCCGTGATCAGGAGGGGGAGGAAAAGAGGCGGGTCTCAATGATTGACCATTTTGGGGGAAGCAAAGAGACCTGACCTCTCTTTTCTCTCGCAAAACAACTCGCCCCAACTCTCCCGCCGCGCTGAGTCCGTGAACGGTTTCCTCTGCTCCATGCTCAGAGGTCCCTGGGGCTCCACGTCGAATCCCCGCATGCCATTGCTCGCGCGTCGAGTTGCTGAGGGCTTCACGCTCTTTTCCCGGCTCCAGTCTTGAACCGGCATTGACCCCATTCACAAATTGGCTGTAAAAGCCGCCTGTGAATGGGAATACTCTCCCGAGCGAGAGATCACCCACGCGCTGGCAAGGATGCCGCTCAAGTTCAGGGATGGGATGACTCACAATGCACAAAACATACAGTTGGATTTTGGTGCTGGGCTTGGTCGGCTGCGGAAACAGTGCCCCGGTCTCGACGGACAATTCCGCTCCCACGTCTACCACTACAGTCACTGCCCCGGCATCCAGTACGCCGGGGGAGCCGCAACAAATCAGCCCCGAGCAGGCCGTCACCATGGCTCAGGGACTGATCGAGAAACGCAACCTCAATGATGCCTCATTGCTGCTCAATGAAGCGATTCGCGCCAATCCGAAACTGGTCGATGCCTACACCACGCGGGCTTCCATGCTGGCAGATGCCAAACTCTACACCCGAGCGATTCAGGACATGGATGTCGCCCTCCAGCTGCAACCCGAGAATGCCAAGTCCTTCAACACCCGCGGCTACTACTACTTGCTGCTCCAAGACAGTGACCTGGCCATGGAGGATTTCAATCGGGCGATCGCTCTGGATCTGAAATACCCCCAACCGCTCAATAATCGCGGCTTGGTCAGAATCTCACTCGGGAAGTACGACACAGCTGTCCTCGAATTCGATGCCGCACTCAAGCTGGACCCCAAGTACGTTGACGCCCACAACAATCGCGGCTTCGCACTGTCTCAAGCCAAGAAGTATGACGAGGCCATC
>JAYTCW010000010.1:0-9497 GCA_043736295.1 Planctomycetota bacterium | reverse complement strand
GTACCAGAACCCGCCTCTGCCACGGTGATGGAATTGCAGTGTGCGCGGGCATCGGCGGGGAACACTTGGGAGACTCTGTCGGCTTCAGGGAGAAGTGTCCTTTTTTGCGTTTATTGAGTTTCTTGCGGCCTCCACTCTTCGACGACTCCGGCTGCAACTGCTCCACTCAGCAGTCATTCTCACTTTTGCATAGCGCTCTGGTGGGGGACGGGCACGTAAGGGGAAGTGCCCCACGATGATCGCCATCATGTTCACAGCACAGGGCTGCAGCCTCGACGGACCACTTCCGCACACAATGTGTGCCGCCATGGCACATGTTCCGAGATTGGTCCGTTCAACCAGTGATGGATGGACAGCCTTTGTTCGGCTCTAAACTAGCTCCCGACCTCGCAGGTCTCTGCGAAACGCTGTCACGGCCCGCGCCCCAACTCACTACGCCGATTCAGATTCCATGCTCCCCTATTCGCGATACGTGTATGCCAAGACAAAGAAATTGCACACCACCGCTCCACGACAGCAAAATATTGTAATATTTTCATTGTGGAATGACTTTTGCGTGGCACTATGGGGACGTTGGGCAGCTCGTGTGGCTGTACCTTTCTGACTTCTCGGTTCAACAGTACAGGGGTGGTAAGATGCGAAACATGTTTCGTGCAAGAGTGTTGTCGGTAGCTGTGATGGGATTCACGATGCTGGGGATGCTGGTTTCGCCAGTCTCAGCGGCCGTCATCGTGAAGGGGATGGATAACTACTTCCTCCCTGGCGCAGATGCGTTGGGCAATTCGTCGGCGGCTCAAGGTGGGTTCGGGCCCGCCAAGGTGTTCAAGTACACCAATATCAATTTGCTGGTGGGGGTCTCTCACGCCTTCGTGTCCAACTTGTCAAACAGGGTGCAGGTGTACAGAAACCAAGGGGCTCCGATCACCGATCCTCAGACTATGATCGTCTATGTCGCTGACAATGACCAAGAAGTCATTGGGCGTCCTTCGGGAGCGACCCAAGCCTTGGCAGTGGGCGTGGCCACTAAGAGAGTCCCTTAATTCGGCCTGTGCTGGTCCCTCTCTCTTTCGAGTGAGGGCCAAGGAGCATCGGTCGTCGGAGTCTCTGTGATGCGATCTCGTACGCGTGGATTCACGTTGATTGAATTGCTGGTGGTGCTGGCCATCATCGGCATTCTCACCTCGCTGGCCCTGCCTGCGGTGCAGCAGGCCCGTGAATCCGCGCGGCGAGCGCAGTGTCGGAGCCAGCTGCGACAGCTGGCCCTGGCTCTGCACAACTATTACGAAGCGAATCTCGTTCTGCCGTCGGGTGCATTGGTAGTCGGATCTTCCTACCCGGTTCAAACGGGCTGGGGCTGGGGTGCGATGGTATTGCCGTATGTGGATCAATCGCCGTTGTACAGTTCGCTTGATTTCAACGTGGGCACGACCGTGGGAGTGAATGCACAACGCGTGCAGGCAACTCTTCCTCTCTGGCGTTGCACATCGGATGGGTCTGAGGACTCGATCCTGGTAAGCAATTGGACGGCAGCGGCTGTGCAGTCCGCATCTGGCAATTTCAGTGGTGCTGGCGATATGCTGTTTGGAATGTCCTCCGTCCGGTTTGCTCATGTCACGGACGGATTATCGCAGACCCTACTGCTGGGTGAGCGCGTCAACACTCCCTCGTCTGCCATCAGTGTTCCCTACACATCGGGTTGGTACGGCATCCTGGCGAACTCCAACAGCTATGTGCTGAATTCCATGCCCTATACCCAGGCTTTGGCAGCCTTCCCGATTAATTTCACGATGGGTTCCCCGCAAAACTTTTCCAGTCGCCATGTGGGGGGGGCGAACTTTGCGCTGGGAGATGGCTCGGTGCGATTTATGAGCGAAAATATCGATGGTGCTTTGTTCCAGGCATTGGGGACGAGGAATGGCCAAGAAGTCATTGAGTTCTAACACATGATCGGACCACACATGAAGACATCGTCACTTGGGAGGCATCTGTTTCTCGCCATCGCTTTCGCGACGTGCGTGGGATGTGGAGATTCGGTCGTCAGTGACGCCGCAGCCCTCGACACCCAGATTGAAGATCAATGGATGGCGAATCGCGAAGTGGTCGACGCGATCCCGTTTCTGGAAAAGGGGGGTATGTATGAGAATGTCGGAAACAAGGGCGAAGTCCCCATCGATAAGCCATATGTCCTGCCGCTGCTCAAACGCATCCGCGATGAACTCTCTTTGAAACCAGTGGCGGTTCTGGAAGGACCGCAGCATGCAATGGCGATCCTGATTGAGATTCCCAAAGACCCCCTAAAGCGCCAACGCATGGGAGATATTTTACAAAAGGCCGCCGACTCCTTCCCCGGACTCCTGATGGACAATTGGGGTCATAAATGGCTCTCGCTCGATTATCTGGATCAATTGGAAGTCGCTGGGCTCAAGAGTTCGGGGAATCTGGAGCCGCTTCAGCAGGAATTAAAAAGTCGTCGGCACAACGGGAATTAGAAGACATACACAAATCCTCTGCTTTCGCATCGCCCCCCGGACCTTCAGACGCCGGAAGAAGTTCTGGCACCGAGAGCGATGTCGCAACGAACCTCTTGCGGGGAACCCCACACCAGAGATATTCAGTGACAGCGGCTCGACTGGAGACTCGCGCTGCCCGGCAGTCATTCACTTCAACCAGCCCTTCCGTACCAATTCGTCAAATACCACACTCTGAATGGGGCGGTCACTGGTCAGGCTCATGAAGCGACCATCGCGTTTCTGGCATTCGGAGGCGAGATGGTCTTCGAGAGCTTGGCGGTGCGATTGGTACAGTCCCAGCAGTTCACCAACGGACGAGATATCGAGTGTCCCCCCCGACTCGGAATCGACAAACCGGAAATCGCCAGTCAGTTCGGGATTCCTCTCCGAAGGAGCGAGTATCTGGATCGCGAAGATCTCCAGTCCCGACCCATGCAGCAGGTTGAACGCTCGGCCCACGTCCCCGAACGTCAAGAAGTCGGAGATCACCACGACCACTCCCCGACCCCGACGACGCTGAAGAACCTCCTCGATCGCCTGCTCCACCGGGAATGTACCGCCCGGCGTCAGCTCCTCAATAAATGACAGAAACCGCCGCACTGCAGCCCGTCCGCGCGTGGCCGGAAAGATCGCCGGTGGCTTCCCGGCCTCGGCACAGCTGTAGACGCTGACCTTCTCGACACTCGTCAGCGCGGCCATGCCGAAGGCAGCTGCGATTTGCTTGGCGAGCTCGAACTTTCCCTCGAAGTGCATGGAAGTCGACGCATCGAGCAGGATCGGCACCTGCATTTCTTCTTCGTGGGCGTAGAGCTTCAGGTAGGGTTGATTGAGCCGCGAGAAGATATTCCAGTCGACGTACCGCAGGTCGTCGCCCGCGACGTAATCGCGGTAGTCGGAGAAGTCGATACTGGTGCCGCCCTTGCCAGAAAGATGCTCTCCGTGGGCGCGGTTGGTCTTGCGTCGACGCGGGTTGATCCGCATCCGCTCGAGCCGGGCGAGAAGATCATTGGGGAGCAGCGAAGTGAGTTGGGGAACCGACATGACTGCCTGCCATTCCGGCTGGAGGGGAACTGACCGCCGAAGGACGCGAGTCCAGTGGGGGTAACGACCTGACGAACTATACGCGAAGGTGGGTTGGAATGCTGGCGCAAGCGGAGGCACACCATGTGTGGACATCAGATCAGTCGGCGATCCGCACCGCCGTCTCGTGGGCGTTGTTGAGTCGGACGGCCTTTCCAGGCCGTTCCTGGTCGACTCTCGCAGAGAGACGGCCAGGAACGGCCATCTGACATTGAGCCGGTCCCAGAGCTTACGCCCATGATGCGGACCATCGAGAACCTCCAGCTCCAGTTCGAGGTACGCCCCCTCCCTAAAATCGTCGGATGTACCCTGTTTCGTCCCGTTCCGCCGATCGAATCACCCAGCCACTCTCCCCCATGCCGGAGTCATGCACGGCATTCTGCCCCCCCTTCCGCCGCCGCTGTGGGGCCGGGTTCCGCTCCGGCTCGCTACGCTCCCCTGCGCGGAACCCGGCCTCCACGGCGGGGTGTGCCCATGTGACATTTTCACATGGTCAAACCATGTGACATTTCTATTGGTCGCTGACAGGAGCAGTCCAGTCACTTGAAACCCGCATCGCCAGAAGTCACATTGCAGTCTCCGCCTCAACGACCTCCTCACTCTCCGAAAGACCAGAACATGGCCAAGAAGAAAGCCGCCAAGTCGAAAACCAAGCCCGAACGGATTGTCATGCGCACGGGCGAGGCACTCGTCGAAGTCGAGGGCGGTCCGGCTTACCTGGCCTGCGAGCCGGAAGTGGTCATCGGCGAACTCGATGGCCCTGTGGGATTCTCGATCGCGAATATGATCGGCAATCAGGTCAAAGGCCACTCGAAGGTGTTTGCGATCCTGAACTGCGATGTCCAGGTCCGCCCCACCACGGTCATGGTCAGCAAGGTGACAGTGAACTCCACTACTTACACCAATATCCTGATGGGCACTGTTCAGGCCGGAATTGCCAACGGAGTGCTGGATGCCGTGCGCGCGGGTGACATCCCCAAGGAGAAGGCCAATGACCTGGGCATCATCGTCTCGGTCTGGCTCGATCCCTCAGTCGTCAAGGAAAAGAAAATCGACCATCAGAAGCTGTTTGAGGTCAACCGCGCCGCCACGGCAAAAGCCATTGGCAAAGCCATGCGGTGTGAACCGACAATCGATTGGCTCCTCAAGAACCAGGCGAGCGTGACGCACTGCTTCCACGAAATGGGAGTCAACGGGCAGCTGTAGAGGCAGTCGCTTCGCCCTCCGCTGGCACACGCTGGATCGGGCCTGAGGAGACGGGTCAACGCGGGCAGCTTGGGCCTTCTCTGTGAAGTCCATTGTGTCGGGCCACCCCCTCGCCCAGCCACCGCCAATCGAGTGATTGTCGGAGGAATCAAGCTGTGCAAATCTGAAAAAACGGTGTACCGATCCCTCCAGAGGGGAGTTTCTCCAGTACGGAGGCTTTGTACACAGGGTGGCACAGATCAGCACCGATTTCAGCGGTTTGGATGCGACAGTCGCGACTCGGAATGAGGCGGGCAGCCCGGAGACTGTCTCCGGCATGGCACGGAACGCCGTTTCATCAGGCACTGACTGGGGGCGGATTAGAACTTGATTTCGGCTCCGACCGTGAACCCCTTGACCCCCATCGACCGCGTCTCGATCTCGGGGCGGATGGCCGGTGCCACATCGATCCCCAAGTCATCGTACACGATCGATTCGGGAGTCCGGGCCACATTGGGCATCCACCAGTAGAACGCGCTGCCGGTCAGCGACAACCAGGGATTGACGCGAATCTTCAGGTAGCCATTCAGGTCCAGATGCGTCCCCACAATCACCGAAGTCTGGTTCGCCGAGGTCACACCGTCATCGGCCAGTTCCGCAATGAGCGAATCCCGCAGGTCCGCCGTCATGAGATGGGTGCCGATCCGGTTGGCTCCAACAGCCAGTTTGGGAGCCACGCCAATGGTGAACCACTTCTCGACCAGTTCGGCCTGGAAGCCAATTTGGCCCATGTAAAACGTATTCTGAGTGGAGTTGCGAATGGTATTGCGATGGGGCGTCGTCAGCGTGCCCAATGTCGCATCAACCCCCGAGTTGTTGTCGAACTCACCGTGCTGCACCAAGTCCTCTCCGTAAGAGTTGAATCGAAAGCCGAGCAATGGTCGCACGACGAACCCGGTATTGCGAGTCCGGTTGTTGAACAGCACGTTGACCTCGCCGGACCAATACTGGGCCGTGTAGCCCACCTCGAACAGCCGGTCATAGAGAATCACTCGTGAGCCGGGGGATCCGGCATCCAGGACACTGGTCGCATAGAACCGAATGGCCCCTGGAAAACTATCGGGATCGAGATTACTCGGCACCAGCTGAAAGCCGGAGACCATGTTTTGCATCCCGACATAGGAAGCCTCAATCGAGAAATCCCGGAACGAGTTGATACCAATCGTGGTTCGCACCCCATTCTGATCTCCCAGTTCCAACCGCGAGGCATCCGGGACGATCGCTCGACCGTCCAGCACAGCCCCTGCAGACACGTTAAATGGCTGGCGAGGATCGGGGACGGACGCGAGCGGGGCACCCAGCAAGGTGTTACCGGGTCGCTCGAAACTGGCGTTCAGATACTCCAAGCTGATCCAACTCTCCGCGACGACGTCTTTGAGAGTCAGGGCGAATTGCTCATCGAATTCCTGCCACGGCCCCCGGTCATCCGGTAGGAGTGCGTAGTCGGGAACCGTGGCCATCTGGTCTCGTGGGAAACCAGGGCGCGAAGGCCCCTGCCAAGCAGCAGCCCCGCCATATGGAGGATACTGAGCTTCACTCTGGCTGGAGAGAAGAATCACACTGGCCATGACAAGCCAAGATCGAACGAAAGCAGTCATAGCCATCCTTCCATGGGCTGGCCCCTCGGGAGAGAAGCTCAACACATCCATTGCTCGGCGCAACGGGTGCCACGATCGACACGATCGGTCGTACTTTGTTTATCGGCTGGAGTGGTCGAAGCGATTTGGAAAACTCTACCGATTCTAGGGGGAGTTTGGCTGATTACTTGGGTGAGTGGGTGGTTTGGGAGGTGCGGGAGAACCCAGTGCTGCGTCAAAGCGAAATGCGGGGGTTCGCTTCCCTCGGGAGGGCGAGGCTCCTGCCGAGCCCCTCTCGCACGTCGACGTGTCCCTTGGCTCGCGGCTCAGCAGGAGCTTCGCCCTCCCGAGCGCAACCCAAGGTCTTCGCGTTGACGAGGCACTCGGGAGGCTTACCGCCTAATGCGTCGGTCATTTTCGTGGGGGGCACTCGTGGTCGCCCCACTTCCTGGGGAAAGGTCGCAGAATACGCCGGAAGTCTGACGACTTGACGCCCCCTCCAAGAAGTATTGAGGCGAGCGGGCCGTGGAAACTGACCGCCAGACTTCCGAAGTCTCGGAAGACTTCGGAAGTCTATGGCTACGGTAAGTCTGGCCGTTCGCCTGACGGTCGCAATCGGCTGTCGGTCGAAAATCAACTCCGGTCTCTGCACTCCTCGGAGCGCAGACTCCCCACGTTCTGGCGAACGCGTCTACGAAGCATCCTGCACCTCGTCGACCATTACGGCCGGGCCGCCTTCTTGCCGCGTTCCTGCAAGTCGACGGGGGTCTTTTCCAACAAGTAGTCCACCACCTTGTCCGAGGTGATCCCTTCACTGTTGGCCTGGAACGTGGTCACAATGCGGTGCCTGAGTACGGGATGCGCGACCGACTTCACGTCTTCTGTCGAGACGTGGAACCGTCCCTCCAGGATCGCGCGGGCCTTGGCTCCAAGGATCAGGTACTGACCGGCTCGCGGTCCGGCTCCCCAGCTCAGATACTTCTTGACGAACTCATCGGCTCCCGGCTCATTCGGGCGGGTCGCTCGCACAATGTCGCGAGCATATTCGAAGACATGTTCGGCGACTGGCACTTTACGCACCACTTCTTGCAGGGCCAGAATCTGGGCCCCGGTCAGGGCCTGCTTCAGTTCTGGCTCCTCGCCGCCGGTCGTCTGCTTCAGAATCCGTAGCTCCTCAGCTGCGTTTGGGTAGTTGAGGACGATGTTGAACATGAACCGGTCGAGTTGGGCTTCGGGCAGGGGGTAGGTGCCTTCCTGCTCGATGGGGTTTTGCGTCGCGAGGACAAAGAACGGAGCGGGCAGCCGGTAGGTACTCGTTCCGACGGTGACGTGCCGTTCCTGCATCGCTTCGAGCAGGGCCGCCTGCGTCTTGGGCGGCGTGCGGTTGATTTCGTCGGCCAGCAGCACATGCGTGAAGATCGGCCCCTGCATGAACTGAAACACACGGCGACCGGTCTCGGGATCATCTTGCAACACGTCCGTCCCGGTGATATCGGAGGGCATCAAGTCGGGAGTGAACTGGATACGGCGAAAACTCAGCTGCAGAATCTTCGAGATCGTGCTGACCAGCAGCGTCTTGGCTAGACCAGGCACGCCGACCAGCAGACAGTGCCCTTTGCTGAACATGGCGAGCAGCAGTTGGTCGACCACATCATTCTGGCCGATGATGACCTTGCCGATCTCCTCTTTCATGCGGGCATAGGCATTCGCCAAGCCCCGAATGGCCTGGGCCTCGCGCTCACGGAGTTCTTCAGCAGAAACAGCGGTGTCGTTTTCAGAGCTCATGGCAGCCTTTGGGCGATGTCACGCGGATTGAGATATGCTTATGTTAAAGACCCAATCGACTGTAGGAAAGGACGACGAGACAAGTGGCCTCTCTCGCCTCTCTCGGGTGCAACTTGACTTGGAAGCAACGATCCGATCAGCTGCCCACGGCTACTTCCCTTTGATGATGTGCCCGACTTCACCCAGGGCGGCGTCGAGGGCTTTGTCCTTGCCACCTTTGATTCCGGCAGCTGCGACGCGCATGGCAGCATCGAGGAGGCCGCCGGACTCGGCGTTTCCGCCGGGGCCGTCCGAGGGGAGGATCCCGCCGGTCGGGGGAGTGAGCAGTTCCCCTTGCGGCTCGTGGCGTTTCACGGTGAACAGATCGGAGCCGGAGACGCTCGCGCCCGGAGCCTTCCCCTTGGAACGTTTCGCCGCCTCAATCGCATCGACGAGCTTCTGCAGCTGTTCGGCAGGGCGCTGGAACCACTCCCAGCACCAGACGTGATGGAGAGCCCAGCCCTGACCGGCGAGGACCGCATCGCGCAGGCGGTCGCGGTCGCGGGCGGTGCGTGACGACTTGTACGCCTCGCCATCGCAGACCACACCGACCAGATACCGCCCCGACTCGGTTGGGTCAACGACGGCGAGGTCAATGAACACCCCGGCCACGCCGACGTGCGTCTGGCATTCGTACCCCTTCTTCTTCAGTTCGGCCAGTACTACCTCGGGGAACTTGTCATCGGTCCCCGTCCCCTGGGCGGCGATGGTCGGTGCCCCCGCTTGGGCGTAGTCGAGGAACGCCCGGAAGACCGCTGGACCGCGCCCGGTCGCGCGGGTCAGGTCGATGTCCTCGGCCTTCATCGACGAGAATATCTCGCAGCGACGCTTAGCTCGCGTCATCAACACATTGAGGCGGCGCTCACCGCCCTGCCCTGACACGGGACCGAAGTTCAGCAGGATCTTGCCGTTCTCATCCGGTCCGTAGCCGACGGAGACGTAGATCACATCGCGCTCGTCCCCTTGGATGTTCTCCAGGTTCTTGACGAAGAACGGATCGGGGCTGCTGGGGTCGAAGAAGGTTTCGAGGCTGGGGTTTTCCTTGCGGAGTTTCTCGACGGCTTTAAGGATCGCATCCCGCTGCGTGACCGAGAACGCTCCGACGCCGAGGGTCCATTTCGGATGCGCCTTCGCGTGATCGATACATGCCTGAGCGACGGCTTGCGCCTCGACCAGATTGACGCGATCCACGAACCGACCGGTCTCGACGAACCGGAACTTGAGGCCCATCTCGCTGGTGCGTTCGGGGCTGGGGATGATG
>JAYTCW010000009.1:0-7580 GCA_043736295.1 Planctomycetota bacterium | reverse complement strand
CTCAGTGCAAGAACAACCTGAAGCAACTCGGGCTCGCTCTGCACAACTACCACGAAGTCACGAACTTCCTGCCACGCCTGAACCAGGGGTCCAACTACGACGGGACGGGCGACCAATGGCGCAGCTTCAGCGCTCACGCCATGATCCTGCCCTACATGGATCAGGCTCCGCTGTACAACAAGATCAATTTCAGTGTCAACGCCTGCTGCAACAATGGCGGCGGTCCCTACAACATGGAAACCGCGGGTAACCCGACCGGGATTCAATTGAACACTCTGGGGCCAATCCCCGGCTTCGTCTGCCCATCGGATCAGCGCGTTGACACCCCCGGCCCGAACAACTACGCCGTGTGTGAAGGTCCGAACAAGACGTTCAATATTAACGCGAACGAGCAGAACGGTGCGTTCAACCGGACTCCGTGGGTCAGCTTTGCCGGATTCCCGGACGGCTTGTCCAACACGATTTTCATGGGCGAGATCTGCAAAAGTGGTGCGGGGGGATCTCCGACCTCACAGACCGTTCTTTCTGAAGCCCGCAACGGAAGCGGCATTGCACCAGACACCCAGACCAACGGTGCCAGTTCCTATCCCAACGGCCTGACCAAGGCCACCGTCGATGGCTGGGGCACAGCCTGCCTCGCCGTGGCTAGTATCAACGGCAACCGCGTGGGAGGCAGTTGGTATCACGGGGAATCCGGACGGACCGGCTACAACACGCTGCTGGGAATCAATTCCCGGTTCCCCAACTGCAGTTTCCATTGCGGTGGATGCCACTACGACGGCTCGGTCCTCATCGGAGCCCGCAGCTTGCACACGGGTGGTGCTCACCACCTGCTGGGCGACGGAGCTGTCAAGTTCATCAGCGAGAACCTCGACTGGGTAACTTACCAGCGTCTGGGTGCCCGCAACGACGGCGAAGTCGTGGGTGAATTCTAGTCTTCGGCCTGTCTCGTCTGGCAGTGGCCAGATCTGAAATTGAAACGGCTCCTGATTTTCAGGAGCCGTTTCCTTTTCGTTTCGCTTCGAGTTCGCCGTAAAGGGCGTAGCAGAATTCGTAAGAATTCGGGCGTCCCAGGTTTGCGATTTCGCTGACCCGGCAATCAAACCGTGACGCAAGTTCAGACACGAGCCACGTGGTTTACTCGTACTTCGCCACCCTCGGTTCCGGGATCTCTTTTAAGAGTCTGACGATCAGGTCATCGCTGCTGGCTCCTTCGGCTTGAGCCTGGAAGTTCGGGGCCAGACGGTGTCGCAGGACCGGGATCGCCACCTTGCGGACATCTTCAAAGGACACCGCCGGACGTCCATCCATCGCTGCCACCGCCCTCGCTCCGTGGATCAGGTACTGCCCCGCCCGCGGACCCGCTCCCCAATCGACCATCTCCTTAATAAACGCCGGAGCGGAGCCATCGCTGGGCCGCGTGGCCCGCACCAGACGGGCGATGTAGTTGATCGTCAACGGACCGACCTCGATCTGGTTGATCTGTTTTTGCAGGTACAGAATCGACTTGGCCGACAGCACCTTCTTGACCTCGGCCCGCTCGCCGCTGGTCGTCGAGGTCAGGATGCGCTCTTCCTCTTCGAGCTTTGGATAATCGACCTTCACATTGAACATGAAGCGGTCGAGTTGGGCTTCGGGCAACGGGTAAGTGCCTTCCTGTTCGATCGGGTTCTGCGTGGCGATGACGAAGAACGGTTCGGGGAGCGGGTAAGTGTTGCCGGAGACGGTGACCTCGTGCTCCTGCATCGCTTGCAGGAGTGCTGCTTGGGTCTTGGGCGGCGTGCGGTTGATTTCGTCGGCCAGCAAGATGTTCGTGAATACCGGCCCCTGCACAAACCGAAACTCGCGGCGACCGCCTTCGCCCTCTTCCAGCACGTTCGTCCCGGTGATGTCCGAGGGCATCAAGTCGGGCGTGAACTGAATCCGCTTGAACTGCACATCCAGCAGCTTCGCAATCGTGCTGACGACCAACGTCTTCGCCAACCCCGGCACCCCAACAAGCAGGCAATGCCCACCCGTAAAGATCGCCGACAAGATCTGGTCGATCACCTGATCCTGCCCGACGACCACCTTGTGCAGCTCCTCGACCATCAGTTCGCGATGCCGCCGGAACTTGTCGAGGAACTCATCGAAGTCACGTTTTTCAGCCACAGCTGTGTGTTCCTGTTATCTGCGGGGGGAGTCCAGCAGTCGGACCACCAGTGATTGACGGTCACCGCACAGCCTGACTTCAGGAAAGGCTATCAGCCCAGCGGGTCTGGACCAAGGGACAGCCGAGGGAAGTCCGTCGAACGACACCGTCTGGCCCGCGAGTGATGCCCGGCGAGCAGCCCGTGGAAACTGCTCTGCCAGACTCCCTCCGAAGTTCCGAAGTCTGGCGGGTATGTTTAGACTAGAGCATGTTCGGAATTGGTCTTCAGTCGAAGCCGTCAGCGGTCAGCCATCAGCAGTCAGCCAGAAATCGACGCAAAACCATCTGGCTGACGGCTGATCGCTTGGAAGTTCACTGAAGAGAGATTGTGAAACTGCTCTAGAGCATTCGCCTGAGCGGTAACTCTCCCAGTGGATTGCTCATCGCCACCCCTGACACATCGGCCCACTTCGCATGGACGCACTGAAGATCATATTCCTCGGCATCCTCCAAGGGATCACCGAGTTCCTCCCCGTGAGTTCGGATGGTCATCTCACCATTGCCGAAGAAATACTGGGGGGAAATCTCGAAAATGCGGCCCTGAATATCTCGCTGCATGTCGGTTCGCTCGGGGCGATACTGATTGTGTTCAAAGAACGCATACAGCGGCTGCTTGGCCAGCCCCGCATCCTCCTGATGATTGTGCTCGCCACGATACCGTTGGTGATCGTGGGCTATCCGCTGAAGAAATTGTTTGGTCTGTTAGAGGTCTACTCGCTCAGCACGCTGGTCGCGGGCTGCGGGTTGCTGATCACTGCGGCGTTCATGTTTCGTTCCCAGCGGATCAAGGCCGGAGAGTACGCTCTGGAGCACATCACGCCCCGCATGGCGATCCTGATCGGGGTCTTGCAGGCGATCGCCGCCGCTCCGGGAATCTCTCGCTCCGGCAGCACCATCTTTGCCGGACTGCTACTCGGAATGAGTCGGTCCGCAGCTGCGGACTTCTCGTTCTTGATTGCGATTCCGGCGATTCTGGGGGCCACGGTGCTGTACGGGAAGGAGATCCTCGAAGCGGGTGAAGCCGGGACGGGTGGTGATTTGCTCGCTCTGGGAGCGGTTGTTTCATTTGTGGTGGGGGTCGTCGCACTCCGATGGCTGCTCAAAGTCGTCGTGGTGGGCAGCCTCGACAAGTTCGCGTGGTACTGTCTCGCTTTGGGGATCTTGTGCATCACGTGGCAGTGCGTTCAACTGTGGGGCTAGGGACTGGTCCTCGCTTGAATTCGGGTTGTCTCAGCCGGGAGGGCGAGGCTCCTGCCGAGCCGTTCGCGTGAGAAAACGTCGACATTGGCTCGCGGCTCAGCAGGAGCTTCGCCCTCCCGGATGTGCCTGTTGCAGCATCTCAGAAACCGCTTCCAAGGGGAGCCCGACGACGTTACTCAGACTCCCGGCCACGTCTGTGATGAAGACACTGCCCGCTCCTTGCAGTGCATAACCGCCCGCTTTCCCAAGTGGTTCTTCGGTGTCGAGATACCACTCCAGTAAGACTTCATTTCTTGCCCTCATCGTGACTTCGGTCTCCGCAATGTGTTCCCATTGCTGTCCCGTAGCATTGGAGATCACGACCGCCGTCAGAACCCGATGGGTTTGTCCGAAGTAGTAAGAGTGAAACCACTGCCGGACGGTCTCCCTCCAACGGTCACCGGAATTCGGTTGGCCCAACACCTCGTACGTTCCAGCGGCACCCGCCACGATCACGGTGTCAGCGGTGAGTACAAGCGCCTGGGACGGGCATTCGACTCGCGCTCGCACGTTCACGTTCTTCAGCCTGGCAATCCGCAGCAGCTGATCCCGGATGGGGGCCTCCTCGTGCAGACCTTGAAACCCCGGCTCTTCGGGATCGGTCGGGGGCAGGACAATGATTCGTTCCGGAGCGACGAGATGCGACAGCAGTTCCCGGCGACGCGGTGAGCGCGAGCCGAGGACAATCGGGATGGCAGCAGGGGCATTCATTGGGGGTGCAGCCTCTGACAGGGGATGAGCATCGAAGGGCAAACGGGGTTACTTCCCGATACAAAACCGGCTGAAGATCCGATCGAGGATGTCGTCGGTGTGAACCGCTCCGCAGATCTCGCCGAGGGCATCGAGGGCTCCGCGCAGCTCGATCGAGAGCAACTCGTCGCCGAGGTGTTGCTCGGCGGAACTCTTGGCAGCGATGAGACAGTCGACGCAGCGATCCAGCGCATCACGCGAACGGGCGGCGGTCGTGGCGAGCCACTCCCCCCGATGGGCAGATTGTCGAGCGAAGCGCTGGATGACCTCGGCTTGGAGAGCGGCGATGCCTTCGCCGGTGAGAGCGGAGACGCAGTGTCTCGGCGAGCCATTGGGCGTCAGCCCCCGGATGGTCTCACCCGCGCGGGAGGGCGAGGCTCCTGCCGAGCCGCTGGCAAGAGAAGATGTCATCCCTGGCTCGCGGCTCGGCAGGAGCCTCGCCCTCCCGGGTAATGCCGATTCCTTCGATCTCGAACCACTGATCGTGTCGCACTGGGTCCACACCCGCAGAAGATCGGTCCCATGCGCATGGGCCTCCTGCCACAATGCGTCGTCCAGCAAGCTCTCTTCCTCCGTCGCCACCACCGACGAACACCACACCACCAGATCCGCCTGGTCGACCTGCCATTGCCGCAGCTGTTCGGCTTGAGCAGCGATTCCTGTCGATTCGGAGTCGACTCCGGCGGTGTCGATGAGATCGAGCGCCAGGCCGTTCCAGTTCAGCTCCGCGCTCAGGTAGTCGCGCGTCGTACCCGCCTGGTCCGAGACAATCGCCCGCTGCTCGCCGATCAGCCGGTTAAACAGCGTGCTCTTCCCGGCGTTGGGCAACCCGGCGAGGACCACGCGCGGGCGAGGACCGCTGACCATGCGGGCGTCGCTCTGCTGCCAGAGCCGCTGGGTCAGCTCGAGTGCAGCTGTGATGCGAGCGAGCATCTGTTCGCGATGGACGAACTCGATGTCCTCGTCGACGAAGTCGAGGCCCGCCTCCAGATCGGCGAGGTCGAGCAACAGCGACTCGCGAACTTCAGCAATCTGACGCGAGAGACCGCCAGCCAGTTGAGTCAGCGCGGTTTGCAGCTGTTCCTGATCGGTGGCGTCGATGACTCCGAGAACGGCTTCGGCCTGCACAAGGTCGACTCGCCCGGCGAGGAAGGCACGCAGGGTAAACTCCCCAGCTCGAGCGGGTCGGGCTCCATCGCGGTAGAGCTGTTCGAGAATGGCATCGACGATCGGCGGCGACCCGATCAGGTGCAGTTCTGCCGAGGGCTGTCCGGTGTAACTGCGCGAGGTCGGCCAGAGCCAGAGGTCGAGCGGCACGGGGACACGCCAACCGTCGATCTGGTAGTGGCCGGGGTCACGGCGGGCCGTTCGAGTTGAGGTCCATGTAAAACGGACGCCCACGTCCGTTCGAGTGGATGTCGACTCGTCCTCCCCCAACGACGCACGGACGTGGGCGACCGTGCGACGGTCGAGGTTGGTGAACCGCAACCGCAGAACATCGACCACCCCGGCCCCACTCAACCGAATCACGCTTCGCTCCGCTGGCCCGGTCGGGGTCGCGACAGCAGCAATGATGTCATCAAGGTCGAGGGTCATGGCTCAACCACTGGCCGCGCCGAAGCGGCCTGCTCGCGCCGCACCGCTGCGGCCATGCCCACAATGGGGAGTTCGCCGAGCGGGGTCTGCCGGTCCTCGGTCAAATAATCGAGTGATGTCGAGTCAACACTCTTCCGCAGCAACAGAAACATGACCGTCACCGAGACCCAGAAGAAGCTGTGAGCAAATGCATTGACTCCGAGGGTGATGATACCTCGGGAGATGCGGAGCAGCTTCGTTGCCGTGTCGATCAGCGCGGGTTCGGCGGGCCGCTGGGGCTCGAACAGTTCCCGCGTACTGTCGGGCATTCCCGAAGCCACAGACATGATCGCCAGATGATCGGCCTGCATCGCCAGCCAGCGAACACCGAACAGTGTGCAGCCTCCCATGACGAGAACGACACCCATCATGCCAAGCACGTACCACGGTCGACTGAACAGGTAGTTGTAAGAACGGCTCAGCCCGTCGAAGGCGTCAGTCCCCTCGACTCCGATGGTGGCAATCATCATCGGCCAGCAGAGGGTGAGTCCCAGCAGGATCAGGGCCAGGATGCCGCCAAAGAGCCACAGAAAAAACCACCCACAGGCGACGATCGGCTGTCCCACAGAAGGGATGCGTGTGACCCACCCGGCCACGACACAGGGAAACCAAACGGCGGCGATGCCAATCATTGGCAAGAGCGGCGAAGCCAACGCCGAGAGAATTCGACTACGGCAATACCGCCAAGCCTCACCCCAGCCGACATCGCGTCCCATAAAATCGAGTGCAGTCAATCGACAGAGCATGGTCCCGAAGACTGCCCAGACGAGCCAGATCCAGAGTAGCTCGGCCAACTGCATCGTCGTCCGGCCCCAGTGAAAACTCGACTCGATCAGCAGTCGCCCGGCTCCGAGTACCTCGGTCAGTGGAGTCAATGTCTGCGGGCCTTGCCCAATCGCTTGTCGGATGGTGGACCAAGGATCTGCCAGGATCGCTTCGACAGACGGAATTCCTGCTGGCTGGTCCTGAAATAGATACCCGCCCTGCCAGGGAAATCGAAATGCACTGCTGGGTGGAGCATCCTGTTCCGCTGTCCAAAGCCGGATCAGATTCGGCAGGGACAACAGCAACAACGCCATCATGGCCAATAGCAACTTGCGCGGGTCGAACGCCATTCGCAGCGTCGCCCCCAGATGGAGCCACGGAAGCCAACGCCGCAAGCGCGCCGCATCCGTGAGGAAGAACTCTTCCTGTAACGGTTCGGGCGGAATAGAGGTCAGGGGCTCGCTCATCTGGCAAAGTTTACCCCACGGGCGGTTTTGAACAACAGCACGGAGTGGTCCTGAGACAACCTGATGGTGGCGGCGTCTTAACTCGCCATGAGTCGTAGCCACATCGCTCGATGAACACGATTGGTCCACCAAGTCCCAGAAAAGGGGCGCTGCGTACGTCACAATGCGGGGAGTCCACACTCTGGCGAGTGCAGCCATCTCATCAGTTGATGTTGGTGGGGGCACGTTTCCTACGTGCCCGTGCCCAGGACCAACGAGACCCCTCCACAAGGCCATGAATCCCGCAGGGAGGAATGGCCGCAAAAAAACTCAAGAAACGCAAAAGGGGGAGACTCTTCCTTTTGCGCTTCTTGAGTTTTTTGCGGCCACCACTCTTTAACGACGCAGTCCGGAAACCTTTAGTACTGTACGCGGCAAAAGTGATGCTTTTTTGCGACACTTCTCCCTGAAGCCGACAGAGTCTCCCAAGTGTTCCCCGCCGATGCCCGCGCACACTGCAATTCCATCACCGTGGCAGAGGCGGGTTCTGGTAC
>JAYTCW010000008.1:0-14970 GCA_043736295.1 Planctomycetota bacterium | reverse complement strand
ATCCGGGTGATCCGGGCGGCGCGGTCGTTCCTCGTCGAGGGGACGCTCGATGAGGCCAGCGTGCGCACGCGTGTCGTGCGGCTGTTGGCGGATGGGGTCGTCGAGACCTGCCGCGTCCGGGCCTTGCCTGCGGAGGCTGGTTCGGCAACCCATCCCGAGGCCAGCGGGCTGAATCTGGTCAACGTCCTCTACAAGCCCGGCGTGACCGACAACGTGGCCGAGACAGCTGCCCATGCCCTCCAGGCCCAGGGACTCGCCGTCACGCGAGTCGCCACCTGCCGCAAGTATTGGATCAACGCCGATGCCGTGGCCGGCGACATGCAACGCCTCAGCCGTCGCGTCCTGGCCAACGATGCCATCGAGCAACTCATCCACGGGCCGCTGACGCTCGCCACAATCGCGGTCGGGTCGGAGTACAAGTTCCAACTGACGACGATCCCCATGCGCGGGATGGACGATGCCGAATTGACTCGGCTGAGTAAAGAGGGCCAGCTGTATCTGAGCCTCGTTGAGATGCAGACCATCCAAAAACACTTCGTCGAGCAACACCGCGACCCGACCGATATCGAGTTGGAGACAGTGGCCCAGACATGGAGCGAACACTGCTCTCACAAGACGCTCAAGGGGCGGATCGCCTACCGCGATGAGAATGGGACGCGGCAGTTCGAGAACATGCTCAAGGAGACCGTCTTCGGGGCCACGCAGACCTTGCGCAAGCGGTTCGGCGCGGACGACTGGTGCGTGAGTGTCTTCAAGGACAACGCCGGGGTCGTGAAGTTCAACGACACGTTCGACATCTGCTTCAAGGTCGAGACGCACAACCATCCATCGGCGATCGAGCCTTACGGCGGGGCCAACACGGGCCTGGGCGGCGTCATCCGCGACCCGATCGGGACGGGGATGGGGGCCAAGCCAGTCTGCAACACCGACGTGTTTTGCTTTGCACCGCCCGAGACGCCGGACAACGAGTTGCCGCCCGGCGTGCTACACCCGCGCACGGTCATGCGTGGCGTCGTTTCCGGCGTGCGCGACTACGGCAACCGCATGGGGATTCCGACCGTCAACGGGGCGGTCTTCTTCGACGAACGGTACATCGGCAACCCGCTGGTCTATTGCGGTAACGTCGCGCTGCTCCCGGTCGGGATGAGCGAGAAGCATGTCGAGGCAGGCGACCTGATCGTGGCTGTCGGGGGCCGCACCGGGCGCGACGGGATTCACGGGGCGACATTCTCCTCAGCCGAGCTGACGCACGAGAGCGAGACGATCTCCGGTGGCGCAGTCCAGATCGGGAACGCGGTGCAGGAGAAGATGGTTCTCGACGTGATCCTCGATGCGCGCGATCGCGGGTTGTACCGGTCGATCACCGATTGCGGGGCCGGTGGGTTCAGCAGCGCGGTCGGCGAGATGGCCGAAAAGTCTGGGGCCGAAGTGTGGCTCGACAAGTGCCCGCTCAAGTACAGCGGACTGTCGTACACGGAGATCTGGATCAGCGAGGCCCAGGAGCGAATGGTGCTGGCCGTGCCTCCCGAGAACTGGAAGGCGTTCGAGAAGCTGTGTGCCTCGGAGGGAGTCGAGGCGGTCGCCTTTGGGAAGTTCACGAGCGACCAGCGGTTGCGGCTGTTCTATCACGGGGAGCCGGTCGGGAACGTGGCGATGGAGTTTCTGCACGATGGTCGCCCGCCGGTCAATCGCGAGGCGGTGTACTTCCCGCCGCCCGAGTCCACTCGCCTGACTGCTCGCAGCAAGTCTGTCCCTCAACCCTCAACTCTCAACCCTCAACCCTCCCCCGAGGACTTCAACGCCACACTCAAGAAGATCCTCGGGTCGCTCAACGTCTGCTCCAAAGAGTGGATCATTCGCCAGTACGACCACGAGGTCCAAGCCAGCAGCGTCGTCAAGCCGCTGGTCGGCATCACCCACGATGGCCCGTCCGATGCCGCCATCGTCCGCCCTGACCTGGGCTCGATGCGCGGGGCGGTGATCTCCAACGGCATGAACCCCCGCTACGGCGACTGTGATCCCTATTGGATGGCAGCCTCCGCGATTGATGAGGCGCTGCGGAACTGCGTCGCCGTCGGGGCCGATCCGTCGCAGATCGCGATCCTCGACAACTTCTGCTGGGGCAACACCGAACGACCCGAGACCCTCGGCTCGCTCGTGCGCGCCGCCCTCGGCTGCCACGATGCCGCCCTGGCCTACGGCACCCCGTTCATCAGCGGGAAGGACTCACTGAATAACGAGTTCAAGTACGACGATGTCAACGGGAAGAAGCAGGTCATCACGATTCCGTCCTCGCTGCTGATCTCCGCACTCGGGCAGATCGAGAACGTCGAGAACGCGGTGACGATGGACCTCAAGGAGGCGGGCAACCGGTTGATCCTCGCCGGTCGCACCCAATCCGAACTCGGCGGCAGCCACTTCGCCTTCGTGCAAGACCTCGACGGCGGCACTGTCCCGCGAGTCGACTTTGTGCAGGCTCCGAAGACGCTGGCCGCCGTTCACTCAGTATTGGCAGCGGGTCTCGTGCGGAGTTGCCACGACCTGAGCGAAGGGGGCCTCGCCCTCGCGCTGGCCGAGATGGCCTTCGCCGGTGGGCTGGGCGTCGAAGCCTCGATCACCGGCGTCTGTCCGGAGTCGCACGATGCGGTGGATGCCCTGTTCTCCGAGAGCCAGACCCGGTTCGTGCTGGAAGTCGAGGCGAAGAACGTCGACCGCGTCCTGGCCCAGTTGAAAACCACCGGCACCCTCGCCCTCGACATCGGCCAAGTCACGACCGCCCCCCAACTGAAGATCACCGGCACGACCGGGGCCACACTGATCGACGCTGGGTTGGCCGACCTGAAGGCCAGCTGGCAAAGCCCGCTGAAGTGGTAAGGCCATTGGCGAGCCGACTGCGTGAGCTGTCGTGTTCAGACAAGGACATGCCTGAGTGTCGAGCCAACTCGATCCGAGTGTACGACTCGCCAAAACAACCAAGCGATTTCCGGTTGCTCTGCATCGTCCGAGTCTGGACAATGGTCTTTCCGTTCGCGTTGATTGGCTCAGACCCGTCGAACGGTGACCCGCTAGGAGAGTCCCATTTCTGCCACAGCTGATTTCGCCTTCCAGACCAGCATCGCTCCCGACTGCGACAGCACGTACGGAGTCGATGAGACGCTCACCAATTGCCCGGTCAGCCACGAATTGCTCGACATCGAGTACGAGTGGGACAAGCTGCCGGTGCCGTCGTCGCTGCGCGAGTTCGAGGCAGCGTGGTCGAACCGGATGAACCCGCTCGACTACAGCGGGGTGTGGCGGTTCCGTAAGCTGTTGCCGTTTGCACCTGAATCGCAAATCGTGACGATCGGCGAGGGGCAGACTTATTTGCAACAGACCGACGCGATCGCGAAGTACGTCGGGCTGAACCCCAAGCAGTGCTACTTGCAGTACGAGGGAATGAACCCCAGCGGCAGCTTCAAAGACAATGGCATGGCAGCTGCCAGTACCCACGCCCGGATGGTCGGGGCCAAGGTGGCGGCGTGTGCCTCCACCGGGAACACCAGTGCGTCGCTGGCGATTTATGGCGGCGTAACTGGGCTGTTCAAGGTGATCGTGTTCGTCGGCAGCGGGAAGATCGCCTACGGAAAGCTCTCGCAGGCTCTCGACTACGGGGCGGTGACGCTCCAGATTCAAGGGGACTTCGACGACGCCCTGGAGAAGGTGCGGCTCGTCTCGAAAGCGGCCGGGATTTACCTGTGCAACAGCGTGAACCCATTCCGCCTCGAAGGTCAGAAGACGATCATGTACCGAGTGCTGGAAGGGCTCGGCTGGGAGGTGCCCGACTGGATTGTCGTGCCGGGCGGGAACCTCGGGAACTCGAGTGCGTTCGGCAAGGCGTTCACCGAACTCAAGCAGCTCGGCCTGATCGACCGCATCCCGCGTCTGGCCGTCATCAACGCCGCTGGGGCCAACACGCTGCATGAGTTGTATCAGCACCACAACCTGCGGTGGAACGGCGGTCGACCAGACCAAGTCCTGATCGACAAGTTCTATGCCGACATGGACCAGCAGAACCGCCGGGCGAATACTCTGGCGAGTGCGATCGAGATCAACCGCCCCGTGAACCTGAAGAAGTGTCTACGGGCGCTCGATGCTTGTGACGGTGTCGTGCGCGAGGTGAGCGACGCGGAGATCCTCGATGCCAAGGCGATGGTCGGGGCCTATGGCTTCGGCTGCGAGCCAGCCAGCGGAGCCAGCGTTGCCGGAGCGAAACTCCTCCGCCAGCAAGGGATCATCGCCCCGAGCGACCGCGTCGTGTGCATTCTGACCGGTCACCAGCTCAAAGACCCCACCGCCACCGTCGGCTACCATGCCCCCGAGACAGACGAGGCGAAGAAGCTCGGTAAATCAGGGGTCAACAACCCGGTCTTTCAGAACGCTCCAATCCCCGTCGAGAACGACTTGGAAAAGATACTGGCCGTGATTCGCGGGCTGTAGCCACGTTCGAGATCCGGTTCTGCCTCAAGTCACAGCTGCGCGGGCTGAAACATCTACTCGGATGGAATGTTGCCATTTGACCACATGCCAAATGCGACCTAGATTTCATGAGGAGCGTTCCGACCATTGACGGACTCGGACCTCCGCGACTCCGTGCTGTTCCAGCTCGGTTGCCATGAGAGGCTCTCCGCATGTCATCGACTCCGACCAAGCTGTCTCCTTCGGAACTCATCGCTCAATTGCGAGGGGTCGCGATTGGAGCGCCCCTGCCTGCGTCCCTGCGTCCTGCCGATGAGCCGGTCGACGATGGTCGACACGCCGCCACAGCCGCCCCGACGGAGCAGGCACTCGCGCGACTCAAGAATCTACTGACCCCCGCAGCCAAGCCCTCTGCACCCGCTCGCCGTACCGAAGAAGCGATTAAATCGACTCCCATGGGAGATTTCCCTCTCCCTGCCTCACCAGCCGCGCCCGCAGTGCCACCCCCCGAGCCGGAACTGGAACCACTGCCCGACGACATTCACATCTTGAACGAAGCCACCGGAGAACTGCGTGGTTCGCGTCAACTGGAGGCTCTGTTTGAGCGTGTTGAGAGTCTGCTGGGCGGGTCATCGGACGTGAAGCAAGGGTTCATGCCGCGCGTGCCGACGACGATCGAAGAAACCGGCCTCACCGAAGAAGAAATCGAACGACTGGTTCTTAAGTTCCTGCTTCAGAAAGGCTCTGCCACCGGACGCGAAATCTGTGCGCAAGTCAGGCTCCCGTATCAAATCATCGAACCACTCATGAAACAGTGGAAGAAGGATGCACTCGTCACCTACAAGGGTGCAGCTGAGATGGGCGACTACAACTTCGCCATCGTCGATCTGGGGCGCGAGCGGGCCAGGCGGTATCTCGACGAATGTGGCTACAACGGGGCGGCCCCCGTGGTGCTCAACGACTATCTGAAGGCGATGAAAGCCCAGACGATTGCCAACCAGTCTGTGACTGAAGAAGACCTGACGCGGGCGTTCTCAGACTTGCTGATCTCCGAAGCGATGTTCGAGCGGCTCGGCCCGGCGATCAATTCGGGACGCGGGATGTTTCTGTTCGGTGAGCCCGGCAATGGCAAGACCAGTATCGCCGAACGAATCACCAAGTGCTTCGGATCGACCATCTGGATTCCCCGCACCCTCGGCATCGACGGCGAGATCGTCCGGCTGTTCGACCCCGGTGTGCATGAGGAGATCCCCTACGACGTATCCGATGGTCTGTTCGACCTGTCCGGAGTCGACCCCCGCTGGGTGCAGATTGTGCGACCCACCGTGGTGGCGGGGGGTGAACTCACCATGTCCGAACTGGAGATCACTCAGAACCCGTTCACCAAAATCTGCGAGGCTCCGCTTCAGCTGAAAGCCAACTGCGGCACGTTCTGTATCGACGACTTCGGTCGCCAGACGATGCCGGTGTCGGTGCTGCTCAACCGGTGGATCGTCCCCCTCGAAAAGCGGTACGACTATCTGAACCTCCCCAGCGGCAAAAAGATCCAGGTGCCGTTCGACCAGCTGATTATCTTCTCGACCAACTTGGAGCCGAAGAACCTTGTGGACGGGGCGTTTCTGCGACGTATCCCGTACAAGATCATGGTGCCCGACCCCTCGCGCGAACACTTCCGCAAGCTGTTCGAGATCATGGGGCCGAAGTGCGGCCTGATCCTGGATATGGAGGCCGTCGACTACCTGATTGAGAAGCACTACATCGCCGTGAACCGCCCGTTCCGCAACTGCCAGCCGCGCGACCTGCTGCAGCAGTGCCGCAACTACATGGTCTATACCAAAGGGCCGAAGAACGTCACCAAGGAGTCGTTCGACTTTGCGGTGTCGAACTACTTCTCCGTGATGTAGTCAGCGGCCACGACTGGACAATTTCCCAGACCGCGTCGAAACACCCACCCGAGGTGCAGTGAAGGAAAAGTTGCTTTCGCTCTCCCTCCCTCGCTGACGCGTCGGGTGAGTAAAATCAGTGCCATATTGCTCAAAGCCCTGGCTGATCGCTGGCTGATCGCTCCTCTGCGGAATGCGAGTCGCGGAGCGACATCGCCTACGGCTCGGATCCATTTGCAAATCGCGTGGAAATGCGAGAGGCTAGGTGGTGTGACCAATTCGAGATTTCACCAACGGGGACTTTCCGCATGCTGGGTCGTTGTGCAGTGATCGCGGTTCTGGGGGGCTGGCTGCTGGCAGCTGCGTCGCTCTTCGCAGACGACCAGCCGAGTCAGGCCCGCGCGGGGTTTGCCTGGAGGGATGGGGACAAGGTCGCCCTCATCGGGGGGACGGTCATCGAGCGGGAGCAGAACTCCGGGCAGTGGGAGCTGGCTTTCACCCGCAATATCCCGGCCAAGAACGTCACGTTCCGCAACCTCGGGTGGAGCGGGGATACAGTGTGGGCTGAGTCGCGGGGGATCTTTGAACCCTCGGGACGCGGCACCCCGCTGGGGAGCAACAAGGGTTATGGCCAGCTAATCGATCTGGTGAAAGAGCAGAAGCCCAGCGTGCTGATCTTTGGGTACGGAGCGGGCGAGGCGTTCGACGGGCAGCCGGGACTCGAACCGTTCCTCAAGCAATACGAGAAGCTGATCGTCGACTGCCAGGCGGTCAGCGCTGAAGGTGCCCGCGTGATTCTCCTCGGGCCGATGGAGATGGTAGCGATGCAACCGCCACTCCCCCCGCCCCATGCTTACAACGAACTGGTCCGGATCTACCAGGAGGCGATTCGCTCGCTGGCGAAGACGATCGGTGCCACTTACGCTCCGATGTCGTTGCCGCCCGCCCGGCATGACGACGAACTCCGGCGGATCACCGACAATGGCCAGCATTTGACCTCCGACGGTTACGCGCGCTCTGCCGCGCAGCTGGTCTCAGCCCTCACACCGTGCCAGGCGAAAGAGATCAAGACCGGCGACGAAGCGGCCCTGTCCCAGCTGATCCGGAGGAAGAACGAATACTTCTTCCACCGCCATCGCCCGCAGAACGTGACATATCTCCTCCTGTTCCGCAAACACGAACAAGGGAACAACGCGGCCGACATCCCCAAGTTCGACCCGCTGATTGCGGAGTTGGAACAGCAGATCGCTGCATCCATCGAATGACGCGAGATCGTATCGCGAGCCTTCGGGGTGGGGTTGACTCAACTCTCATGTCGAGGTTCATGCCAATCCATGTACGCCGGGCCCAGGAAACCGACTGCATCAACAACGACGCCCAGGAAACACGTACTCCCAATCATTCACCCGAGTCTCTACTCTGGCGCTCGCTCCGCAGGCTGGGACTCTCCCGTCGTCAGTGCCGCATCGCTCAGTGGACCGGCGTAGATCCCAGCATAGCGCTCCAGGCTCTCGACCACGTTCGCCAGCAACGCCATCGACTTTGTCAGATCGGATTCCGCGAGCCGCTGACAGCCTGCCATCCGTCCCCGCATCTCGTCGGCCTCATGATGCAGTTTGACTCCCCAGCGTTTGACCAGCTCGATCTGCTCCTGGCAAAACTCCAGTCGTCGTTTAGCAGCAGCATGCGCCACCTTCTCTTCTATGCAACTGGGGTGACGACCAGCCACGGTTCGCATTTGGCAGGTCGTTAGAGAGGTGCGGGTTTCCGCCACTTTGTCGAAGGCTCGCTTGAGCTGGGTCTGCCAATAACGCGGACGATCTTGTTCAATCCAACCGATGGCCCGCTGCATCTCAATCTGAATCGCGGAGAGAACGGCTTTGAGTTCTTCCTGCATAAAAGCGAGGTTCGGAGCGAACTCCTTGACCACCTCGATCGATGTGACTTGGACGTTGCCGGACATAGGGCGGGGGATCGTTGATGGTTGATCGACAGAGGGGAGGAGGATTGCGGGGCGGCGATGGTCTATCTAAGAAGTTGCTCTGTCGATTAACCATCAACCATCAACCTTCCATCATCGCTGCTGCAAATACTCGTCCAGCCGGTCGGCCTTCCGCAGCAGGTAAGGAATGTGAGTGTTGTTGGCCTCGACAAACTGCCCCAGCAGCCGAATATGCTCCTTGAACTCCTCCGAGAATTTTAAGTTCTCCTGGTCTCGCCAACTGGCACTCATCACATCCAGCTTGGACAGCAGCATTGCTGCTTGGTCCGTCAAGGTATTGTTGAACTGCTTCAGCTTGGCCGCAAAAGCCCGCAGGTCATCCGGATTGGCAATCGCTTGGGGCATGAGTGGAACTCCTGATCGGGGAGTGGGGACGCTGGGCAGGTGTCACCGATCAGACCATCATATCGTGCTGTGAGTCGCGAGTCAGCCAAGAAAACTGCTCTGGGCAATCGCTGCTTCGAATCGCGGATGAGTCGCTTGGGCTTGAGTCACCCGACGCGTCTGTGAGGGCTGGTGCCGAGATGCAGCCAACAGCGGGGGGCCTCTTCCACTCTCGGCTGGCATCCGACCGACGCAGTCGCCAGAATCACCCACCCGCCGGTCGCGAAGGCGATTTGAGCCGGGGGAAGATGTGTCCGCGACGGACCGCTCGCGTGTGACACTTC
The DNA here is from genome assembly GCA_043736295.1 of Planctomycetota bacterium. Classification (GTDB taxonomy): domain Bacteria; phylum Planctomycetota; class Planctomycetia; order Planctomycetales; family Planctomycetaceae; genus TH-plancto1. Next base: position 5,962 of record JAYTCW010000008.1, on the reverse strand, counting down.
GTACTCTCTAGCCACACATCACGGTGCAGGAATCCCATGGCGTCCAATTCTCAAACTGTCGAAGCACTGCGCTGGAAGAAGTTCCCGGTTCTGAATGACGGGTTCGTCTGTCTCGTCGACACGATGGGCGACGACTCCGCAGTCGTGCAGGCGGCCCGCGTCAGCTACGGCGAGGGGACTCGGCACGTCTCCGACGACCGCACGTTGATTCGCTACCTGATGCGGCATCGACACACGACGCCGATGGAGATGGCCGAGATCAAGCTGTTGGTTCGCGTGCCGATGGACTGCTGGCGGCAGTGGATTCGGCACCGCATGGCCAGCGTCAACGAGTACAGCACCCGCTACTCGGTGGCGATCGATTCGCTGCAAACGACCCTGCCCGAAGAGTGGAGAACTCAGGCCACCAACAACCGGCAGGGGAGTGAAGGCTTCCTCTCGACAGAGATGGGGCAGAAGCTGACCGAGTCCGAGGCCGAATTTCAGAAGTCCGCCGAACGTCTGTACCAAGAGCGGCTGGAGGTCGGTGTCGCCCGCGAGCAGGCCCGCAAAGACCTGCCACTGTGCAGCTACACCGAAGCGTACTGGAAAATCGATCTGCACAACCTGCTGCACTTCCTGGCCCTGCGGATGGACTCTCATGCCCAACTCGAAATCCGGCAGTACGCGACGATGATTGGCGAGCAGATCGTGGCGAAACTCTTCCCGATCGTGTGGGAGGCGTTCATCGATTACCGCCGCGATGCGATGTCGCTCTCGCGGTTGGAGTCGGGGGTCATCCAGCGACTGACCCAGTTGGCCGCCTCGCAGGGAGTCGGTATGCCCGTCGGCGAGGAGCTGTTCCTGGAAGCTCAGGACGAACAGTGGCGACCACTGCAGCGCTCGCGCGAGCGGGATGAGTGTCGTGAGAAGCTGGTCGATCTGGGGTTGGTCAAGGGGGCCTGATTGTTGGCGTCTCTGAGACTCACAACCCGACGCGTCAGCGAGGTCGTACGTCTCTCGATGCTCGCCGGAGAGACCGGCACCCAGAAGCCGCCCGGTGATTCGGCCCAAGGTGGAACGCGATTTGGCGGCACTCCTCTCGACGGTCGGCCTCGCTGACGCGTCGGGTTGCTGATCTTGGGGACCGCTAATTGGCGAATGTACCCGTGCCTGCTCGTTTCCCACCAAGCGAAAGACTACTCCGCATACTCGGCTTTTTCGACGCTCAGCTTCGTCCGGCCGATGATATGAATCAACGGTAGAAAGCTCTCGACCGGGAGAGAGCCGCTGTCTTCCAGGGCACTGTCCCCCGTCTTCAGATGCACCGCGTCGCCGTGCCCCTTGGCCAGTGTGCCATCCAGCGGCACCCAGCATGCGTTGAGGTACGCCTCGGTCCACATGTGCCCGCCGAACGCCTTCAGCGATGGGGCATAGACCAGCCCTGTGACCACGCGCGACGGGATTTTCTTCACTCGCAACAAGGCCGCCAACAGGATGCCATGCTCGGTGCAGTCCCCCGATTGGCTGGCGGCGACCTCTGACGCGGTGGCCATTGCGGTCGCGAAGTTCTTCAGCTTGAGGTGCTTGTGGACGAACGCTTCGGCCTGGATCGCGATCTTCACTGGATTGGTCTGGGCCCCCGCTGCCTCGTTGGCCAGCTTCACGATCAGCGGGTCTTCCAGATCCACGAACCGCGATGAGGAGAGATACTTTGCATCCGGAGCGGGCTCTGTCCCGGCAGTCCCCGCATCGACAGCTGTCACGATCAGTTGGAACACTCCAGCCTCTCCAGTCACGACCCGCTGCGTCGGGCTCTCTAGGAACACAGCTTTCGGGTCGAAGTCGGCGGCCTCCAGCTTGTATATCACCTTCCGCGTCTCATACGCCCGATCGATCACGCCCACCTTGATCAGCGTCTCCACACCCAGATCAATCTCCGCAGCTGCCAGTTCTTTCAGCGCCTCTTCTGCGGTGCAACTAAACGTCTCCATGCCGAGCAGTCCCATGCTCATTTTCTTGACCTCTCCCGCGTCATCGGTGTAGAGCGTCGAGGTCACACCGGGAAGAATCGACTGGGTCATCTCGGACTTGTTCAGCTTGACGACCTCGCCCGAGAGCAGCTTTGTCGTCTCTGGTTCCAGCTGCTTGACGGAGACATTTGCGATCTGTCCCATGGTCGCTTCGAACATGCGGAAGGACCGTGTTTCCCCGATCTTCATGGGAGAGTCCTTCACCGACCGATCGAACCAGTTGGGCGACTTCACGTCGTCGGGGAGTTTAATCTCCTTGGTGAAGGTCTTGCCGGACGAGGTGGTCGCCACGGTCGCGACGTTGCCTTTGATCGTCCCTCGGGACTCGGTCTTGCTGAACGGCGGGTTGTCCTGAAGCGAGTAGAACGACAGCAGATGCCCCTCGGCGTCCTCTTCGGTCCGCATGTTGACATCGGTCGTCAGCTTGCCGCCAAAGCGTTTGATCGTGATCCGCGTGAAGACCTCGGTGATGGTGACCGGCTTTCCGTCGCGGTCTTCGGTCCGCGTGATCGAATTGGCATACCCGATTTTCTGCCCCTGCAGAATGATGATCTGCCAGTCAGCCGCCTCAGTGCCGGTGGCCTTTGCCGGAGCGGTCTTGTCCTCCGCGACCCCCAGTCCCGACCATCCAAAAGAGATGAGCATCAGGACCAGGAACCGTACGACGGAAAAGGGATGCGGCATGACAACCTCGGGAGGGACCGGTGCAGAGAATCGTGGGACTGATCTCAGAATGTTACCGATTGACTCCCGTTCCCGGCAATCTTTCAGAAAATCCTGACCGGTTTGGTCCCCTCGCTACACTAAGATACGGGCCACGTCGAACATCCGGGGTTCGGCGTGTTCTGCACAGAGTGTGATCAATCAGTCTGGCCAGACAGATTGCTCACTCAATCACCCGTCTTGCAACGCCCACTCGACTCCGAGACGTGGCTCATGTCTGTTCAAGTTCCCACTGCCAGCCTCGCCTGGTCTGACTCGGGCAGCCTCCTTCGAGAGAGCTGTTCTCTGGACCGGTCTGGACTGGCGAACCCACCGGTGGTGGATGCGAAGGTGCAGGCAGGAGCGGATGCCGCAGTGACTTCTGCCGCCGAGATCACCTCGGATGCCGAACTCCTGCGGGACTTCATCGCCTCGAAACCGGGGGAGGTCGCAGCCCAGATCGCCCTGACCCGGATCGTCGAGCGGCATGGCTCGATGGTCTATCAAGTCGCTGTGCGGCTGGTGAACGACCGTCATCTCGCGGACGATGTGTTCCAGGCGACATTCCTCGTCCTGGCGCAGTCGGCTCGCAAGATCCAGCGCTCGACCTCACTGGCCTCCTGGTTACACGGCACAGCTCGCAACATCGGGCGGCGGGCTTTGGCCCGGAAGTTCGCCGAACGGTCCGGGACCGAAACGGGAGTCGAGATGGTCACTGCGGTCGAAGACGATCCGTTCTACGAAATGATGCGGTCCCACGAACGCCAGTCACTCGACGAGGAGCTTCAGCAACTGCCGGAGATCCATCGGGCTCCACTCGTGTTGTTCTATCTGGAAGAGCGTTCGCACCAGGAAATCTCCCAGCTACTCGGCATCACCGTTTCCGCCGTCGAAAGTCGGTTGAAGCGGGCCAAGCAGGAGCTGCGGGTCAAACTGGTGCGTCGCGGAATCACTCTGTCGGTGGCCTTGGCCGCCGTCGGGTGGGGGGCGTCGGTGGCTTCGGCTGCTCCGCCCGCTGCCCTGGTCACATCCACTGTCACTCTGGCTGCATCGGGCGCAGCTGTCGGCACATCGCTGACAGCGGGCGGCTCGGTGGCCCTTCAACTCGCAGGAAAGGAACTTGCCGCCATGTCAGCTGCCAGCAAAGCCACAGCGTTGTTCGTCGGAGCCGCCGGGACGTTGACCGTCGGCGGGGCCGTGTTGTTCGGAGCCTTGGCCGGAGGAGTGCCGGGTTCTGGCGACTCACCGGGATCGGGGACACCGTCGGGGGTCATCGGAACCGAGACCGGACTGGGAGGGTTCGAGGAGGAGCCGCAGACGTTCCTCCTGGCTCAGGCCGAAGAGGCCAAAGTCCCTGGTGGAGAAGACGCCTCGGAGAAGGATAACGACAAGGCCCCCGCCCCTGAGGAGAAGGATGACGCTCCGGGCCAGGCCGACGACGAGGCGAAAGTTCCAGAAGTCGCCGAGAAAGACGACGACGCAGCGGCCACTGCCGAAGCAATGGAAAAGACTGCGGAAGAATATTTGTCACGCGGCCAGGCGAAACATGGGCATCACGGCCCGGCAGTCGCCGCGTTCCGCCAGCTGAGTGCCAAAGACCTCAAGGTCTACGAGGCTCTCGACCAGGAGATCACTCTGGAGTTCCCGGACAATACTCTCAGCGAAATCATGAGCTTCGTGGGGGAAACCTCGGGCGTGTCAGTCCGCTTGGATGAGCAAGCCTTGACCGATGCGGGGCTCGACGCTGAGGCCCGGCTGAAATTCGTCGGGACGCATTCTCTGGACGATACTCTTTCGATGCTGCTGGAGAACATCAACGGCACGGAACTCGACACCTACGTGGAGCGGGGGGTACTGCACATCACGACCGCCGACAAGATGACAAATCTAACTCGTTTGAGGTTCTATGACCTGAACACTGAAGGGGAGGACGGCAACGGGATCGAGAATTTCGCTCAAGCCGTTGAGCAGTTCGCCCTCACCATTGATGGGGGGGAGATGCAAGTCCGTGTCATCTCTCTGGGCGACAGCCTCGCCATCCAGGCCCCACTGTCCGACCATAAACAGATCGACGAGTTCATCGCCGGTGCCTTGAAGCTGGCCGACGCCCGCCGTGCCGCCGGTCGCCCCCTGCCCGTCGTGCCGCCCAGAACGCCATCGACCCTCGATTTGCAACAGGGCACTCACGCAGGTGGCGGCAGTGGTTTCTTCAGTGTTCCGAGTGGCCGCACCTCGCACTGATCGTGGCCGTATTACCGTGTGTGCGCCAAGTTCTATGCCACAAGGCCGGTTGACGACACGAGAGCGTTCCACAATTTGGTGAGTGCCCTCGTCGACTGGACGCCTAGGTCCGGGTGGAACGGACCTAGGGAAGCTCACGGTCCAGCGCACAGGCCATCGTGGAAGGCACGAAGAGAACCGCAGCGGCTCAGGCTCGCCTCGCAGCTCGATGGCGGCTGACTGACGAACACGGCTTCGCAGCAATCAAGGTCACAAGCACTCGGGCCGATCATCCGGGGTGCCTTGGTGTGAGAAAATCGGCCTCACAGACTATTGAAAAGTCCGTGGCACTGGGCTTCCAGCCCGTGATTCCAAGCGTATCACGCATGGGCCAGATGCCCTTGCCACGTGATTCAACGGGCTGATCGACCCAGCCAGTACGCAGCGCGGCATGGCCGCCACCGAAGCTATCAGCTATCAGCTATCAGCCAGAAAATCCCCTCTATTGATCCGACCTCTACACCACGAAGGGGTCGACACATCACAGCCCAAGGTCGCGACCGCAGGGAGCGCATCCTGGGGCAGATCGCCCAAGGTGAAAGAACCCCGAAGGGGTTCCACACAGTTCGCGCGGGTGCACAACCCCTTCAGGGTTGGGCTGCCTCCGAGTCACGTTTCCCAAGGTGCGATCCTGGGTTGCGACCCTGGGCGATGGTGGGCAACCCCTGCGGGGGACAGAGGATTTCAGACCACCGAGAATTGACTCGGCCAGCGAGACCCCTCTCACGACACGCAGACTGGAATGATTGGCAGAGCAGAGGATTACAGATTCAGAGGCGGCAGTTGGTTCTCTGTCGGACATCTGTGTGACTCACGTAGAAAATGTACGCACGCGGTGCAGATTTCCTGAAGTGAGTCGCACACAATCTTCATTCCTGCCCCCCGTTACTCCGCCTTCTTCTGGACTGCGGGAGTCGCGGCGGCGGCGGGCTTCTTCTCCGCTGCCTTCAGCTTCTCGGCCTGGGTCC
>JAYTCW010000007.1:0-10457 GCA_043736295.1 Planctomycetota bacterium | reverse complement strand
CCCGCTCAAGGACCGTACCTCCCGCCCCCAGAACACCCAAGAATCCATTCCAAACCCCCCTTGACAACCGCATTTCTTTCAGGGATGGGCCACCCCGCCGAGGTGCCATCAACGCGACCTTGACCCACGGAACAATCTGCACCTTGCGATGGGGAGCGGACGGTCATCGTCATGCTTCGACACGCTGCGGTTGTGGACGCTGCCGCGTCTCGCTCGACCTCTCGTGAGTCAGCGGAGAACGGATATACTGTCCGGGGAGACGCTCGGAAACCCGCATCAGCATCTCGGCGTAGCGATGAAGATCGCCAGAACATTCCTCTGCGAGGCGACGACGCGTCTCACGCAGTTCGTCAATCAGCGGCACAGAAATCATGGTTCCAACTCCAACAATTGTTCGGGGGTAACGATCATGGGTGACACCAGGCGGCGGCGTGCGTGCAGCACTTGAATGTGTTCGAACTTGTTGGCGTTTGGGAGGTGCTTGCAATTCCACGTCAGCAGATAGGGAACCCGATACCACGTCGCACAGGCCAGATGCACCGCGTCACCGATGTCGTTGGACGGCATGGCCCCCTCGTCCACGTAGTAACCCGCCAACTCGATGACCTCCGGAGTCACTGCCAAACGTGGCAACCCGACGACCAATTCCAAACAACGGCTGCGCTTGTCTCCGGGGTAGCCATGATCCTCCAACTCGCGCAGGGTTTCATCGCTCACGATCAGATCGTACCGGCCAACTGCATATTCCCAAAACGCAATCGTGATTTCCCGCCACGCCCGAAGAATCGTCCCCGGTCGCTCTTCGTAATAGAAGGACGGAATCGTCGCATCCAGGTACACAGCCGTGGTCATGGTGTCCTTTCATCCGCTACATGAGAAAACGGACTGGGTCACGGAGTAAACATGGACTACATCACATGTGGTGGGCCAGCGCCAGGAGCCACTGACGGTCGCTTGGGGCCGCTAGTCTCTGCTGGACTTTATACCGCGAACTGCACTGGCGAGTCAAAGCCCTCGCCAGTGGTGCCGATTGGATCATCAGCATGCGGAATGCTCCGGGCGCTGACGCTTCCGGCTCGGGGGAGAGGGGTCGTCAGATATCCAGATCCTTCACCTCCAGCGCGTGCTTCTCGATGAACTCGCGGCGGGGTTCGACCTGCTCGCCCATCAGGACGCGGAAGATTTCTTCGGCGGCGGCGGCGTCTTCCAGGGCGACTCGCTTGAGGATGCGGTTGTGCGGGTCCATGGCGGTTTCGTACAGCTCGTCCGGGTTCATTTCGCCCAGACCTTTGAACCGGGTGTAGATCAGGCCGCGTTCGCCGATGGTGCGGATCGAGCTGACCAGTTCGCGGATGCTCATCAGCTTGCGGGGGGTCACGTCGTGTTCGAGTTGGTACGGGTGGACCGGCTCGCCGTTCACCGGGGGTGAGACGAGCAAGTCGTTGAGCGTAAGGCCGAACTCGGCCTGCAAACGCTTGATCGTCTCGTTGATCGTGCGGATTTCGTGCAGGTCGTTGACTTGCAGGGAGCTTTGGTGGGCCTTCGGCTCGCTGCCCTCCTCGGCTGTTTTGGCGAGCGGCTCATCGGCCATCTTGAGTTCGCCGCCCGCCTTCTTCTCGGCCTCGGCCAGGAAGGCGTCGAGCTCCGGCTTGGTCGTGAACCAGTGCTGGGCGGCCCCCAGGAACACGCGGTAGCGCGGCAGCAACCCTTCGGGGTTCACCTGGTGCGTCGCCAGTGTGCGAAGTTCGATCCCCCGGCGTTCGAGCGTCTCCAACTGAACCTCGACGAGGTCCATCAGATCGGCCAGCTTCTTCAGTTGTTCGCCTTCGATGGTGAACGGTTCTGTGGCGGCGACCTTCGACCCGTAGCGAGCTGCGATGAGATTGGCGCGAGGTTTCACGACCAGCTTGGTCCCCTCCAGCCCCAGTCCGAGCAGTTCGGACATCATCTCCTCTTGGGTCTGCACATAGCGCGGCTTCTGGTTCCGCTTGCTCTTCTGGAACACGCGGTACAGCGGCGGCTGGGCCACGTAGACGCAGCCTTGCTTGACCAGTTCCCGCATGTGGCGGAAGAAGAAGGTCAGCAGCAACGTGCGGATGTGCGAGCCGTCGACATCGGCATCGGTCATCAGAATGATCTTGCCGTAGCGCCGCTTCATGATGTCGATCTCTTCGGCCATCGGGGCGATGCCGATGGCTTTGAAGAGCGAGGCGACTTCGGTATTGGCCAAGACCTTGACGAGCTGAGCCTTTTCGACGTTGATGATCTTCCCGCGCAGAGGCAGGATGGCCTGGTTCCCGGAGTCGCGCCCCGTGTCGGCAGAGCCACCGGCGGAGTCACCTTCCACGAGGTACAGCTCGGAGATGCGCAGGTCGTGGTTGCGGCAGTCGCGGAGTTTCTCGGGCAGCCCGCCACCGGAGACCTTGCTCTTGTCGCGGGCGAGGTCGCGGGCGCGCTTGGCGGCCTCGCGAGCTTCGGCAGCCCGCTGGCCCTTCTGGGCGATCATCTTGGCTGTGGAGGGGTTCTCTTCAAAGAACTTGGCGAGGCCATCGCCGATGACCGAGTTGACCGCCCCTTCGACTTCCGGAGTGGTCAGCTTGATCTTGGTCTGAGATTCGAACTGCGGGTTCGGGATGCGGACGGTGATGACGGCGGCCAGACCCTCGCGGAAGTCTTCACCGGCGGGGGTGGCGTCCTTATAGATGCCCGCCTGCTTGCCGTAGTTGTTCATCGTGCGGGTGAGGGCAGTGCGGAACCCCGACATGTGCGTGCCGCCCTCGGGGTTGTAGATGCCGTTGGCGTACGAGCGGATGTTCTCCGAGTACCCATCGTTCCATTGCAACGCCACATCCACCACGGTTGTGTCGAGTTGGCCCGTGATGCGGATCACATCGGGAAAGAGCGGCGTCTCGGTGCGGTTCAGCCAGCGGACGAACTCGCGCAGGCCGTCCTCGTAGTAGAACGAATCGTTCTGGCCGGTGCGGTCGTCCTTGAGGTACACCCGAATGCCGGGGTTCAGGAACGCACAGTCTTGCAGCTTCTTATGCACCGTGTCGTAGATGAGCGTCGTGGTCGAGAAGATGGCCGAATCGGGCTTGAAGGTGATCTTCGTTCCAGTTTGCTCGGTCGCCCCCAGCTTCGACAACGGAGTAATCATGCGCCCCTGTGCGAAGCCCATCGTCCAGACGTGTCCCTCGCGGCGGACCTCCGCTTCCAGCCACTCGCTACAGGCGTTGGTGGCTGTAATGCCGACGCCGTGCAGACCGCCGGTGCCGGTGGTGTAGGCTTTGCGGTCGAACTTTCCGCCCGCGTGGATCTCGGTGAAGACGACTTCCAGAGCGGTCTGGTCCTTGCCAGCCATCTTGCCCACGGGGATGCCCCGACCATCGTCGGCCACCGTGACAGAGCCATCAGCGTTGATCGTGACGGACAGCGTCTTGGCGAATCCGTTCACGAACTCGTCGAGGACGTTGTCGGTGACTTCAAACAGAATATGGTGCAGGCCGACATTGTCGGTCGACCCGATATACATCTGCGGACGGTGCCGAATTCCCTCGATCCCTTCGAGGTGCTGGATTTGGTCAGCTCCGTAACCGGCGGAATCCTGGGCGGCGGAAGGCGTGGCTGGCGTGTTCTGATCGGTCACAAAGACGCTCCAGACCGCTGGCCAATCGGCGGAAACTCCAGCGGCTTCGGAGCACTCTCCCGAAGCTCGGCCCGGAGCCTCATCGACAGCTGGACAAGCAGTCATCAAGGGGGCGGAATCCATTCTGTCCCGCGAGCGAATTCAGGCCGCTTTCGGGAGTCGCAGTCTAACAGAAAACTGGCAGTCTGTCGTGTGCTCGGCGTGTATTCGCCCTTCTCGAAAGTGGTGTGATGCGGCACATCGCAGACTCTCTGAGCATATCGCCGAGTGTGCCACAATCGCACAGTCATTCATTTCCCTTGCAATCGCTGAACTAGTACACCATTTCCAACGCGACTTCGCCACAACCGAAGGGGAATCCCCGGCCCTTTACCGAACCCCCACTGCCCAATCACGAGGCCACGCACGGTGAAACAGAGCGTGGCTGTGACGAGTAGGCCGATTCAAATGCGGTCGCCTTTTGAGAGACTGGGATAAGAGTACGACTCATGCCTCTTTATGTGCGAAGCACAAAAGAGCTGGCAGACGAATCCGAGGCATTGTCCAGCCCCCGTTTGCGAGATTTGTGGAAAGGATGAGACTGCGCGCACAGTTGCCGGAGAAGTGGGCAGGCGAGGGAGCAGTGCCGCTCAAGTCACCTTGAAACACAAGGATTTCACGGGCATCGGAAAGGTTCAGGTCGTGGCACGCAAGTTGCCTTTAATCTCACTGAATCCTTCACGAGCGAGTGTGGTATGACTGGGGGTGTGGCCGGAATCGATCCTTGTCGGGTCGAAGCCGGGCGAGCGCCCACGCCCCCAGCCATCCACACTCGCTTTTTGTATTGGTCATTTCGATCTTGCCGTTGATAGCAATCCGACCGGATGGAGCGATTCCACCGCAGGGACAGTCGTTCCCCTGACTTTGCGGCCTGTTGCATTTGGGAAACATTTTCTGCCGCCAGAAATCATCGGTGGCTTTTGTGGCGTATGGTTGAGCGGAGAAGCCTGAATTCCGGCATTGCGTCCGGAGTGCCAGGCGATTCCCGCTCGCCCTCAAGGCGAGTCAGCTGCCCCCCTCGCAGTTTGCATCACGACCACCACAACGGAGTCCGAAGCCATGGCCCCCCCTCCCAGTCGCATGACACCGTCCGCCGGTTCACGAACCATGAACCGCCAGGAGAATTCCGCCGAAGAGTTCGAAAAGCTCAAGCGGTTGATCCACGGCAAACTGGTCGACAAACTCGACATGAACCGCCTGGGGGAGTTGCAGGGCGACTCGCTCCGGCGGGAGATCCGACTGGTGGTCGAGCATCTGTGCGATACCGAAAACCCGCTGCTCAATCGCTCGGAGCGCGAGCGGCTGATCGAAGAAGTTCTCGACGAGACCTTCGGCTTTGGTCCCCTGGAAATCCTGATGAAGGAAGAGGGGATCGCCGACATCATGATCAACGGTCCGAAAAAGGTCTTCGTCGAAAAGCATGGCCGCATCATCAAGCATGCGGTGACGTTTCGCGACAATGATCACCTGCTCCAGATTCTGGACCGCATCGTGTCACGCGTCGGTCGCCGCATCGACGAAACCTCGCCGATGTGCGACGCCCGTCTGCCCGATGGATCGCGTCTGAATGCCATCATTCCGCCGCTGGCGCTCGATGGCCCCGCGATTACCATTCGTAAGTTCGGCTCCAAGCCGATGACGCTCGAAAACCTGCTCAACTTCGGGGCCTTTACCCCCGAAATGGTGATGCTGCTGGAAGGGGCGATCAAGGCTCGTATCAACATCGTCATCAGCGGCGGAACCGGCTCCGGGAAGACCACTCTGCTCAACACTCTGTCAAGCTTCATCCAGGCCGACCACCGCGTCATCACCATCGAAGACGCCGCCGAACTCCAGTTGCAACAGGACCACGTCCTGCGACTGGAAACACGCCCAGCGAACATCGAAGGCAAGGGCCGCATCACCGCCACCGACCTCGTGAAGAACGCCCTGCGTATGCGTCCTGACCGGGTGATCATCGGGGAATGTCGCGGACCTGAAACCCTCGACATGCTCCAGGCCATGAACACTGGTCACGATGGATCGCTGACCACCGTCCACGCCAATAACCCGCGTGACGCCGTGGCCCGTATCGAAACGATGATCACCATGGGCGGCATGGACCTGCCGCTCAAGGCAATCCGTCAACAGTTGGCGTCGGCTGTGGATCTCGTCATCCAGGCGAGTCGTCTGCAAGGTGGCCCCCGCAAGATCACCTATATCACGGAGGTTCTGAACATGGAGCAGGACACGATCATCATGCAGGACATCTTCCGCTTCGTGCAGGACGGCATCGACTCGGACGGCAAGGCGTACGGTCACTTCGAAGCGACCGGAGTTCGCCCGTCGTTCATGCCGCGTCTGGAAGCTGCGGGGGTGCGTCTGCCGCAGAACCTGTTCGCCGCGAGATCACTCGGCTAGTGCGTTTGCGAAAACTTCCGAAGTCTTCCGAGACTTCGGAAGTTTGTTTTGATCTTGTCTGCTCCTCCCTGTTCGATCACCGTCTTCTGATTTATCTCTGTGGAAACCGTGTCATGGATCCGCTGCTCATCTCGGGACTCGCGTTCGCCGGTGTCACTGGATTGGTGTTTGCGCTCGCTTCACTCTTCAGTGAACGCGGGAATAACACGGTCGAGGATCGACTGCAGGTTCTCGCGGGCAAGAAGTCGGCGGATGAGTCGGTACTGACCCGAGAAACCCTGATGAAGGACGGGCTCGAGGGACTGAACGGGGTCTTTAAATCAATCGCTGAGCGCTTCGACTTGAAGCTGATGTTTGCGCAGGCTGACTCACCAATCACCCCGGAGACCTTCATCCTCATCAGTGGTGGCTGCGGATTGCTCGGGGCGGTGCTCTGTTTTGTCGCCGTTCCCCAAGTCGCGTTTCTCCCCATCGCCGTGATTGTGTTTGGGACTCTGCCATTGCTGTGGATGATGTTTCGTCGCAGTCGCCGACTCGGAAAGTTCACCAAGCAACTTCCGGAAGCCTTGTCTCTGATTGCCCGTGCGTTGCGTTCCGGTCATAGCCTGGCGTCGGGACTCAAGGTGGTCTGTGATGAAATGCAAGACCCGATCGGGAAAGAGATGAACATCACTTATGAAGAGCAGAACCTCGGCATCCCGCTCGACATCGCCCTCAAGAACATGTTCAAACGGGTGCCGAACCTCGACTTGAAATTCTTCGCCACCGCCGTCGCGATCCAGCGTCAGTCGGGTGGAGACCTCGCCGAAATTCTGGACAAGATCTCGCACGTAACCCGCGAACGCCAGGAACTGCTGGGCCATGTGCAGGCCCTGACCGGGGAAGGCCGCATCAGCGGGATCGTGCTGATGGGATTGCCAGTGGCGATCTTCTTGTGCGTGTGGAAGATGAATCCCGACTACGTGATGATTTTGTTCACCGATGAAATGGGCCGCAAGATGGTCGGCGTGGCCATTGGTTTGCAGATGCTCGGAGCCTGGTCGATTAAGAAGATCGTTCAGATCAAGGTGTGACACACGGGCGACCCCACATCAGTTCCCCCACTCTCAGACAGACTGACCCCGTTCCACACGGGATGACCGGAGCGATACATGAACATGGCCTACCTGATTCCGTTTGCCATTGCGGGTTGCATCACTGCTGCCGTGTGGTGCCTCTCGACGCTGTTCTTCGGCGACAAGGAAAACCGCACCTCGGAACGTCTCAAAGAGTTGCGTGATCCGCGCCGCCGCAAGGACCGCAAGGAGGAGAACGTCACCGTGGGCGGCATGCTGAAAGCGGCAGCTCCGACCCTGTCCAAGGCGCTCCAGCCGCAGAATGAACTCGAACAGAACGCGCTCAAGGTCGAACTGGCCAACGGGGGCTTTTCGTCACCCCACGCTCCGATGATCTATCTGTCTCTGAAGATGCTCTTCATGGGAGTCTTCGCCGTCATTGGAGGCGTATCGGGTCTTTACTTCCAAGGCATGACGACCAACGCTCTGATGACTGTTGTCGGCGTCGCCGGAGTTGGATTCTACATCCCCGTCATTGCCTTGCGCGTGATGGTCTCCATGCGACAGGAAGCCATCTTCCTCTCGATGCCCGATGCACTGGACTTGCTGGTCGTGTGTGTGGAGGCCGGTCTCGGTCTGGATGCGGCGATGCGGCGAGTGAACGAAGAACTCACTGACACCGCAGTGGAGCTCTGCCAGGAGATCACCGCCTGCAACATGCAGTTGCAAATGGGCCGGGCCCGCCGTGACGTGCTGCATGATCTGGGAGTGCGAACCGGGGTCGACGACGTGAAGACACTGGTCGCGATTCTGATTCAGGCCGAGAAGTTCGGATCCTCAATCGCCAACGCTCTCCGTGTGCAATCCGACAGCATGCGCATCAAGCGGCGGCAGATGGCCGAAGAACAGGCCCAAAAGACGGGTGTGAAGATCATTTTCCCGCTCGTGCTGTTCATCTTCCCCGGAATCTTCGTGGTCCTCGTCGGCCCCGCAGCCATCATGGTGGTCCGCCAGATGCTGAACGATGGCGGTTGATCCACGTTCGCTCCCCGTCGAACGTCCCGCCTTCGCGTACCGCAAGACTTCCGGAGACTTCGGAAGTCTTGCGGGGCGGTTTTCACTGGCCGCTCGCTCTCACCGCTGTCGTCGTGGCCGAGGCGTGGCAGGCACTTCCCCATTCTCCTTCTTCTCCAAACGCTTCTCAAGCAGTTGCTGAAGCAGGCCGCCCGCACTCTTGAACCCGATCTGCTTGCCGAAGTTGGCCAGCGCCCGGCCATCGAGTTGAGGTCTATCGAGAGTTCCTTGCATATCGAGCGGGATCACCTCCCCCTTCAGATTGGCGAGCAATGGCTTTCCGGTCGTCCACTTGTCCGGGATCGGCACCGAAATACGGAAGTCGATCGTCTCGTCGAGGCCGACGGACCCTTCGCTCTGCACGACCACATCGCCCAGTCCGACCGTCAGATCCTTGTGGTAGACCCGCCCATCGACAAAGGCGAACGGGACTTGCTGTTCATCGACTTGCATCCAATTGGCGTTAGCAGCGGCGTTGCGCCCCAGCATCGTCTGCAACGCCGAGATCGATGTCAGGATCTGCTTCACCAGCGGACCCGGTCCGACCATGGCCGAATGAATCGCGATGACCCCCTTGAAGTCGCCCTCATGCGGAGGAGCCAGAGCCACACGCAGCGGCGAAGCCGACAACGAGAAACTCCCCTCAATACTCGTGGCGGAGCCCAGCAGCGGGGAGACGTACCGCAGCCAAGTCTCACTCATCTCCTGCGTGAAGTCGACATTCTCAAACACCGGACCGCCATCGAACACCAGATAATTCCCCTCGGGAGTGAACTCAATCCGCGGCGAGGCGACCCACTGACCACTCCCCACCGGCAACCTGTTCGGATTGATCGACAGCTGTCTCTCGGACCAATCGACGCTGACGAGTGCATTCTCCGACTGGAACCCCATCACGTTCGCCGAGGCCCACTGCACATCCGCATTGATGCGCAGCGGCATGCCCATGGCAGCCACCGGGGCGGCCTCGCCCTCCACGACGGCGACCGGGGCCGATGTAGAGGCCGAGCCTGGGCGCAGTGCCCCCTCGACACGAATCTCGCCCAGCTGTAACCCCTCGACTTGAATCTTGTCGGCCCACTTCGGGGGCAACCCCGCCAGCAGATCCGCCAGGTTGAGATCGCACTTCCCGACCAGCCCACAGATAGCCTGACCGGGGAGATCCCTCACTGTCCCGGCCAAGTCCGCGTTCACAATCGGCGTTCGCAGTTGGACCGATTCAATGGTCAACAGTTGCCCGTCCAGATCGCCTTGCCCCTCAGTGAGCAACAGCAGATCGTCCCCCACCCAGCGGAACGGCGGAGACTGAGCGTCAACAGGACTCAATCGCAGATCAAGGTGCGGCACTTTGATCTGAGCAGCCAGCAGCAGTCCTTTTTCGGAGGGCACGACTTCGGCGTTGGCATTGAGCGAAATCTCGCCCGACAGATCGCGTCCCGAGGTGAACGAGGCCAGCCACGGGGACAACACGCCCAGCGGCAGCGATGGCACGTCCAGTTTGAACTGGCCGCTCCCGATGCCCGTCTCCGCTCCACCAGGCAGATTCCAGCGCAGTTCCCCGGTCACCGCCTGCTCGACCGCTGGCTCGCGCAGCACAGCCGTCAGTTCGCCCACAAGTTCCTCATCACCAGACTGCTGACTCTTGAAGGTCGCGGATTTGAGGTCGATGAGAGCGATGACTTTTGGGGGGAGGTCCGGACCTTCGGGAGCCTCTACGTCATCAACAATCACAGGCTCATTCAGCGCGGGCGGTGCAGCGGGACCAGACTCGGGTAAGAGCAGGGGGGCCACCTCATCGGCCACGGGGGCCGGGGCGAGAGTGGGCTTCGCCACCGCCTTCGCCCGCGACTCCTCGCGAATCGCGATCTGCCCCTCCATCAATTGCAGGTCGATCAGCGATCGCTTCCCACTCCCCTTCTTGGCCGCCAGCCGAGCGAAGAACTTGTCATAGTTCGTCACCCCGTTGTCCAGATAGATATTCAGCACCGGCTTCTCGACGGCGATCTTTCCGAGATCGTCTTTCGACTGCGTCAGCTCCCACAGCGATCGCGACAGTGTCACATGCTTGAGCGTCAGCGACGGGCGGCCCTGGTCATCGGGAATCACGATGTCGTTGAGTTGCAGCGCCGAGGTCCACCCGACACTGGCCGAGCCGATGACCACGCCCGGTGGCAACTCAGCCATCAGCATCGCGGGAATCTGATTCCGCAAGCTGGTCATCATGATGATCTGTGGGGCAAACC
>JAYTCW010000006.1:0-6145 GCA_043736295.1 Planctomycetota bacterium | reverse complement strand
CTTAATATCACCCCGCTGGCACGCCCCACGCACCATCCGACAATGCGGCTCCCGCAACGCCGCTGGCGTCACATCGTCCGTGTCGAACAACCGATACGCCGCCTTCAGATCGCCCCACGTCTCGGTCTGCTGCGGCGTACTCGCATCGGGCCGGGCCGCAAATTGTTGTGCCATGTTCACGAGCCGCTTGCTCCTCCGTCGATCCCCCAACTTACACGTTCCAAACTGCACTTCCGCCCACACCACCGGATCCCAATCGCTCGCCGCCATGCCAACACTCCCTCACCGGCGGAACTCCCCCGCCAGCCGCTGCGACTCTCTCCGTTCCACATCACAATCTCCCTGAACATTCGACAGACCACCCCCGGTCCGCGTCGCACCTCATTCCATGAACACATCCCATGCCAAACCATAACCACACAAGAATCCCAGAATATTTGGCCCGGCAGTGTGTGAAACCGGGGTAGAGATTTGTAAAAATGTGGGTAAGACTGAGGCTGGAAGCCTCTCCCACGGGGCTACGAACGCACAGCCTGTCGCCAGTTGTCCTGCCGGAGATCGTTGTTCCGGAACAGCTCGACCAGCAGCCCCGGCATCGTCATGTCACAGCGGAATTGATCGCCGCGTTCGGTGTCGGCCATGCGGCGGTCTCAGGGGGTCTGAGGTTTTGCGGTCGCGAGTTCATGAAGGTATTCAGACAACGTCTTGGAAAGCGTCACAAAGTCTGACGGGATCATCAGGACGATCGTACTATTGCTCTCTGCTCCAACCTCCGCAATCATTTGCATGCGACGCAATTCGAGTGCCGCTGGGTTACCAGCCATCTGCGCGGAAGCGGCGGCGAGTTTTTCCGACGCTTCCAGTTCCGCTTCCGCTTTAATAATTCGTGCCCGTTTCTCACGGATCGCTTCGGCCTGCATCGCCATGACCTGCTGCATGGCTTCTGGCAGCTCAACGTCCTTCATCTCGAAACGCTCCACTTCTAGCCCCCACTGTGTGGTCGAACTGAATATGCTTTCTTTCAACAACCCATTAATCTTATCACGTTCTTGGAGTACCTCGTCCAGATCGTGCTGGCCGATGATGTTACGCAATCCGGTGAGCGCCAATTGATACACCGCATTTGACGAATCCGTGACAGCGATGACGGACTTCGCAGCATCCACGACGCGATACCAAAGGACCGCGTTCACTTTGATGGTCACGCTGTCGCGAGTGATGGACTCTTGCTGTTCAGCGGAAACCGTCCGCGTACGGATGTCGATAATCATCGCACGCTCAATACCCAGGGGCATGACCCAAAACAACCCGGGGCCGCGTAGCCCACTGTACCGTCCGAGTCGGAAGATCACTCCACGTTGGTACTCCTGTGCGATGCGCAATCCAGAGAGTAGCAGAAACGCGAGGATGCCGATGATCACGAAAAAGGTTGGCACAACGATGCTCCGGGATTGATCAAAACTACGAATGACTGGCGGTAAAATCCTCGGACTTTGGGGACGCCAAGAACGAGTCAGGAAATGTTCAGGCGTATTATAATCCACGGCGCTATGACCGCACAGCTTGTCGCCAGTCGTCCTGTCTCAAATCGTTGTTCCGGTACAGTTCGATCAGCCGTTCCAGCATCGTCATGTCGCAGCGGAATTGTTCGCCGCGTTCGGTGTCGGCCATACGGCGGGGGGTGGGCCACTCGCGGACGACGGTGATGCTGGGGACGATGTCGACCCCGTCGCGGACAGCTGCGTCGACTGAGTCGAAGTGATGGTGTTTGGCGAGGAGGGTGCGGTTGGCTTCGAGGACGAGCGTGAAGCCGTGATCGCCATAGGCTTCCGAGAACGCTCCGTCGATGGTGATTGCCTTACCGCTGCGTTTCATGGGGGATTCGCCGGCTTCGATGCGGACCGGTACGTGTCCGTTGACGATTAGCCCGCTCTGGGGATCGACGCCGAACTCGGCCAGGATCTTCTCACAGAACCACGCCTCGTGAATCAGGGCGAAGTAGGGATCCTTAGTCTCATGGTGCGGAGTCTTGTCGGCGATGAAGTCCCGCTCCAGCGTGGCGATACGGTCCTTACCGAACAGCGGCGAACGCGGGCCACTCCACAGATACCACAGCACGTCGAGATGCTGTTCCTGCTTCTGCTCCATCGCGCGGGCGACCACACGCTCGATGGCGTGGAACATCTCCAGGCCGCTCAACTGCACTCCCTCGATCGGCATCGGCAGGAACTCCCCCTGCTCATCACACGGGACGCAGCCGTGAAAGATCAGATGGTCATCCCGTCGCAGGTACATCGAACCGTTCTCGACGATGTACTTCAAGTGATTCCACAACTTTTGGCTGTGCATGAACGAGTATTTCAACCGGTCAACGCAGAGTCGCTCCTCAGCAGTGAGCGTGTACGGATCAGCGGGGTCGATCGTCGGGAGCAGCTTGTCGCGCAGCGCGTACTGCACGCCATCGATCTTGATCGTTCCGGCGGCCTGGTCGATCCGGTGGAGCAGACGGCGATGATCCATGTCCCATTCGGGATGGCGTTCGAGCATCTGCCCTTCGAGTTTGAACTGCATGATGGCCGCTGCTTTTTGCATGCGAGCGACGATCAGATTCTCTCGCATGCCATCGGCCTTGGGCATGAAGTGTGTCGCGGGGTCGTCCGGGTAGATCGTGCGAACGAGATGCTCCAGCGGGGTCAGCGGGATGCTGTACCCCTCGTCGAGTTGTCGCAGGCAGCGATACCGCAGGGAGACCCGCAGCACGTTGCAAAGCAGAGCTTCGCATCCCAGTCCGGCCCCCAGCCACGCGACATCGTGGTTGCCCCAAATGAACGAGACGTTCGGTTGCTCGCTCAGGTAATCGACCACACGGTCACCACTGCGTCCGCGATCCCAGCAGTCGCCGCCGATGATGAGTTCATAAATCGCCAGGTTGCGGATCAGCCGGCCCGTGATGTGAATCAGATGCAGCGCCCGTCCGCGACGGAGCATCTCGTCGACGATGGCTTCGAAGAACTCCGGCCCGCGCTCGTTGGTCGGCTCGTGCAGCATCTCGGAGAAGAGATCCGCGAATTCCGGCGGAAAGACCTGCATCGCGCGCTTGAGGCTGTAGCGCGAGGCGAGGACGCGGACCAGTTCGAACTGATGCCGCAGCGTCCGCCGGGCATAGGTCCGCAGCTCGTCCGGATCTGTCAGCGTCTGCTCCAACCGCAACGTCACCTCGGCGGGGTAGAAGGTGAGTGTCAGGAACTCCTGAAACTCCGACGGCTCCATCCTGTCGAGGAAGAGCTTCTCGACCAGCGGTCGCAGCGTCCCCGAGGCATTGTTAATCACATGCCGCAGCTTTTTGTCCTCGCCGTGAATGTCGCTGATGACATGCACCGTGCCCTTGGGCAGAGTGAGGACCGCCGACAGCCGCGCGATCTCGGCGAGCGCCGAATCGATGTTCGGGAACTCGCGGGCAAGAGCTCGCAGCAGGGTGAGTTCGTAACGGCTCGGCTCCAGATCTGTGGGGCCGGGCTGGCTGTTGCGTCGGTCTTGGGTCATCGCGTTGAGGTTCTGTCATTCTGAAGTAGGATGGTGCCGGGCATGCGACAGCCCGGCAGGAGCGGATCGTACTAGATGTCGCTCGGTAGCAAGAGTCCAATTGAGTTGTCTGCTGGAAGTGGGGTCTCACGCGAAGGCGAGGAGCCGCGAAGAAGTAATTCAGACGAGTTGCCTCCTTCTCCTTCTTCTTCTTCTTCGCGGCTCCGCACCTTAGCGTGAGGTCTGTACTCTGCCCGCCAACTCGTCGAGCGATTCGCGTTACTTCTTCCCCTTGGCCCGTTGATCCGCGAAGAACTGTTGCAGCATCAGTTGGCAGTCCCCCTTCATCACCCCGCCGAGAACTTGGCAGCGGTGATTCAATCGCGAGTCATCGGTGATCGAGTAGAGCGTGTGGCAGGCTCCACCCTTGGGGTCGGTGGTGCCGTACACCACGGTCGGGATGCGGGCTTGAACGATCGCCCCCGCGCACATGGGGCAGGGCTCCAGTGTCACGTACAGCGTACACCCCAGCAGCCGCCACGAGCCGAGTGCTGTGGCGGCCTGCGTAATCGCCAGCATTTCGGCGTGAGCAGTCGGGTCTTTGAGCGCCTCACGCTGGTTGTAACCCTCGCCGATGATCCGCCTGTCGCACACGATCAGCGCTCCGACCGGAACCTCTTCCTGGTCATAGGCCATCATCCCCAGTTCAATCGCCCGACGCATGAAGTAGTCGTGCAGCGAGAGCGGATTAACCGCCTCATCAAAGTCCGAGGGAAAAGAACTGTCATCGGAATTCAGCAGCACGGGGTGCCTTCCCGGAGAGGAGGGAGTGGTTCGAATTTGACTTTCGCGAATGATGCGGAGTGTCGCCTTTTTCTCCCAAAAAGGGCGTCCTTTTTCGGAGAAAAAATCGACAAACCTCACACCGCCGCCAGCCTCAGCTGCAGCATCAGCGGATGCTGTTCATCGACATGTGCCCCGACCAGATCGAGGAGCAACTCGTACCGGTCCACGAACAGCGGCAACCAGATGTCACTCCGCTGCTGGTCCGCTGTGATTCGCAGATACGACAGGCCGAGCAGCTGGAACTTGCGAACACGTTGCATGGTTTGCCAAGGGATGGTCCGCTGGAGTCCCCAGAAGTTGTAGCAGGTCAGTCCCTCGGGACCGACCGTGAATAAATATCTGCGGCGAAGCAGTTCAATCCCGACCGCCGACAAGCCCCCCGTAGCGACCGGAACCATCAGACCCAAAATGACGTAATTTGTGACCTCATTGGCCAAGAACCAACCGATCACCCCCAGAAGGGCGAGGGCGAACACGGCGCGGAACGGTTCCTCAAAACTCACTCGAAAGGTCTGTGAGCGAAGCGAGATGCGGAGATAGTCTTCGTCGATGAGAGACATGCGGGGATCGTGGAGGGTGGGTTGATGGATCATAGTTGATCGAAGAGGCGAAACCTCTGGTCGATCCACCAGAAACCATGTTTATAAACCGAGTGGAGGGTGAAGGCACATCTGACTACAGATTGGGATCTCCCTCCCGCTTGAGAATATCTTGTGCTCGCTCAACCCTAAACCCTCAATGCTCCGGTGACACTTCTCCGAATGGCCGACCGGCCACATTGCCGACGCCCCGGTGGGACAAAATCCCCGGTCAACCATGACAAACCGATCCCTTCAGTTGACGAACAATGTTTACGCCCGTAAGAATTTCCTTTGCGGCTGTGATCTCTTCGCAGCGCCCCCATCAACTCATTGAAGGCAACTGCCATGCGTGGTGCGATTTTCTTGCTGATCTTGGTCATCGGTGGCCCCTTCATCGCGTAGAGCGGCTACTCTCACCGCCAACTACGGTCTCGGATAGAAACCGAGGGCACGACTGTCGATGCGCTGGTCATCAGTGGGGAAGAGCGATCGGGTCGTCGCGGTAGTAAGTCGTATGAAGTCACCGTGTCCTATCCAGCGGGAGGACGCTCGATCCAAAAGGAAATGTCGGTGAACGGAACTTTCTTCCAGTCGATCTCCTCCGGCGATTCAATGACTGTGGATACCGTGAAGCTGACTTACCTCAACTCGGATCCCGATCAGGCGATCATCGTCGGTGGTACGAACGACACCAGTGTCAATCTGTGGTTTGGTGGGGTGATGACTGTAATCGGGCTGGTCGGGGGGGCATTCTGGGCCAAGAGCCTCGCCAGCGGCGGGCCGGGGGATGACTGAACTATCACCCGATCTTGGAGGGTCGTTGAGGAACTGATCCGAAACGAAATCCATGAAGACTTGCCATCTGCCCCCCAAACTCGGTATAAGACAGTTTCACGCACCCCTAGCGCAATTGGATAGAGCATCGGTCTACGAAACCGAAGGTTGGTGGTTCGAACCCACCGGGGTGCAATGAGAAAAAGCCTGTGTTTTCCGCCAAATCCGGACGACGCAGGCTTTTTTTATTTCTGGAGTGTACCCACGAAATGTACCCACCAGCTTTTGCTCAGGGGTCTTTGGAGACACTCCGGCGAAACATATCATCCACCTTTTCGACCGCTTCGGACTGTGCGTGCTGGAGCAGATGACTGTAAATATTCGCCGTGGTCGCGAAGTCTCGATGTCCCAACCGCTTCTGG
>JAYTCW010000005.1:0-17452 GCA_043736295.1 Planctomycetota bacterium | reverse complement strand
CCCGAGAGCCCAAACAGCTCGCTATTCATAATGAGATACTGCGAGTGTTTATGCAGGCTGCCCGTATTTACAAACATCCCGATCTCATGCAGGAGTGCCGCGACGTAAAGCAGCAATTCATGGCGTGAGTCGAACCCGTGTTCACTCTTAATTTCTCGAAACAACTTCTGCGAGAGTTCGGCCACATGGACTGCGTGTTCCTCGTCGAACTGATACTTGCGGCCCAGTTCCATGGCCGAGCGAACGATCTGCTTCCGAAAGTCTTCGGACCAGACCCCGCCGTCGGCCATTTCACGCAGCAGTCCATCTCGCAGATTGGCCGTGCTGACATGAATCTGTTCCAGTTTGAGCAGGCGGGCCAACTCCAGGTAAGTGAGCAGCGCGGGTCCAGAGGTCTCGGCCTCCGCAAAGGTGATGCCATACTTTCGGACGATCGCGTCCTCGCCCAAATCCAGAAACTCATCGACGAACCGAGCCAGCTGTTTGACGGTAATAATCCCGAATTGTGTTGGATCCCAATCTTTTAATAACTGCTTGGCTGCGAAGCGGGCATCACTCCCGAGTGCAATCAGTTCCACCTTCCGGTTCGCGGGGATATGCGCTGGCAGCGTTTCGAGCTGGCGCTGGATCTCGCTTTCCATAATATCGCGTAGTTTGGCATGCGTGGCTCGGAGAGATTCCAGTGACTCGTGCAAGCGGAGTGACCCGAGCCGGAAGGCATGCGAGTAAGCCACATTGCCTGCATCGACATACAGCAGTTCCGTACTGCCGCCGCCGACTTCCGCGATCGCCACGCGGGCGTCGTCGAGTTCAGAGTGCGCTTCGAGCTGCTGCTGAATGCTACGGTAGGTGATGCGGTGGACCTCGGGTTCGTCGATGGTTTCGACGATGAGGCCGGTGGCGATGTAAATCCGGTCGACAAAGGCGATGCGATTCGTCGCCTCGCGCACAGCACTCGTCGCCACCACACGGATCTGGTCAGGGCGCGAGATTTGATACTCGCCCAGCTTCTTGCGGTAGATCTTCAGGACACGGACGCAATCTTCAATCGTCGCGCGAGAGATTTCGCCGCGAGTGAACGTATCCTTGCCGAGCCGGACCCCTTGCGAGAGGTTCTCCTTGATGGTCACTTGCCCGGCCTGGTTGATGTCCGCGACCGCCATGCGAATCGAGTTTGTGCCGACATCGATCACAGCCACTGAGCGGGGCGTTCCGGGGCGAGGGGTGGGAGCTGGGGGACTCAAGACGTGACTCGAAAGGGGGAGGGCAGGGCAGATGCGCAACGACCAACTCCACTATGTTCACATGATCAGGAACTCGGAGCAACGGCTGTTTTGTTGCGGTTCTCCATTCTTCACACAGACCGTGCTGTCGGTGAGGTCGGCACAACCGGTCCCTGGAAAATACGTCTGGTCCTCGGTTTTTCTGCAATGTTGCTCGATGGGCGGGCGTCATAGCTTAGGTTTCCGGAAGAGCGGACGAAGTTTCCCCAGTCGTCACAAGTCTCACAACCTGCCCAAACTGCGTTAGATGTCCTACACTGCAACCGGATCGGGCGACAGCGCCCGCGACAGTTGTCCAAGGATTGCGACCATGCGCCACCTGTTTTTGACCCTCTTCTCGGTTGTCTTGCTCTTCAGCCAGGTGCCCAGCGCCTTCGGGCAGGAGACCCCGCCCGCCGGAGGAGCAGCTCCCGCAGCTGCCGTGCCCGACGCAGCTAAGCCTCCCGAGGGGCCGCGCGAGATCTACCTGCCGTTCAAGTTCCTCAAGGGGATCTTCGACAGTCAGGGAGCCAGCGTGGTCGTCCCGCTCGACGAGTACAAACGCCTCAAGGCCGCCGCCGAGAAGGCCCCGGTCGCCCCCCCCGCTGTGACCGCCGTCATTACCAGCGCGAGCTACGTCGCCACCGTCGAGCAGGATCTGGCTCGCATCCGGGCGGAACTGACCGTCAACGTCCTCGGCACCCCGTGGGTCGAAATCCCCATCCGTTTCGGCACAGCTGCGATTGGCAAGCTCGAAGCGGGCGAGAAGATCCTGCTCAAGGGAACCGGCGATGGCAACTACTCTCTGCTCTTCGGCCACACGGGTGAGCAAAAGATCGTTCTCGAACTGACGACCCGCATCCACACTTCGCCCGAGGGACGGGAGTTCGCCTTCGAGGTTCCGACCACGGGAATTACCACGTTCGAAATCGTTATCCCCGAGGCCGACCAGACCGTCGAAGTCACGCCCCGCCTGATCGCCATCCCTGCGGAAGCAGCGGCGATGCAGACTCGCTTTAAGGCCAACTTGGGCTCCACACCGACCATCACCGCCCGCTGGCGCCCCAAGGCGACCAGCAAGCCCGAGATGGACCTCCTGGCCAGCGTCACCAATTATACCCGCGTCAGTGTCGAGGACGGTCTGATCCACACCGACGCGATCCTGGCCTACGAAGTCCTGCGCGGTGAAGTGGCCCAGCTGCGAGTTTCAGTCCCGAAGGATCACCGTATTCTGGATGTCTCCGCCGAGGCCCGTCTCAAAGGATGGCTGGCGAAGGAAGAAGACGGTCGGCAAATCGTCACCATCGACATGCTGGGTGGCCAGACCGGCAAGTTCAACGTCGAGATTCACACCGAGCGCAAGATCCCCGATGAGCCGTTCGATGTCGCCGGATCAAGCGAGACCGCCCTGGTCGGCATCCACGCCCTGGATGTTGTCCGCGAGTCGGGCCAGATTGGGTTGTTCCATTCTGCCGACTTGACCCTCACTGTCGAACAGCAGCAGGGAGTCGTCCGCATCGACGCGGGCGAACTGCACGAACGCCTGCGCGGCGAGCGGGTCGTCTCATTCAAATACTACTCACCGAAGTTCGTTCTCAAAGCCTCCGTGAAACCCGTCCAACCGCGCGTGCTGGTCGATCAGAGCAGTCAACTCGTTTTCATGGATGACGAGTTGCGATTGACCTCGACGATTCAGTACACGGTCGAGCGGGCCGGGCTGTTTCAGTTGCAAGTCAAGGTGCCAGATGGCCTCGTCATTGATGGCGTCGACTGCCCCGGCATGAAGGAATTCAACGTCGATGCGACCACGAAGCTGCTGACGGTGAACCTCAACGATAAGACGATGGGAGCCATTGCCCTCAATATCCGTGCCCACCGCGATTACTCCGCTGGCACCGACCAAACCGAATTCACTCTGCCCGTGCTGGAGCCGATCGGAGCCGAGCGAGACATCGGGAATTTACATGTCTTCGCCAAGGAATCGATCGAAGTCATCACCAACGACAAAGGGCTCGCCTCAGCCCAGCCGCTGCCGGTGGTTCCCGGCTCGGCAATTGGTGATGCGCGGGCCACCTCCTCGTGGAGCTACACCCGTCGCCCGGTTTCGATCCCGGTCACCACCAAACGCAAGCCCGCGCGGTTGAACGCCACCGTGGCGACAACCATCCACCTGCAACCAGAACTCAGCGAGATCAAGACCCAGCTCGACTTCGAAGTCCAGTATGCGGGGATCGACACCTTCCGGTTCCTCGTTCCCCAGGCGGTCTCCGCACGGGTCCAGATCGAAAGCGTCGCCACCAACGGCAGTTCCCCCGGCATCAAGCAGAAGTCCGCCTCCCCCGCCAAAGACGGCTGGGTGGAGTGGACCGTCGTCATGCAGCGCGAGGTGATGGGAACCCAGCGGTTCGCGATCTCCTATGACATGAAGCCGGAACAGGCCGCCGGGTCCACGGAACGCAAGATCGCTGCTCAAGTGCTGCGTCCGCTCGGCTATGAGAAGGGCGAGGTGAAGACTCCTTTGTCCAACGTCAGCGGCGAAATGGTCATCACCAAGGACGACTCGCTGGCGGTCAGTGCCAAAGCCACCGGCGGCGATGTCGAGCCGATGGACGTGCGCGAGCTGTCGCTGCTGCCCTCATCCGGAACCCAGGCGTTCCGCTACTTCACCCAGCCGGACGACGCAGCCATTCAACTGGCGATCACTCAGACCAAGTACGAGATTGCTGAAGTGGTCGCCACTGTCGTCTCGAAGGAACTCGTCGAGATCGTCACCGGAGAGAACAGCGAGGCGACCTACCTCGTGCGGATGCGACTCAAGACCAGCGAGCGGCAACGCCTGCTGGCTCATCTCCCCAAGGGGAAAGAGGGGGAGGGATTCAAGCTCCTCGGTGTCACCGTCGCCGGTCGTGAGGTCAACCTCGAACAGGCCGACATCTCCGAAGACCAGAAGCTCGGCAATTTGTGGGAAGCCTACTGGATCAATGTCGCCCGCGATTCGGGCAGTGACCAGGAGTTCCTCATCACACTGCACTTTCAATGGGAAGTCACCCCGGCTCTCGGCGACAGCAGCTATGGGCGCGGCAGCCTCGACCTGCCCATGCCGGTCCTTGGAAATAAGGGAGTCGTGCCGGTCCAAGAACTCCGAACCGTCGTCTATGTGCCCGAGAAGTTCTCGCTGGTCGGTGATCCGCAGGGGTTCTTCGCTGTCCAGCGTGTCAGACCCTGGCAATCGCTCATGGACCGCACCCGTCGGGCCAGTGAGAGTGAAGCCATCGCCAATCGTGAACGGCAATGGTTCGGCGGTGGAGATCTTTCAGAACGTCTTCCGACCCAGGGCCGCGTGGCATACGCCTACTCCAATCTCGGCGGTGCGAACCAGATCACCGTGACGTGGTGGAACCGAGTTGGCATGGCGTTCCTATTCAGCCTCTCTGCTGCGGCGATCGCGCTGCTGCTAATGGGAACCTCGCTGGAGAACAAGTTGAGTGTACTCATGGTCGCGCTGTTTGCGGCGGTGCTGTACGGCCTCAAGGACTCGCAGACGCTGTCGCATGTGTTGCAGGCGACTCGCTACGGGCTGATCTTCCTGGTCGGGCTGTGGATCGTGAAGACGGTCTTCAATCGCCGTGCTTTGGCCGCCACCGTCATGTGTGCCGCACCACTGGCCGCCGCCGTGCCGACTGCTTCGCCGACGACTCCGGTCGCCGAGACTGCGTCCCCTGATTCCCCGCCTCCTCCACCGCCCGAGACCACTGGAAACGATCCATCGTCACAGGTCTGAATCGAAAGGAGGGGAGAGAGATCATGAAGAGTTATCAGTTGTCAGTCGTCAGTTGTCAGTCAAAGTTCTCGCGGAGTTCGCGTGTCCCCGAAAGCCCAGGGGTTGCAACCCCTGGGCTTTGTGTGGCGATGCGAGTGTTACTCATCTCATGCGCGATGTCACTCATTTGTCTCACGTGTGCAACACACATTTCGGCTCAGGACGACCTGCTCGACAAACCACTCCGCCACATCTTCGTCCCACTCGAAGAGTTCGACGCGGTGATGGCTCGTGACCGGCAGGGGGTACTCCTCAAGAAGGCCGAGTTCGACGCCCTCGTGGCCGAGGCCCTCAAAAACAAGGCGGCGGGCGTCCAGCCGACCGGGCTGATCATCACCTCCGCAAACTACGTGGCCAAGATCGATGGCGATCAACTCGTCATGACCGCCACGATTCAGTTCACCAACTTCGACAAGAACTGGACCGAGTTCCATGTCCCTTGCGATGGCCTCTCCGTCGAGAAGTGCCAGATCAACGGACAGCCTGCGCTGGCCGGCTGGCACGGCGAGAATCCGAACATCCTGCGGGTCTTCACCGATGTCCAGGGGGCGGGCACGCTGACCCTCGACCTCTCCGCCCGCCTCGCAGCTGTCGGCAGCGACTTGGCCACCGGGTTCGGAGTCATCCGCGCGGCGGCGGGTGAGCTGATTGTGTCGCTGCCAGCGGGCAAGTTCCTCAAGGAGAGCAACAACACGCTTCCACGCAGCACTCCTGCCGACCAGCCCGCCGAGTACCGCGTGGCCCTCGGCGGACATCAAAGCGTCAACCTGCAAATCACCAATCGGCAAGCCAGCACTCGCACTGATGCGCTGACTCTGGCGAACACCGCCATCGCCGTCACGGTCGCTCCCGGCGAGGTCAGCTGGTCGGCCAAAGCGGCACTGCAAGTGGTCGGTCGTCCCGTTGACCGCATCGTCTGCACCGTGCCGATGTCGCTGGAGATCACCGCTGTCGAATCGACCGGCCTCGATTCGTGGCAACTCGCCGACACGCCCGATGACCCAGCGCGGACGACGATCACACTCGCCTACCGGCAACCGTTTGAAGGGAGCCGCGAGATCACTTTCCGAGGCGTCCTCAAAGCCGCCAGCGACATGGCCTGGGAGGTGCCGACCCTCGTCTTTAATGACATCACTTCGCAAGTCGGCATCGCCGAGGTCCGTTACCCGGCGGGCGTCCGCCTCCGCGTTGGCGAACTCGATGGCGTCCGCACCGTCGTCAGCCAGGCTGTCCTCGCCGAGAACGGCGACTCACTGCTCCACTTCCAAATTTGGCAACCGCGTTTCAAGCTGCCGTTTGTGACCGAACCCAAGACCCGCGAGGTCCGGGCAGCGGTGACGAACCTGCTCGATCTGAACTCGACCAGCCTCGACTTCACAGCGGTCATCAACCTGCAAACGCGGCTCGCTCCGCTGTTCGATGCCCAGATCAACATCCCCGCCGAATGGCAGATCAGCAGCGTGTTCCTTGGCGACCAACCGATCACTTGGCAGGTCGTGCCGCAGGAAGCGGGCATCAACCAGATTCGCATCACCTTCCCCACTCCGATCCCGGCGGATGGGACCGTCTCGCTCACCTTGAACGCCAGGCTTGAACCCGACAAGTGGCCCGTCGAGGACCAGCCGGTGCAGATCGCGCTCCCCCGCATTCAACTGCCGCAAGCCGGGGTGATCGAGGGGATCTATGGCATCACTGCCGAGGCCGCGCTCGATGTCGTCCCCGCCGAGATCACGGGCCTCGACCCGCCCAGCCCCGCCGAACTGAACATCCTGCGCGGCAAGATCGCTGCGTATGGCCGCGACATCCGTCTGGGGTTCAGCTTGCAGGACTCCGCGTACAAGGGGACGCTCCATGTCTCCCGCAAACCTGCTCGCCTCTCCAGTAACGAATCGACCTTTTTCCGCATCGAGCCCGATACGCTCAACACCCACATCGAGAGTCAGCTGCGGATCGAGGGCGGCGGCGTGCGCAGCTTGGTCATCGAACTGCCGGAAGCGTCGGGGACCGATCTGCGGTTCCGGCTCGATCCGTTCTATCCGGTCGCCCTGAATACCCCGAGCGCAGCTCCGCAGCAGGCGATGTTCATTCCCTTCCCACCCAAGATCGTCGAGCAGACCGCCGCCCCGTCCAAGGACGGTATCCGCCGCTGGACGCTGCGATTCGATCGGTATGGGAACGACACGTATCTGCTATCGGTCGACATCCGGTATCCCCGGCCCGAGCAGGGGCCGTACAACTGCCCGGTCATGACCGTCGTGGGGGCCGAGCGCGAGACGGGCTTCGTCGCCATTGAGGCTTCACAGGAGCAGTTCCTCTCCCCACTCGCCACCGACCTGACCGGCCAGCCGCTGCTGAAGGTCGACCCCATCGACTTCCCACCAGCTGCGTATCGCCCGAAAGAGCCGATTGTCGCGGGCTATCGCTACACCCGTCCGGGCTGGGCGCTGGCGGTCAGCGAGCAGCGATTCGACCGGGCGCAGGTGCCGACGGCGGTCGGGCATTCGGCCAACTACCAGACCGTGCTGGGTCGCAACGGCGAACTTCAGCATCAAGCCGATTTGGAGTTCACCGCCATCGGCGTGCAGAACCTCAAGGTGCGTCTCCCCGCTGAGGTCGAACTGTGGGCCGTCCAGGTCGATGGCCAGCCGCAAGAGATTCGCCAGCAAGGGGACGGGCTGCTGATCGCCGTGCCGCAGGACGGCCAAGCCAGCCAGCATCACACGCTGACACTCTTCTACCGCTCCCGCCTCGCGGGCCCGCTGACCGACGACTTCCAGCAGTCCCCGCCGCTCTTCACCGTCCTCGATGGCCAGGGTGCCGAGCAACCGCTCGACATCCTGCAGCAGAAGTGGCAGCTGTTCCACCCGAATGATTTGCTGCTGATCGACAGCCCCGGCGCGTTCCAGCCGACGGTCGATCTCGACCAGGACGGCTTACTGGGCCGGTGGAGTTCGCTGTTCCGGGCTCCAAGTCCGAAGACAATTCTCAACGCCCTGTTTCTGGTGGCGATTGTGTTCCTGCTCGTATGGGGACTGCGGAAGACGGTGGAGCGGTTTGGGTGGTTGCGCTCGCTGTGTGGAGTGGCCGCCGGGGCTATCCTGCTGGCGGTGTTCACGCCGGTGTGGCGTTCAAAGAATGCGTTAATTGGATTGAGTGGTGGAACAAACGTAGCATTCGACCGCGCTTCCTACGACGACTACGGCGTGGCCTCCGCGAAGACAGCTCCTGCCGCTCCGATGGGCCAGCCGGGAATGCCCGGCGGTGGCGGCGGCATGGGCGGTGGCAGCGGGCTGATGAGCGGCGAGATGGCCACCCCCACTTGGGATGCCCCGATGGGTGAAGTCTCGGAAGGTGAGTCAAAGTTCCTGGATGCAGTCGTCAATGACCAAGCGGGCGTGTATGATGAATCTCTTAGTAAGTCCCCGTCCGCCGGGAACAAACCCGCCGAAGCCCCGGCGACGGCTGAGCCGCAACTGGAAGCGAAGCAAGCGGAGAGGATGGAGAAGCGAATCGAAGAGTCGCTCGCTCGCGACAAGGATTCGCTGTCCGACAAGGAAGGGCGGCTATCAGGCGGTGGTCAAGGCTTCGGTGGCCGCGGCTCGGGTCGTCGCACCGTCAGCCCGAGTGACCGAGGCCGGGTCGGTGCCATCCGAGGAGACGGAAATGCTTTCGAAGAAGCGGAAAGGGTGGCCGATCCGCAGTCCGCCATCAACGCCCCACGCTCGGGGAAACCCGGAGACGCAGCACCGGGAGTGAACACCGTGGGACGGGAGAACTGGCCTACCAGAACCGTCGTGGGTCTGTCCGCTCCAGGGCAGTATGACGACACCTTAAGCCTGTCAGTTCGCCAGTCTCAGTCCGTTCAACAACATTTCGATACTAACGGAAACGGCATCATCGAGGCCGGGGAACAGGCCCAGGCCGCAGCCACCCCGCAGGCCAAGCTCGGCGGGCTGCTGTCGCTGGCTCTCTCGCTCTCCCGCCCGGACGACTCGGCCACCCGCGAGTTCACGTTCCTCGGCAACGGCAGTGCCTCGACCGATCTACACCTCAAGTTCACCCGTCGGGACAAGTCGCGCGACTGGACCTGCTTCGTCATCGCAGCGGTCGTCGTCGCGGGCTGGTTCGCTCGCAAGTTACCGCTCACTCTGCGGGCCCCAGCTGTCGCCGTGCTGATCCTCGGCTCGATCGCCATCGCGCCGCAGCTGCCGACGCAGTGTCAGCCGATGATCGATGGTCTGTTCTTTGGAGGTTGGGCGTTGCTCCTTATGGGTGTCGTCTGCTGGCTAATCTGCCGGATCAAGTCCCGCTGCTGTCCGGGTGTCACGACCTGCTCGACGACCCCGCTGACCACCGTGGCGCTGTTGCTGGCACTGCTGCTTGCTCCGACGCTGTCTCAAGCTCAAGACGAAGCGGCCAAGAAGCCCGAACCGCCGAAGCCTGAGCCGCATGTCGTCCTCCCCTATACCGGAGACGACCCCGCGACCGCCGACCGTGTCTACATCCCGCAGGCACTCTTCCTTGAGCTTTGGAAGAAGGCCCATCCGGAAGAAGCTCCTAAAACCGACGCCCCCTATGACGGCTGGGTGGTCGAATCTCTCCACGCCGCCACCTTTGAACAAACCGGCAACACCGCCGTCGTGCATGTGAAGACCCGCATGGTGCTGATCTGTGCCCATGACCGACAATTCGCCCACTCGCTGCCGATCCGCGAGGTCGCCCTCAAGTCGGCAGTCCTCGATGGTCAGCCAGCGGCCGTGCAAACCGTCGGCCCCGGATACGAGCTGGTCGTCACGGGGAAGGGCGCACACGTCCTCGATCTGGAGTTCGACCTCCCCGCCGTCACCGAAGGCCCCGCCGGACGGTTCACGCTCAAGACCAATCAGGCCGCAGCTGCCAAGCTCTCGGTCCAGTTGCCCAAGATCATGGGCGACCGCGATCTGAAGGTGAACGGAGCCACCGGTGCCTACCGCATCCGCGAGACCGAGAACGGCCCCGTCCTCGACACAGCTGTCGATCGCGGCGGCGACATCACGATCTCGTGGCAGCCGCGCGCGGTACGCGGAGCGGGCAACAC
The DNA here is from genome assembly GCA_043736295.1 of Planctomycetota bacterium. GTDB lineage: Bacteria > Planctomycetota > Planctomycetia > Planctomycetales > Planctomycetaceae > TH-plancto1. The sequence continues at coordinate 7,293 of JAYTCW010000005.1, read as the reverse complement.
GATCGTCCATATCGACACCGGCGAGGCGATCATCGTCGACGATACGGGGCTGCAAGTGAACCATCACTTTTCGTACCGCGTGCGGCAGGGTTCGCTGACCGAGGTCGCGTTCGACGCCCCCGCTTCGATGGCAATCCGCGAGATCTCCGGTCCCGATGTCGGCGGCTGGCAACTGGATGAGGCTCAAGGAGCCACGCGCCGCCTGCGTGTCTTCCTCCGCCGTACGGTCGAAGACCAGACGACGATTCTGGTCGACCTGTTCACTCCACTGCCGGTCACCGACGTAGTCCAGACGCTGCCGATTCACGAACTGGTCCCGATGGACGCCACGCGCGAGATCGGTCAGATCGGGCTCTTCGCGGGGGGCGAGTTTGCGCTACGCGCGACTGAAGTGAAGGGCGCGGTCCAGATCGATGTCGCCAAGTACCAGCCGGTCGCCATGCCGCATCGTCCCGAGGTCGCTCCGCTGGCCGCCTACCGCTATGCCACCCGCCCCGCCAGTTTGACTGTGTCACTCTCCCGCCGCCAGCCCGAGACGAAGTGCCTGACCGAGCATGGCGTGCTGGTCGGCACGCGCAAGCTGGAGTGGGCCAGTCGGTTCCTGTTCGACCTGACCGGAGCCCCGCGCCCCAGTGTCTCGGTCACGCTCCCGCCCGACTTCCTGTTGATGGATGTCGAGGGGTCGAGCTTCATCAATGACTGGTACGACTCCCCCGCAGAGGGCGGCACGCGCACACTGACCGTCGAGTTCGACCAACCCCGCCTGGGCCAGGTCGAACTGCTGCTGACTGGTCTGGTGGCTCGGAAGGCCGACAGCACAGCGGTCGACCTGCTCGTACCACAACCGATCGGCGTGGCCAAGCTGAACTCCTCGCTCGCCGTCTGGCTCAGTGATGTTTATTCGGCGACCGTCAGTTCTGCCGAGGGGTGGAAGACCGCCCCGCCGGAACAGCTGTCGAACGAGTTGCAACACCTGCGCTCCACGCCAATGCAGTTCGCCTACCGCGCCAATGCGGTGGTCAATACGCCGGTGGTCGTTGACCTCGCGCGGCAGGTGGCTCAGCTGAGCGCGGACCTCGTTACGCTCGTGGCGGTAGCGGACGACTCAGTCGATTACGGGCTGACCTTCCGCTGGAAGATCAGCCGGGCGGCAGCCGACACCTTCCAGTTCACAACGCCGAGTTGGCTCAAAGGCCGCCTGGAACTGAGCGTCCCCGGCGTCCGGCAGATCGGGTCCGAGGCGACCGAGAGCGGCGACATCCTTTGGACGATCCAACTGATCGACGCCGTGCGGAATCAGTTCCTTTGTACCGGAGTGGTCACGCTGCCCCCTCCGGCGGATGACATCATTCAAATCCCGGATGTGCAGTTCCTCGACACGATCATCGCTGGCAAGCAGAACCCGCTGGAGAGCCAGCGGCGCTGCGCGATCGTCGTCAACCGCTCGGCGGGTCAGCTGGTCGCGGTCGATGAGCGACTGGTCAACAAGCTGCCGCGCGATCAGTTACCGCTGGTGGTCGAGAGTACATTGCTCGACCAGGCGCTGGCGATCACCGAACTGTCCGCGTCGCAGGCGATGCCGAAATGGAAGCTGGTGCGCAGTGCCACTCAAGAGGCTGGCCGCGCCACGGTCACCGGCAGCGAACTGGTCACCTCGCTCGCCTGGGACGGCTCGTGGAAGACGCGGGCCACGTACACCGTGCGGAACCGGGGCCAGCAGTTTCTCGGCTTGAAGCTGCCGGAGAATTCCCAATTGATGTCGGTCTTCGTCAAGGGCCGGGCCTCGCGCACGGTGCTGACGAAGCTCAATGAGAAGGCAGTGCATTTGGTCCCGCTGCCGCAGACCAGCGTGGTCGATCTGTCGTTTACCGTCGAGGTCACACTCAGCGGGCAGCTGGCGACTCCGCTGCGGCAGGGGTTCAGCCTCTCGGCACAGGAGGTCTCGCTTCCGGCTCCGGATGTGCTGACTCGCGCGGAGTCCGCCGAGTTCGGCCTGACCGTGGCGGACACCTCGTGGAGGATCTTCACGCCGGACAAACTCGACGTGACGCTGGTGACTGACCAGACGCGATCAAACGTCGAACAACTGAGCGAGGACGACAAGTTCGCCCTCCTCGAAATGCAGAAGACCACGCGACTGGAAGCCGATGTCAAAGAGATGATTCGAAACATCAATGATGACAAGAGTGACAACCTCAAACGCGCTCAGTCGCTGAACAACCTGAAACAGTTGCAGTCCATACTGTCATTGCAATGCGCGACGATAGCGGACAACGCACCCGCGAAGCCCGAGTCGGCTCCGCTCTACGATGCCGCCAAGAATCTCAACGGTCGGCTGCTGGAAGAAGTCAACCTCAACACGCTCGGCCTGCCCATTGTTCAGGAGTCCGCACCGCAGCAGTCCGACGGGACTTCCAACCGGGCGTTCATCATCGGGAATAACGATTTCAACTATGCCGGCAACACCGCCACCGGGGTGACCACTCTGGATGAGTCAAACGGGAAGCTGCAGTTTAAGGGGAAGGCTCCCGTCGATGAGAAGCGGGACCAGGTCGAGACGAAGGGCAAGAAGTCCGGCGGTCGCGGGCTGCTGCGAAAGTCACTGGAAGATCAGTCGTTCGGCAACGCGATGCAGGGCGGTCAGCAAGGCGGCGGGCAGCAAGGTGGCCAGGGCGGCGGCCAGCAAGGCTTCTTCGGTGGCCAGGGCGGCCGCGGTGGCCAGCAGGGTGGGGCGGATTTCTTCGGCACGAACGGTCACTCAACCGATGGAATACAGGTGCAACAACAGTTGCAGGAGCAGTTCCGGCAGCGATCACTCCAGATTGACCGCCTTCGTTCTGATAAAGAACAGAGTTTGTACAACTCTCTGAATGATGTGGAACTATCCATGATCAACCCGACAGCAGACGATAGGGCAGCGGCACGAAACTGGAGCGAAATCAAAGATGGACGAGAGCGGTACACGAATAGCTCCGGCGAGGGCATCCCCTTGCAGGGAGGAACATCCATGACATTCACCCAGTGGACCCAGACCGGCGGTCTCTCCCTCCCCCTCGTGATCCCGACCGTCGGGTCCGAAACCGTCTTCTCGCGGGTCGGCGGCTCCCCGACCCTCACGATCTCGCTCCGTCCTCGCCAAGCCTGGACCCGTGCCCTGACGTGGCTCTGGTCACTCTGCTGGATTTTACTCGCCGTGTGGGTTGTGCGCCGCATCCGCACCGCCTCCAGTGCCACTTCCTTCCGCCCCGTCCTCAGCATCGCAGCCGCCCTCGGTGTCCTCGGCTATGTCCTCGTGCCCAGTGACAGTGACTCGGGCGCGATGCTGGCGAAGCTGAGCCTGGCAGTCTTCATCGTCAGCCTGATCGCCGTCATGCTGATCGGAGTGAAGCGAGAAGACACTCAAGAGCAGGTGAGCGGCGTGGTGTAAGTCGATGGTCGTCAAACATGAGCGGCGAGACTTGAGTGATGAGGTTCCAGAAGCGAATTTCTGGCGAGTGTCACGAATGGCAAAATGCCTTGCGCGTCGACGAGTGGCAGACGTGAGTGGGTGTATTCGCTGCTTAGTGGGACTGGGCTGGTTGACGGGGAAGGCGTGTGGCAGTGTCCTCGCTCGCGTTCGGACATGGAACCCATCATCCGACGCGTGAGCGAGGCGTACGACTCTCGACGCTTACGCGAGATCGAAGGACGCCTGAAGCCCGGTGGAAAGTACGAGATGGCCACACTCGAAATGCAGGAGATCCGGCAAGTCAATCCAAACACGGTACGCCAACTCACCCAGGCGGCTGTGAAGTTGAACGAGATGCTGGGCAACCCCACGAAAATCTCCATGCCTGCGACGGCCCTCTCATCGCGAAATCTTGGCGGTGTGGCCCGCCGAGACACCACACACTGGCTCGCTCTGACATGCTGTCAGCTGCCTGCGATCTGGGCCGACTGGGGGGCAGTCCACGGCCCACCGCACAGGAGTCCATACACGGTGGGGAACCTGATGTACGACGGACAGGGAAATCAAACCCTCAACCGGGGTCTTCTTCTTCGCCGTCGTTCGGTTCGGCCACTGTCTCCGCTGGCCCCAGAAACTCCTCCAGCACCGTGGTCGCGTACGCTCCCGGTGGTAGCGAGAACGCCACTCGAACGCCGAGTGGATCGGCGTGGACCTCGACACTTTGTGGGTAGACGACCACGGCTCGGCGGGCTCCCTGCATCAATTGACTGAACGGCTCAAAGTGTTTGAGTTGGAGTCCGGAGGCTGCGAGGACGGCCTGTTCCAAGAGGAGGGCCTCACCCAGCGGCGACTTCATCTTAACCCCGAACATGGGGCCGGTGGGGATCACCTCGCGCGAGTCGATACGCGGTTGGTCGGGGGCGGGGTCTTCCGAGGTAAAGCACCCGCCAGAGGCGATCACTTGAAGGACATCTCCCTCGATCACACGGTGGAGTAACCCCCGCTCTTGACGCACCTGCACCACCGCGTTGAATAAATCCGACTGCACAGCTGAGAGCGCGAACCGCAGGAACCAGCGGCGTCGGCGCGGGTCGATGTCGCGGGAGGTGCGAGCCCCTGAGAGCAAGTCTCGCCCCCATTGCAACGTCTCGTCGCCGATGCCGAAACGCTGGTCACCATATCGGTTCGGCACGCCTTGAGCGCGGACAGTCTCCGCGATTCGTGAAGCCATCTCGAAGGCGTCAGAGTCTTCGGTCCGCACGCGAATCTCAAACCGGTTTCCTACCAGATGTCCGGGTCGCAGCTTGTTGCGATGCCGACTGGAAGAGAGGACTCGAACCAATCCCTGCGCAGCGAGATCATCGAGAGCAGACAAACGACTCTCGGTCTCACCCGGCACCGACACCCATTGCCGAGTCACCGCCCGCCGGTCCTTCTGCCCCGCCATGCCGATCGCATCGCGCGAGATCCCCAAGGCGCGGCTCAGCTGACCGGTCAGGTATTCTGCGGAGACATCTCGCTTCTCAATCCACAGGAACAGATGCTCGCCCTCGCCCGAGGGGAGGTAAGCTGGCAGTTCCTCGACGAGAAAATCTTCCGGCTCGACCTTGATCCTCCCACGCAGCCGTACCGCCTGAGGAAGGATCGGTTCAGCGGCGGGAGATGTCATCGAGGTGAGCTTTGCTGAGAATGGCGTAGGGTGGGACAAGCTCGCTTTGGAGCGCTGGCCCACCATATGCGACGTGATCCAAGTGGGCGATGGTGGGCCTGCGCCCAAAGCGGCTGGTCCCACCCTACGGGGCATCACTCGCTCTGCAACAGAACTAGCTTGGTCGAGTTCCCGCGTCGGACCTGCAACAGGATACCATCTTCCAGCTTCGTGTCGTCGACGACTTTCTCGAACACCTCGAGGGTCTCCACTTTGGTCTGGCCGACTTTGGTGATGACATCGCCGCTCTGTATTCCGGATTGAGCCGTTATCGAACCGGGCTTGACCTGAACGATCACGACTCCCTTGAGTCCCGGAACACCCAGTTCGTTGGCGATCTCGGGCGTCAGCGTCTTCGCGGTGAATCCGAGCTTGGAGGTCTCGGGCTGCTTCTCGGGCGACTCGTTCTGGGGACTGCTCTTGGTGTAGTCGGCGGAGCTGCGTTGTTCGAGAGTGATGTCCAGCTTGATCGTCTTCCCATCGCGGAGGATCTCGGCGGGATAGCTCTTGCCGGGCTCAAGCAGTTCGACAAACTCTTGCAGGCTGGGGCGGTTCTTAACCTGCTGGCCCGCAAACTGCACGATAATGTCTCCAGGTTCGACTCCGGCCTTCGCGGCAGGGGCGTTGGGCAGGACTTCCATCACGGCCACCCCCGCCGAGATTCCCAGCGCCTTCTTCACACCGGGCTTGAGATCATCCAGCGTGACTCCGATAAACGAGCGGTGGACTGTCCCGTCCTTGCGGAGTTTCTCGACAATCTGCCGAGCCTGATTCGAAGGGATCGCGAACCCGACGCCGTCATAGCCGCCGCTGCGGGTCGAAATGGCAGTATTAATCCCGATGACCTCGCCGTTCATGTTGACCAGTGCCCCACCGCTGTTGCCGGGGTTGATCGCAGCATCCGTTTGCAAGAAATGCTCGCGGCCATTGATGTCCAGCCCCTTACGATCCGTCGCCGAGATAATCCCAGCTGTGACTGTCGTCCCGAGGTCAAAGGGGTTGCCCAGTGCCAGTACCCAGTCGCCAATCTGCATGGCATCGCTGTCGCCGAAGCTGACGGCGGTGAGCGGCTTGTGGGGTTTGAGCATGATGATGGCGACATCGGTGACAGAATCGCCGATCCACGTGTCGGCTTTGATCTCTGTGCCATCGGCCAGCCGCACGAGAACCTCATCGGCTCCATTGACCACGTGAGCGTTGGTGACGACCACTCCACTGGGATCGATCACGAACCCGGAGCCAGCTCCCTGCTGTCCCGGAATCTGGAACCGACGGCGACCGCCTTGGCCTGGCCCCTGTCCCCGACCTTGGCCGAAGAATTCGCGGAAGATCGGGTCGTCACCAAAGGGGGAGTTCTGGGGCGGGGCCGCCTGGTCCTCCTCCTCCGCTTTTTGTTCGATCATGCGAGCCTTCGTCTTGGTCTCGATGGCGACGATGGCCGGTATCGCCGACTCCGACACCATCCGAAAGGCAGACGAAAGATCTTGCGGCGATTTGATGATCGTCTTCGGAGCAGGCAGGTCCGCCTGCGTCCAGCGAGCCGCCATTGCTCCGACGCCCGCCCCCACAGCGAGACAGGCCAGCCAGAAACCAGATCGACGAGGAAGAGGTGTCATGGAATTGCCCCTTGATGAGTGAGTTTGGTAGGTGGGATAGGCTTCCGCCTGTCATGCTGACGACAAGCGGCAACTTGTCCCCCCAAGACTTGAAACGACCTCCCTCATTGTTTTCAGTGGGGAGGAAATGTCTACTGTTCTTCTGTGCGGATTTCCCTGGCAGGGCGAAAATCGCACAGTCTCATAGTCCGTTGCCGCACGAGACCGAATTCGGGTGCTGATCTCTGAAGAATCTCGACACGTCCCCGAGGAGTGGAGCAAATCCAATGCCACGTGACCAACACTGGTCCTCCCCAGACGAAGACTCCGAGCCGAATTGGGATGACGACGAAGACTACAACTTCGATGACGAGTCAACCACCACCGACTGCATCCAGTGCGGCTGCAAGATCTACGATGACGCCTCTCGTTGTCCGCTGTGTGGTGAGTACCAGGTCGGCGACCGCTCTCTCACCGCCTGGGCAGGCCGCCCGTTCTGGTGGAAGCTCGGCGGGCTGCTGGGGATCGTGGCCGTGTTGATG
>JAYTCW010000004.1:0-8925 GCA_043736295.1 Planctomycetota bacterium | reverse complement strand
TACAACGCCACGCGAACCAAAGAAGACGGAAGGGCTGATGTACTCATGCGACTCTCCTCTCCAGAACCGTCGCCTCGGTCCGCCGTTCGCTCGGTGCGACCGGGCCCGCCAGAGCGGGACCGCTGCTCGCGAATCGGACCTCTCCCGAGGCCCCCTCCCCGCCCAAAACCAGCTCGAAGACCTGCACCAACACCTGGCGTTCGATCCGCGACGGCACAAACTGCCGCACCACGCACCCCGCCGCCGCATCCGCCCCCGGCACCCTCGTCGAGTCGACTTCCATGTCACGGCTCCTGAATTTGAGCTCCCGATCCCGCCGCAATCCCTTCATTTTTCGAAGGCCGCAGCCCCACACGCCCCGCGCCCCGCCGGGGACGCAGGCTGTCTCTGGGAATCCATCTATCCAAGAATCCGCCATTGTTTGCAATATCGTTGGTGGCGTATTTGGGCCGCCAGTGTGGGGGTGACGGAGTGGCGCCCGTAGGCTCCCGAGCGAGTCAAACGGTGCCACCCGCCGTTTTGTTCACGGAATGGCACTCCGTTCCTACCGAACATCCGTTTCATCCAGCGGAGAGGATTGCGTTGAAACGAAAATTCGTTGCGATCAATGAGCACCAAAGATTTTCCCGCAACCATGTTGTTCGCATCGTATGTAATCGTAATAGACCATTCTGTTTCGCGCCAGGTCACCATTCGGAATCGCTGGTTCCACTTGGCGCTATCCGTCATCAATTCATAGCACTCTGGGGTCTGTTGTGCATCTTTTTGCCAACCCGAGTATCCTGGGCCATTGGGCTGCCGAAAAGGCCCTGGCACCAGAATCGCGTCGACCTCCTGCATCGTCATGCCCAGACCGATGTCTTGATATTCGTTCGGAACTACGGGGTTGTTCGAATCTGCTACCACCCAAATCAGAACTATGCCAACAAACAACCCAATTCCGGCGAGCGCCAAGCAGCGATGGCTCATGAGACTCGAGAAGATTCGTGGCATGTGATCGTCCCTTGCCAAAACTGGCGAATCATCCACGAATCGTAGCCGCGACAGAGTCCAGGTGCTTCATCACGGAGGGGATCCGTCACTCTCATTAATGGAATCGCTATGATCGTAACTGACGATGCTCCCTCCAGCGAAGTCGAACCTCACGATTTACCGAACCAATGCTTGACCACTCACCCGGCCACTCCCTATTCTTATGCAATACCACCTCCCAGTATTCAGGCGGCTTATACTCCCGTGTTGTCTCGCAGTCTGCAGATCTTCCTGGATGTCGCTTCGCACCGCAGCTTTTCCAAGGCTGCGGAGGCGCGGGGGATGTCGCAGCCAGCGATCAGCCAGGCGGTCGCCCAGCTCGAAGAGAGGCTTGGCGAAGAACTGATTGACCGTACCAAGCGCCCGCTGGAACTGACGAGTTGTGGCCAGCTCTTCTATGATCGTTGCCGAAAACTGTTTGACGAGTACCAGGCCATCGAAGACGAGGTCCGGCAACTGCGTCACGGCAACATTGTCGGGCGGGTCCGCATTGCCTCGATCTACTCCGTCGGTCTGCTGCAGATGCAGGCGTATGTTGAGAAGTTCGAGCAGCTGTACCCCGATGTGAAGGTCCAGCTGGAATACCTGCACCCGGACGATGTGTACGCACAAGTGCGTCGCGACAACGCCGATCTCGGGATCGTGTCGTTTCCCCGCAGCCGCAATGACCTGGAATGCCACGACTGGTTGCAGCAGGAAATGGGTGTTGTCGTCGCCCCGGGCAGCCCGCTCGCGAATCGGTCGTCGATCGAGTTGGTCGACCTGCGGGACCAGCCGTTCGTTGGCTTTACACCCGACTTGAAAATCCGAGACGAGATCGACCGCGTGTTGCTCGATGCCGATGTGGAAGTCCAGATCGTGCATCAGTTTGATAATATCGAGAACATCAAACGAGCCGTGGAAATCGGGGCGGGTGTGTCGATTCTCCCCCTCGACAGCGTGCGGCGCGAAGTCGAGTTCGGGCTGCTGAAAGCGATCCCCTTTGCGAGTGTTCATCTCACTCGTCCACTGGGGGTCATTCGAAAACGCGGTCGACCCCCGACCGCCGCCGTCGCGAAGTTTCGAGACCTCCTGCTCGCTGCTTCGAGGGCTGAGGCGGCCACCCCGCTCCAAGCGGTGGGCGTGACCTAAACCGACGCCTCTGCTCCTCAAGACCTCATAGATACCGCTCCCCCGTCAGGCCGATGGGGTGTCCGTCCGGCACGACGCCTTCGGAGCTGTCTCCGCTCCCCCGTCCACATCACAGTCTGGCCTCCGTCGACTGCGAACGATTTACACTCATTCGCTCCCTCACGCAGGCAAGTTCATCGAAGTCGAGATTCGCGATGCAACGCCACGAAGTACAGCTGACTCCCAACGGTCTCCCGGAGTCCCACGGTCTTTACACCGCCGAAACCGAACACGATTCGTGCGGAGTCGGATTCGTCGCGCATATCAAGGGGGCCGCCTCGCGTCAGATCGTGGATGATGCGGCCCGCATTCTGGTCCACATGGCGCATCGTGGGGCCTGCGGCTGTGAAGAAAACACGGGCGACGGGGCCGGGATCATGACCGGCCTGCCGCACGATTTCCTGTGCAAAGTCGCTCGCCGCGATCTGGGCGTCGAGCTACCCGCCAAGGGCCTGTACGGCGCGGGTGTCGTGTTCCTGCCCAAGAACCCGGCCTCCCATGAAGAGTTCAAGGCGAAGGTCAACGCTGTCATCGTTCAGCAGGGCCAGACCCTGATCGGTTGGCGTCCACTGCCGACCGATCCGCAGACGGCCGACATCGGACCATCCGCCGTGGCTGCGGAACCCGCGATGGAGATGTTGTTCGTCGGAGCGGCCAAGGGGATCGACCACGCCGCCTTCGAACGCCAGCTGTTCGTCATTCGCAAGCTGGCCACGCACACGATTCGGGAATCGAGCCATCCCGAAGCACTGGCGTTCTACGTTTGCACCTTGTCGAGTCAAATCCTCGTCTACAAGGGGATGCTGACTCCGGCTCAAGTGCTGCCGTACTTCATCGACCTCAACGACCCGGACTACAAGAGCCATTTCGCGATGGTTCACAGCCGCTTCTCCACGAACACGTTCCCCAGCTGGGATCGTGCTCATCCGCAGCGATTCATGTCGCACAATGGAGAGATCAACACCGTCAAGGGGAACGCCAACTGGATGTATGCGCGTCAGGGTGTCATGCAGGCTCCGCTGTTCGGTGACGATCTCCAAAAGCTGTTCCCGATTGTCGAGCCCCACTGCTCGGACTCGGGAAACTTTGACAACGCGCTGGAACTCCTCTGTCACTCGGGTCGCTCACTGCCTGAAGCGGTGATGATGATGGTGCCCGAAGCATGGCAAGAGCATCACGACATGCCGGGTTATAAGAAGTCGTTCTACGAGTACCATTCCGCCTTGCAGGAGCCGTGGGACGGACCGGCCTCGATCTCGTTCAGTGACGGCAATTGCATCGGAGCGGTCCTGGATCGCAATGGCCTGCGCCCCAGCCGTTTCTACGTGACCCACGATGACCGCGTCATCATGGCCAGCGAAGTCGGCGTTCTGGCCATCGACCCAAAGAACGTGAAGAGCAAGGGCCGCCTGCAACCCGGAAAGATGTTCCTAGTCGACTTCCAGCAGGGCCGCATCATTGATGATGAGGAACTGAAGGCGGATATCTGCCAGCGTCGCCCCTATGGCGAATGGGTCGCCCGGCAGAAGCTCGAACTGAGTGAACTCCCCGCGGGATCATCGGCCCCGCACATCCGGGGCGGAGAACTGTTGAATGCCATGCAGGCCTTCGGCTATAGCACCGAGACCATGCAGTTCATGCTCATCCCGATGCTGAACTCCAAGAAGGACCCCATCAACTCGATGGGGGATGACACGGCTCTCGCCTGCCTGTCCGACCAGCCACGATTGCTGTTCGATTACTTCAAGCAGCTGTTCGCTCAGGTGACCAATCCCGCGATCGACTCGATCCGCGAAGAAGTCATTATGTCGTTGGAATGCTTCATCGGACCCGAAGCAAACCTGCTGCAAACGAAGGAGGAAAACGCCCACCGCCTGCGCGTGCCGCACCCGATTCTGACGGATGAAGAGACCTCCGCGATCAAGGCCCTCAGCGGCTATCGCGGTTGGAAGACGCGCACGCTCGACATGACGTGGGCCAGGTCCGAAGGTCCACAGGGGCTGCGTTTGGCGATCGATCGGATCTGTCGCGAAGCCGAACAAGCCATCGCTGACGGGTATAGCCTGGTCGTGCTGAGCGACCGTGCGGCGTGTCCTGATCGGGTCGGCATTCCATCGCTGCTTGCCAGCGGAGCCGTGCATCACCACCTCGTGCGGAACTCGCTGCGGACTCGCATCGGTCTGGTCATCGAAACTGCCGAGGCCCGCGATGTGCATCAGTTCTGCCTGCTGGCTGGATACGGGGCCGATGCGGTCAACCCGTACCTCGCCTTCGAAGCGATTCGCGATGCCAAGGATCACGGCGGCTTGACGGGCACCTTCGACGAGAAGTCGATCGTTAAAATCTATCGCGAAGCGATCAAGAAGGGCATGCTCAAGGTCATGGGCAAGATGGGGATCTCGACCCTCGCCAGCTACAAGGGGGCTCAGATCTTCGAAGCACTGGGGATCTCCGACGAGGTCGTCAACGTCTGCTTCCGAGGCACAGCCAGCCGGATCAAGGGGATCGGCTTCGACATCATCGGCGAAGAAACCATTCGCCGTCACGAGGTCGGCTACCCCAGCCGCACCGAGCAGGAACGGCTCCCCGTGCTCCCGAACTACGGCAATGTTCATTGGCGATACGGTGGCGAAAAACACCACTGGAATCCCTTCACCATCGCCGAACTGCAAAACGCAGCTCGGACCGGTGACAAGACGGCCTACACCCGTTTTGCGAAGCTGGTCAATGACCACGCTCACAAGGAAGGGACACTACGCGGCCTGCTGACCTTCAAGCCCCAGACAGCTGTGCCCTTGGAAGAAGTCGAGTCCGCTCGAAACATCGTCCGTCGATTCTGTACGGGAGCGATGAGCTACGGCTCCATCTCCGCCGAGGCGCATGAGACCGTCGCCATCGCGATGAACGTCCTCAAGGGCAAGAGCAACACCGGCGAAGGCGGCGAAGACCCCGAGCGTTTCAGCCCATTCAAGTATGAGGAGCCTCGTCACGAGCAGTTGCAAGAGACGATCGGGCGCTGGAACCTCAATGGCGATTCGGACCAGAATTTGTACTCGAAGCGCTCGGCCATCAAGCAGGTCGCCAGCGGTCGGTTCGGGGTCACATCGTGGTATCTCACTAATGCCGATGAATTGCAGATCAAGGTCTCACAAGGAGCCAAGCCCGGTGAAGGAGGCGAACTGCCCGGTCATAAGGTCGATAAGACCATTGCCGCCACTCGCATGTCCACACCCGGTGTGGGCCTCATCAGCCCGCCGCCGCACCACGATATCTACTCGATTGAAGATCTCTCCCAGCTGATCTTCGACCTGAAGAACACCAACCCCAAAGCGAACGTCAGCGTGAAGCTGGTGTCAGAGGTCGGTGTCGGGACGATTGCAGCTGGTGTCGCCAAAGGACACGCCGACAAGATCCTCATCTCGGGCGACTCGGGTGGAACCGGGGCCAGTCCGCTTACTAGTATTAAGCATGCTGGTCTGCCGTGGGAACTGGGCATCGCCGAGACCCACCAGACCCTCGTCATGAACGACCTCCGCAGCCGCGTCCGCCTCGAGACCGACGGACAGCTGAAGACCGGTCGCGATGTCGTTATGGCGGCGATGCTGGGGGCGGAGGAGTTCGGTTTCGCCACCGCTCCGCTGATTACGCTGGGATGCATCATGATGCGGAAGTGTCATCTCAACACTTGCCCGGTCGGCATCGCCACGCAAGACCCCGAGCTGCGGGCGAAGTTCAGCGGCCAGCCGGAGCACGTCATCAACTACCTGTTCATGGTGGCCGAAGATACTCGGCAACTAATGGCGGAGCTCGGCTTCCGAACCATTGATGAAATGGTCGGTCGAGTCGACTGCATGCAGCTGGACCCGGCGGTCAGCCACTGGAAGTCGAAGCACCTCGACCTCTCGCCGATCCTGACGCTGGCTCGCAAGCCGCATGAGAAGGTGGGAACGTACAAGCAGATCGCCCAGAAGCATGGCCTTGAAGAATCGCTCGACCAGACGCTGTTGATTCCGCAGTGTCGCGAGTCAATCGACAAGGCCGAGAAGATTGTGCTGGATGTCAACATTCAGAACATCGATCGCGCGTTCGGCACCACGCTGAGCCATGAGGTGTCGAAGAAGTGGGGACCGCAAGCCCTGCCGGAAGACACGATCCGTATCCGCGCTCGCGGCTCAGCGGGTCAGTCGGTCGCTGCCTGGGCCGTGAAGGGGGTCACGATCGAAGTCATCGGCGATGCCAACGACTTCTGCGGCAAGGGCCTCTCGGGTGGCAAGCTGATTGTCTATCCCCCAGACGATGTGACCTTCCAGCCCGAAGATCAAATCCTCATCGGCAACGTGGCCCTGTACGGGGCGACCAGCGGAGAAGCCTACTTCCGAGGCCGCGCCGCTGAACGCTTCTGCGTTCGCAACTCGGGGGCCTCCGCCGTCGCCGAAGGCTGCGGCGATCACGGGTTGGAGTACATGACCGGCGGTCGCGTGGCCATTCTTGGACCCACCGGTCGCAACTTTGCAGCGGGCATGTCTGGAGGCGTAGCCTACGTCTACGCCCCGGACCGCAAGGTGTTCGAAGCCAACTGCAACCCGGAACTGGTCGACCTGGAGCATGTGACCGAAGACGATGACATCGTGCAACTTCGCGAGCTGATTACCCGGCATCAAGTCTTCACTGGCTCAACAGTCGCCGCCCGGATGCTTGATCACTGGGAAGCCAGTCTGAAGAAGTTTGTGAAGGTCATGCCGCGTGACTACAAGCTAGCGATGAAGGAACTGCAAGCCGAAGCGGCCGCAGCGGCGGCTGGGGAGAAGGCTCCGGTGGCGACGATGCGATAGACCAGGGAGGAGAAGAGGGTTGAACACACAGCGCGGCACAGACGCAACTGAAGAGGGGGGCATCAGCGATCAGCAGTCAGCCTAAAAACCGCCCCCGTCGAGCCAGCCTCTACACCCCGAAGGGGTCACACATCACAGCCCAGGGTCGCGACGCAGGAGCGCACCCTGGGCTATGGTGTGCAACCCCTTCGGGGTACAGATCATCCTTGTCGGATGCCTGCCGATCCCAACTCCACAACGACCTCAAGGCCACGGGACTCAAGGTCGGGTTGCTCGCCAACTTCGGCCATCACCCTAAACTGGAACACGAACGCATCGTCCGCTGACCCACTGTTGTTTAACCTGAACTCACAGAACCGTCCCATGAGCAGCATTCTGGAAGCCCCGCCATCGCCGGTTTCGTCGTACGACGAAGCTCCGGTGTCGCTGCGCACACTGGAAGACCTCATGGGCGAACTGGGCCGAATTCCGTTGTCGCGAGTTCGACTGTCTCCTCCGCTCGGTCAGGCCACCGAGACGGACTTGCTCCATGTAAACGGGAAGCACTGCGAACTCGTGGATGGCGTGATCGTTGAGCGAGCATCGGACTTCTGGGCCAGCCGATTGGCCACGATGTTCCTGGCTGTCTGCGACTCGTGGATGATGATGAGTTCCATTGGATTCGGCGTGTCAGGCGGCGTTCAGATCCGTCTTCGGGAGGGGCTCGTTCGGACACCCAGCGCGTGCTTCGTGCATTGGGATCGCATTGGTTCCAAACGTATTCCCCGTGCCCCGATTGCGACCGTCATTCCCAATTTCGTATTGGAGATGGTGGGGCACTTCAACACCAGAGATGAGATGGCCCGCAAGCGAGACAAGTATTTCGCCGCAGGTGTGGAACTCGTCTGGATCGTCCACCCGAGGCAGGAAATCGTCGAAGTCTGGACCACCTCTCGCGATTGCCACATCGCGGGAATCGATGACACCCTCGACGGCGGGACGGTCCTGCCGGGGTTCACGGTCTCCGTCCGCGAATGGTTCCAACGAGCCAAGCGAGGTCAAGCATGAACCATCGCGTTCACCTCTCCACCCGCATGACCGTCGAACAGATCGATGAAGCCAACCGGCTGTGGGATACCTATGTCTCCACGCACGATTTGTCCGATCAGACAGGACGTGTTGCCGCCATTGATCCCACTTCCGGCGAAATCGTGATCGCCGATTCGGTCCAGGACGTCAGCGCCATCCGGGGTGCCGATGCCGCCCCCGCATTGTTTAAACGAATCGGCTACGCCACCTTCTATCAGAAGGGCGGGCGACGATGATTGCTGGTTTTGTGGACGATGTCGGCGTTCCGATGATTCCCCTCCGCATTGCGGAAACGGATCTGATGGGGATCGTGGATTCGGGCTTCAACGGGGATTTAGAACTCCCCGAGCGGCTCTCGGAGGAAACTCCTCGCCGATTTCAGGGCACCTTCGAGTCTCAACTGGCGGGCGGGCAGGTCATTACGGAAGACTGGTATCTGGTCGATCTGGAATTCGATGGCGAATGGGTCGAGGCCATGAGAACATTCGCCCAGTCGGAGACAGCTCTGATTGGGACGCGACTGATGCAAGAACACCGCTTACAGATCGACTTCGTGGATCGATCGGTCTTGTTGACACGAACCGAACCGGACTGAATTCGTTTCTCATCTCACGTTCTGACACACTGACAACTGACCACTGACGACTGAAAACTCTCATCATGGGCAAACCCACCGGATTCAAAGAATTCCCCCGCCAGACCGCTACCGAGCGGGCTCCGGAGCTGCGGATTCTCGATTGGAATGAGTTCAACGAGAAGATCCCCAATGCGGACCTGAAGAAGCAGGGGGCCCGCTGCATGGACTGCGGCATCCCGTTCTGCC
>JAYTCW010000003.1:0-8690 GCA_043736295.1 Planctomycetota bacterium | reverse complement strand
TACCACTGCGAGAACCTGACGGTGCAGTGGTGCATGATCACCGAAAGCCTGTATAACGCGGGTCACGTCAAGGGTGCGCATGGCTTTGGCGGCATCTGGGGCGGCAACTACAACACCTATCATCACAACCTGATCGCGCACCACACCAGTCGCAATCCCCGTTGGGCATCGGCCTGTGGCTACAACGACTATCGCAACAACGTAGTTTACAACTGGGGTGACAACAGCACCTATGGTGGTGAGAAGGGTGACAGGCCAGACACGGATACCCCGCAAGTTAACCCGACGACCATCAACATGGTGGCCAACTACTACAAGCCGGGGCCGGCAACCGTGCCGGGTGAGATGAGGCACCGTATCGTCAACCCGTCCTCACGGAAGGGTCTAGAGGATTACGGCAAATGGTATGTGGCCGATAATGTGATGGCGGGCAACGAAGCTGTGAGCGCCAACAACTGGAATGGCGGCGTGCAGTTTGCGGGAGGAGAGGCTGCTTTGGCGGCGCTTAAGCTGGACAAGCCGTGGCCGGCGCTGCCGATCAACCAGCAGACCGCGCAAGCAGCCTACAACTCCGTGTTGAAGAAGGCGGGAGCATCCCTCAGCCGCGACAGCATAGATGTCCGCATCATGGACGAAGTCCGTGGCGGCTATGCCACTTATGAAGGTACTGCCTACAAAAAGGATAACCGCGTCTCCGACCCGTCGAAGAAGACCGGCATTATTGACACCCCGGGGGACGTAGGTGGCTGGCCGAAACTCAAAGACTTACCCGCTCCCGCCGACACGGATGGCGACGGTATGCCGGACGAGTGGGAGAAAATTCACGGTTTGAATCCCAACGCTGCGTCCGACGGCCCGCAGGACAAAGACAAAGACGGCTACACCAATATAGAAGAGTATCTGAACGGCACCGACCCGACGGTGTTCATCGATTACAGGAAGGCTGAGAACAACACCAATACGCACGACTACCCGTTCCAATGAGCGTGCAAGCACCGGATTCTCACGACCCGAATCGCCTAACCATGCGCTGCAGCGAACCCGGCCATCGCGTCACTGTTGCAATCCACGCGTCCCGTGGGCCGGGTCGCTGAGCTTGGGTCGTCGTTCGCACGCCCGTTTGTAGACCGACTGGATGCCAGCCACGATCACCGCATGCTCCGTGTCACGGCGTTTGAGCCCGGCGGAGTAGACACCCACCGGCAGGTCAGGACAGACCTGACGCAGCTTGTCGACCGACTGCTGCAGAAGCTCTTTGACGTGAGCCAGGACCAACACCCGGCCATTCCACAGCTGAACAGCATCACGGCAGATCGTCGCCATGACCGGAGTCTTGCCACCACCGGTCGGGATCACGACGACCGGGTTGGTGTCGTGTTTCCGCAGGTGGTGGTACACCGCATCAACGGCCAGCTGCTGGTAGGGACGGAGCGTCAGCACGTTCAGTAGACCTCATACAACTTGATGCGGGGCTTGAAGCGACGTTTCGACGCGGGATTCAGGAACCAGTCCCAGAACTGCTCGCAGACCAGACTCGCGATCAGGTCGCACGCTTCGTCCGGCGTGTAGGTCTCTTCGGTGCCGTCGGGGCTTGTGATCTTGAACAACCGCTCGAAGATGACGGGCGGATCATCGGGAGCGAGGTCGGGGTGATCGGCGATGTCGCGTTCGTGAACGATCGTGGGCATGGAGAGACTTCATCAGATGATGGAGTGAACGGGCGGATGACGACCGCCGCGTGACCGGGACGACTTGGCGGGTGCATCTCAACGACAGCTCGTTTGACCTGGCTGTCATCGAGATAGACCCCGGCGTGCTGGAGCGAGTCCCACACGCCTTTTTGAAAGTTGTCCCAATCCCGACGACGGGCATCCGGGGGATAGAGGTCCAGTTGGACCTGGAGTTGGCCAGAAAGAGGCTGGCCGACCCGCCCCGCGAGGAGAGAACACACGCATTCGCGGTACTCTCGACCCTCGCGGCTAAGGAGCGTGCGGAAGCCCACATGCCGGTAATACCGGTTCACGCTCGGCGGGAACGGCAGCACAAACTGAAGCGGGGCTACCGCGAGTGCTGACCTGTGCGGGAAGGACATAGCGATGTCCCCAGGTTCAGCCATCAGTTCCGTTTCCACGGTGCTCCTCCGGAGCTGGGTACTCCTGCGGAGCTTGGTATCCCCGAGGGACCGACTGGTCCAGGGGCACCGACCGGAGCCTGCACTCCGGGTCGGGGTGCGAAAGCGGTCGGGGGAGGCGAGAATCCCGGAGCAGCGGGTTGAGCTGCATTCCGGCTGCGATACCCCTTGATCACGTTCGACTGTTCATCGTTGTCCGAACGCTTCTCGATCCGCACCTTGACCAGCAGCGGCAAGTCATGCATCTCGCAGCTGTCGCGGGGCTCCATCACACCAATGGCTCGGCAGATGGCGGAGAGCGTGGCCCGGGCGATCTTCACCGCGACCTCGCTGGGGTTGTTCAGGTTCAACCGGTCCCAGAGCTTGCGGCCCTTGCACGGACCGTCGATGACCTCGAACTCCAACTCCAGATAGGAGCCGTTCCCGGCCTTGGTCGGCTTCTCTTCAGAAGCCGTGATGACACACAGATATTCCCCAGCGGGGATCGGATCGAACGAATCGCTCGGTTCGACAGAGTTGGCATTGAAGCCACGCAGATCAGCCATGAGTGGCATTCGTGAACTCGATTCTCGATGATAAGGTTGCTCGTATTGTCACCTTGGGCTCACAGACGATGGCAATTCCTCTCGAACGATTCATCCAGCAGATCGAAGACACCGGCATCATGACCGGGGACACGCTGAAGGACTTCATTCCGCCCAAAGGTTCCTGCAAAGAAGCCGAGGAACTGGCACGGGAGCTAGTCCGTCAGAAGAAGCTGACGAAGTATCAGGCGGAAGAGGTGTACCGAGGCAAGGGCAAATCGCTCACGTTGGGTAACTATCTCCTAATGGAGAAGATCGGAGCGGGCGGGATGGGGCAGGTGTTCAAGGCCCAACACCTGCGCATGAAACGCATCGTCGCCATCAAGCTCCTTCCATCTGCGATGACCAAAGATAAAGAGGCCATCGCCCGCTTCGAACGCGAGGTCGAAGCAGCTGCCAAGATTAGCCATCCCAACATCGTGGCCGCCTTCGATGCGGATTGTGCTAACGGGGTTCACTTCCTGGTGATGGAACTGGTCGAGGGCAGCGATCTGTCGGCCCTGGTCAAAAAGCACGGGCCGCTCTCGGTGGGCAAGACCATCAGCTACATCCTGCAAGCCGCCCAGGGACTGGAAGCTGCCCATAAGAAGGGGATCGTCCATCGCGACATCAAACCCGCCAATCTGCTACTCAGTTCGGACGGTGTGGTCAAGATTCTCGACATGGGTCTGGCCCGGCTCAGTGGCGCGGTCGACGACCCGACGCTGGCCGAATTAACACAGACCGGCGCAGTCATGGGGACCATCGACTACATGGCTCCGGAGCAGGCTCTGAACTCCAAGACGGCGGATGCGCGGGCTGACATTTATTCACTCGGAGTCACACTCTGGTATTTGCTATCGGGGCGGGCCATGTATGCCGAAGGGTCAGCCATCCAGAAGCTGTTGGCCCATCGCGAGCAACCGATTCCGCCGTTGACGGATGCCTGCCCCGAGGTGACGCTAGAAATCGCTGCTGTCTTTCAACGGATGGTGGCCAAGCGTCCCAAGGATCGCTTCCAGTCGATGACAGAAGTCATTGCAGCCCTCACGGGGTGCAGTCCCTCACCGACTCCGGGGGCCATGAAACACCCCGCAGACATGTTTGCCGGTGTTTTTGACGACAACACTTCTGCGCCGCCGTGCGATGTCAACGCAGCGACGGAACTCTATGACAGAGTCGATACTGCTGCGTCACAGCCAGTTCCTCGTCGCGGACTCTTCATCGTCGCGGGGCTGGTGTTGGCGGCGGTGATCGCTGGACTGGCGTGGAGCGTCGTCGCTCACCTCCGCACGACAACCCCGCTCGTCACCGCTAATGGCAGGCCAACTCCAGTTCCAGCGCCCGCCTCGAACATCGTAGCGGCCCCCACTCCGACGACGAACTTGCCCCAGCCGTGGACCGAGACCGAAGCGCTCGCCTGGGTGCTCGACCAGCGCGGGTCAGCGCGACTGCAACCGCTACAAGGCGACGCGGTCGAGATCCACGAGGCCGCTCAGATTCCGATGGGAGAGTTTCACATCGAGTCGCTCCACCTCGCCGGGATGCGGGGCGACATCGATTCTCAAGTGGCGCGTTGGCGAGGACTCACTGCGTTGCGCGAGCTTGATCTCTCGGAGACTGAACTCTCCCTCACGGGAGCAACACAGCTCGAACGGCTTCCGGCCTTAACATCGCTGAACGTCCAAGGCTGTCCGCTGGGTGATGAAGGATCGAAGGCCCTGGGGCGGCTCACGCGACTGACCTTTCTCCGCGTGGGAGAGTCCGTCTTGATCCCGTTGGAGTCCGCTTTTCCGGTCAGCCCGTCACAGCGAATGACCGACAACGGGCTGACCGCCCTGCGGACGCTCTCACGTCTGGAGACGCTCTCTCTCTCCAGCCGCCACGTGACCGAAGCGGGGGTCGTCGGACTGATCGAGTACTGTCCCGATCTCGTCTCGCTCCAGATCGAGCGGGTTTCATTGAAAGACTCGGCGGTCGAGTCACTGGCCAACCTGCGGCATCTCCGCACTCTTGGACTGATGCAGTCCGAACTGACAGACGGCGCGATCGAGCCACTGACGCGCCTCAAACGCTTGACCCAACTCAATGTGCAGGGGAGCCAGATCAGCGTCGAGGGAGTCCGGAGGCTGCAAGCGGGTCTGCCCGCCTGCAGCATCTATGGGGGGGAGTACAACCTGCGACGCAACTTGGTTCGATCGATTGTGCAGGTGCAAGGCCGCGTCCAAGTCTCCGGACCCGGCGGAGCCCCTCTCGAGATCACGGACGCCACCTTCAATGTGCTCCCCGGCGAATTCTCGGTGCAGCGCATCGATCTCACGAACGTGCGACCACTTCCGCCAGACTTGCTCCAATTCAAGGAGACCTCCGAGCTGTTCCTGGCCGATTCCGCGATCTCCGCCCACGACATTCAAACATTCCCCAGCCGCTTTCCAGTGCTGACGGTCCTGAACCTCGCGGGCACCTCGGTCACCGACCGCGAAATTGTTGCTCTGGCCGGAATGACATCCCTCCAGACCCTCGATCTGACCCGCACGAAAGTCACCGCAGCGGGGCTGGCCCGTTTCAAAGACGCCCACCCCACCTGCCAGATTCAATCCAGTCCGCAGTAGCCGACGCTCGGCATCAAACGTATGCTCAACCCCAACCATTGAGAACACTCCCCGCACGTGAGCCACAGCATGCCTGCCGATAACCGACCGTCAAATCACTCGCGTCCCGGTGGCCCCGCGAAGAAGAAGACGCGATCCAAGCGGTCGGGCTCGAACCCACTGCTGCTCTGGGGCGGGGTGGGGGCGGGGGTATTCGTCGTCATCGGGTTGATTGCGTTTGTCGTCTCTCGGGGGGCACGAACCGGCGAGGTCGTCGCGGCTCCTGCGGCAGCGACTACCCTAGCGGTCGCCGCGCCGGTCGGTCCGACGAAGCCCAAGCCCACCGCCTTTAGCGAGCGTGCCGCAGCCGAGTGGGTCGTGTCGGTCGGCGGGCGAGTCCGTGTCCTCGAACCGGGTCGCCCTAGCTTTGATGTCTACGACTCGACCTCGCTGCCCAAGGGGGACTTCCGCATCGAGGCCATCAGCCTGGATGGCCTCGACGCCGCCACTGATGACCAGATCGCTCAGCTCTGGGGTCTGCAAGCCCTCCACGAACTGGGCCTCTCCCGCACCAAAATCACCGATGTCGGATTGGAGCATCTTCCGCAACTCTCGTCGCTGTCGTCGCTCAATTTGCGCGGTTGCCCGATCAGCGATGCGGGGTTGGCGACGCTGGGGCAGGTGCCAAATCTGACGCTCCTCGTTGCCGATGGCGGGCTGCCACCGATCGCATCCGAGCCAGCCACAACGGACGCCGCACCGCCCGTGAAACCATCCCCGCTCCCCCTTGTTCGCCCGTTCACCGACACCGGGATCAAGTCTCTCTCAACGCTGAAGGAACTCCAGACCCTCGCTCTGGTGAGTGACCAAGTCGGCGATCCCGGTTTGGCCTCCATCGCCGCCTCTTCGCTCAAACTGACTCAGCTGCGCGCTGTCGGATTTCAAGTGACCGATACGGGGGTGCTGCCGCTCATCCAACTCACGAACCTGCGCGTGCTCGAACTGAGCAAATCGAAACTGACCGACAAGTGCATCGACACGCTGAGCCAACTGAAGTGGCTCACGCACCTGATCGTGCAGGGGACGCAGATCACTCCCGACGGCGTGAAGCGGCTGCAACAACAGCTCCCCAATTGCCAAGTCTTCGGCGGCAAGTACGACCCGCGCCGCAACAGCATCCGCGACATTTTGGTTCTCGGCGGCAAGGTGACGCTCACCCCGGAAGGCCAGCCACAACAAGTTCTCGTGCGGTTTGAAGACCTTCCGGAAAAGTTCACCGTGCAGAGCATCGACCTGCACGAGGTGCGACAACTCTGGCTGGACGACCTGTCGATCCCAGAGGTCACCGACCTGATCCTGACCGATTCGGGAGTCAGCCCCGCCAGCATCCGCCGCCTGCCGCAACTCTTCCCCAACCTGATCGAACTCGACCTCGCCGGCACCGCCATCAGCGACCGCGAAGCCACCGCCCTGGCCGACTGCCAGAAGCTCACCCACGCCGACCTGACCCGCACCGGCGTCACCGACCTCGGCGGGAAAGACCTCGAACAGAAACTCCCCACCGCCGACATCTTCTGGGGCATCCTCCGACCGTCGCCGGATGTGGAGGCGGCAAAGTGGATCATTGAGGTTGGGGGGCATGTCTACGTCCAAGAGAAGGGCACGCCACATCGGTACGTCGATCAGGCGGCAAATCTCCCGCAAGGGCCGTTTCGACTACGGGCTATCCAAGCAGGTCTCAATACCCACATAAACGATCAGGAAATTCAACCGCTCGCCGGACTTCGCTACGTTCAATGGATTGAGATGCAAGGCCACTCGTTGACCGACGCTGGTGTGCCCGTGTTTGAAACCATGCCCAAACTGTCCTCCTTAAATCTGACGTTTCCTGCCAAGCCGGGACTCACTGACAACGCAATGCCGTCATTACGCAAGATCCCAAAGCTACGAGGTTTGTCACTGGCAGCCACAGCGATCTCGATTGAGGGCTTGACTCGATATGGTCGAAACGAGGATCTGACTTACTTTGGATTGGGGATGACGGGAACTGTGACTGACGAAGCAGTCAAAATCGTCGTCGAACAGTTTCCAAATCTCACCGGGCTGGCCATGGGATGGGGTCAAATTGGGGATCCGGGTTTTGAACAGATCGCGAAACTGACCAAGCTGCAGCAGCTCACAGTCAGCAGTGCGGGCGACGACACCGGCAGTAATGCGAAACTATCAGACGTTGGGTTGGCATCAATTACCACGTTAAAGGAACTCACGTTATTGGATGTCAGCGGGCGAGGCATTACCGACAAAGGACTCGAACCACTCAAGCAACTTCCCAATCTCAAATCACTCACCCTGAGCCGAACATCAGTGTCTGATGCAGGGATCAAGCATCTCATTGAGATGAAGTCATTGACTGGCGTCAATCTGCTTGGAACGCAAGTTACGATCCGTGGCTTCAAGCAGCTCAGCGAAGCTCGGCCCGACATCGGAATTAGCGAACCGAGTCGTTCATTCTGGCTACGGGGCATGTTTAGAACCGGGGCCAAGGTGACAGTCGCCACGAAGAGCAAGAAGGGGATCGCCGTCCCGACACTCGATGATCTACCCAAGGCCGACTTTCTGATCCAGATCGTGGACTACACCGATCATAAAGGCGACCTGTCACTGCCGTTCCCGCATCAAAAGGACGCCGACGCCATCGAGATTCGTCTCGCCAACACGAACTTCAACGGTTACGGACTCTTTGGCATTGCGCACTGCAAAGGCCTACAAGTTCTCGACCTGACGAACACGAACGTGGTGGACGAGCACCTGAAGTTTCTGCACGGGGTGAAGACGCTGCAACGCGTCAACCTGACCGGCACGCACTGCACCGCCCCCGGCATCGCCGCCCTCAAAGCCGCCCTCCCCAAATGCAAAGTCATCGGCCCGTGAGTGTCCCTGACGCAAATCAAAGACCTGCGGATCAAGAATCTCTGGCTCGACTTCCAACCCGCCCGCGACACCGCCTTGCTCCGCGCGATGCCGACGCTGGAGTTCATCAACGACAAACCGGTCGCGGAGTTCTGGAAAAGTGTGGAGGGGCAGTAGAAGCCGCTCGCTCAGCGTTACGCCGAGTTGGGCTATCCGGTTTTCCCGTGCGTCTCTGGCGACAAGACGCCGCAGACGACGCATGGGTACAAGGATGCCTCCACCGATCTGGAACAGATCCACACTTGGTGGACGCAGAAGCCCTCGTCGAACATTGGCATCCCGACTGATGGTCTGCTGGTCCTCGACATTGATGTCGAAGCCACCTGGCTCAACGATGACCTCGACCGTCAGGTCGAGTTGGCTGTTGCACCGATGGCGCTCACACCCTCGGGTGGTCGGCACTACGTGTACCGGCAACCGGCGGGCAAGGTCTGG
>JAYTCW010000002.1:0-5461 GCA_043736295.1 Planctomycetota bacterium | reverse complement strand
CTCTCCCACTGGTCTGTCGTGCCACTAAACACAACCCCAGTGATGACCAGCATGTCCGCGTTTGACAAGCCATCCCCCCAAATAGTCGGATGAACCGGAATTGCTGTCGCAATCGCGGCTCGCGGATGGGGAACGGGTGCGCCTACCGGTCTCAGTGCTGCTCCACGAGATCACCAACGCGGACTCGCAAGATTTTGACGTTGCGATCCTGGAACTTCCCGACCGTGGATGAGGTGGAATTCAGGGGCTTACCCCCTTGTTTCGTTTTCTTGTTCCCTCCCCCACTTTTGCCCCTGTTTCCTGCTGCATTTCCTTCCCCTTTTCCTTCCCTCCGTTGGGACTCTTGGCCCGCTGTGACTTCCCCTCTACGGTCTACCCTCACTCACCTTCGACGGGGCTTGCTTTTCAGTCCCTGATGCGGTGGAACGGGTTTTGGCTTTCTTGGTTATCAGCCTCTCAGTCATCATCGCGTCAGGGGCTGGGTATGCCGTTACAGTATGGAGTTTGTACTGCAAATCATCCTACGGGTGGTGGCTTTTCGGTGTCAATTTGTGCCGGGGGTTTCTCGGAGGTTTACGGGGGAGTTTCGTGAGGTTTACGGGGTGTTTTTGGCAATCTTCTCATAAGCGGCGTGGGGTCGTTTCAATCGGTCTGGTTGAGGGCAGCGCTCGCCAAGATGTCAGATGTGAGCAGGATTGCGAGTTGGCAGATATCGCAGGTGATCGTCCTCATGGCTGTGTCTTCTTGCTCATCATGCGCCGTCCAGTCTTCCCCGGAAGACTGGACGGCCTTGGCTCCTCGGGGATGCCCCCCCACGAGGACGGCCACGCACGCCGGGGCGACGATGACCACCGCCAACAGCGTCGCCACCAGGAGCAGCGCCATCGCCACCGCTCGCGGGTGGTGTGTGTCATGGTCGGGGTTTCCTTTTTTTTGTCGGGGCGGGAGGTGACAGCACGTCGGGTACGCCCTCCTGCATGGCGGCGCACAGCTGCGCCCAGACGTGGTCGGTTTTGGCGCGAGACGTGTGCCTATTCTTTTTGTCCGGGGGCTCTGTCGTGAGCCGAAAAAATGGTCGGGGTCGGTCGGCGGTCAAGTGGTAGACCACCTCACCCAACCCGGACAGCAACTCATCGACATTGTGCATGCCGAGCTTGTACAGCCAGAGCTTGCACAATCGAAACTCGACGCGCACGACGTGCCGTGGCATGGGCCCGCCCATGCACAATCGCTGGCGCATGGCCTTGTGGTAGGCAGCATTGTGTTTATTGTCTCGCATCTCGGCGATTTTGTCGTAAATGTTAAGGCGAATATTATCCGAAAAAATTAGGAAACTCGTGGGATAGTAGACGATGTCTTGGCGGGATGATGTGATGTAGCAGCCGTGTTTCATGCTGTTGAGCAGTACGGGCATGAGTGGCTTGTCCGTCATACCGTCAAGACAGAGGTCGAGGCGCTTGGGCCAACTGTCGACCAGTGTGCCACCCAGGGAGGAAATGATTCTCTTGCAGAACTCCAATATCACGGGGAGTCCCACGACAGTACACGGTTGGCCGCTGGCGATGAGCTTGTAATTGTAGAGTTTTCGGTTTTTTGATCGGCGTGCGGACAGCCCAACGGTGACGCCACGCCACTTGATGCAATACTCCATGTAGCTGTCTCGACCCCGGCCCTTGCCGCTGTAGTGGCAACGGTCGATGCCCTTGTGGTCGAGGCGCACACGATAGCCAGCTATCTTGATGCGGACTGATTTCCTTTCGCGGCGGGCTTCGGCGAGAGCGTCGGCGAGTTCTTGGCGACGCATGCTGCGATCCCATCGGATAATCCCACCGGCCTCGAAACAGTCGACATTGAGGACGGCGGTGATTTGGGGGTCGTTATGGCGATTCAGGGGATACGTGGATACAGGTTTGTCACCTGCCGGTGTCACCTTGCTCGCCCGTGACGCGCCTCTGATGGCCCTCATGTTTGCCTTGCGGGCAACGGACTTGGCCGTCCGCGTGGGGGTGGGTATCATTGATGATGCTCCATGCCGGAGTGTTTTGTGAGGGGCGCTGGCCTTGTCCGCCATCCGCCACGAAAAGTGAATCAGCCCGTTGATGTCCCGCCGTGGTGTCAGCGGGCTGATTCATTGGGGGCGGGGTCAAACGTATTGCCGCCCAGCATCCGCAGCCTGTGCCCGGCGACCAATGCTGGGCAGGGCATATTTATGCGCGTTCATACTCCGGCTCGCGCCAGCTCTTTTTGCGCGGCCTTGGCTTGGCGGGAGCGCTGTCCAGGCGTGGTTGCTGGGGTTGGCGACTTATCCGCGTTTTGCTGGCCGATGAATCGGCTGATGGCTTCGCGGGACACGTACCTCAGACCGCCGATCAGGATCGTCTCCAGTCGGACGCCACGGACTCCGTGCAGCCGCCATCTGTGCAAGGTGGCCAGCGAGAGGCGCTTGCCGCCCGGAAATGCAGTGCGGGCATCGCTCAGCGTGATGAGCGTCTCAGCGTCAGTGTCGATAGGCATAGGTCATCCCCCCCCCCCTGTAGGCCAGTGAGACGACTCAGTGCCGTCTGCGATGGGTGGGATACTTGCATGCAGCCGTAATCAGAGTCTGATAGCAAACGATTGAAACGTAATCAAAATTGCAATCATCCCAAAAATTCTAGGAAGAAGTAGCCTTTGCCCGCTTCATGCTTGATTGTCAGTTGAATCTCACTGAGTTTGATTCTGAGTCTACTCGTGGCGTTGCCTCTTTCAGCTCTGATTTGCAGCTTAGAACGTACTTGTTTGGCGTCCACCTTACCGTTGTTATTCACTACAAGCATGAACAGATTCCACTGATCGTCGTTGCTGATCGTACATATAGAATCGTGGCTGATCCCCGCATTGAATCGTTTCACCGTCCTCGTCTTTTTGTCGATCTTCATCCCGAAAGGATGCTGCGGTTCTGGGACTTTTTCATCTGAGTCCCCATTCATTCCGGCTCTTCTGTCACCAGCCTCATCCCCCGGCGTCGGAAGTGCGGCGTCCGGTAGAGAGATGACCTTGTGTGCCACTGTGGTGTCGTTCTGCATCGGCTGGTCAACGGCTTTGACGCCGAGCGTGAGGACTAGGGCCTGACCTTCCAGCTTCCTCAAATCACGGCGTAGTGGAGAATGATCCACCTCGGGGGGATTGAGGCAGAAACCCTCTCCGAATTCGGGGTGGGTTTCAAAGTCAACATCCGGGACACAATCCAACAGTTGCGGAATGTGTTGCCTCACGAGGTTTTGGAGTTCGAGGAGTTCCCGTTTTGCGTCGGCGACTTGCTCGCTCCATTCTTTAGACAGACTTCTGCCCTTCATGATCGCCTGAAATTCCCCATCCTGACTGTGATTATCTAAGCTCATCCTAGTCGCCTCGAATACTGCGCAGAGATACCTCCTTAAATCTTTCACCGCTTTCCATGTCCGTGTCCACTGCCCAATCGCTTGCCACTTGGCAGCCAACTCGATGATGCGAGCGAGTCCGCCGTTGATGTCGGATTTCGTTGCCGCCACGGGGGCATGGTGTTTCGGTTTGCGCTTCGCCATCGTGATCGGTCCTGAATGCCGATGCCTGAAATCGAAAACAACGCGGGAAACGAGTTCAGGTCTCGCTTGTCGGGGATCAACCTATCCCGCGTTGGTCAAATCGTAGCCGTTGGCCAGTCTGGCGTCAGCCGATCTTCAGCGCCACTTCCGCCGCCTTGGCTTGGCCAGCCTTGGCGTAGTGTTCGGTCATGTCCGCCTTGCTGTGACCGAGAACCGATTGGCAATGTTCCAGGCCGAACTGCTGACGCACCACATCCGCCGCCGTGTGTCGCAACTGGTGAGGTACCCAGCGCCCGATACCCGCCTTTTCACAGGCTCGTGTGATCGCTCGGGCGTAGGCATGGCGAGTGATCGGGAACAGCGGTTGCGATTGATCGGCGGACACATGCCTAGTCAGGATCAGCTGCGATTGCGGCCCGAAGTGCAGCGTCCGGGATTGCCCATGATGGGCGGTCTTGTGGTCACTCAGAACCGCCGTCCAGACTTCGCCGGTTCGGTCGATGGTTCCTGTTGTCAGTGCCAGCAACTCGCCCGACCGTGCCCCGGTCAAGCGTTGCGTGTCGATCAGGTCACGCACCAGAGGACTGACCAACAGCCTGACGGCTTCGATGTCTGCGGGTTCAACGGCAGTGCGGGGTGGGTTGTCGTGTGCCTCAGTTCGACCAGCGAGAAGCGGAGCCACGCATTGCAGCCTCTGGAGAATGTTGGCGTCAATCAGTTCGTTCTCGACGGCGTGCTTGAAGATTCGCCGAATTCTCCCCATCGCCGAATTGATTGTGCCACGGGTCCAGCCGAGTCCCACCATCGCGAGGCGGACGGCCTTCATGGCCAATGGTCCGAAGTCTTTCGCCGGGGTCAGTCCGTACAGTTCGTTCAACGGGCGGATCGTCCCCTTGACGACATGCAGCTGGCTGGTCGGTTCCCCATGCTTGACGTAGTGGGTCTCCGCATGCCGCAGGAACACGAGGCAGAGTTCTCCGACAGTCGGGCCGGGATCGGCGTCGGAATCAATCGTGGTAGTCCTACCACGATTGGAGTCGGCCAGCGGGTCGACTGACACGCCACCCGCCAGCTTCGCAATCAGCTGCCCATACTTGAGGCGGGAACTTTCCGATCCGTACGGACCAAGGTAATGGTCCTTCCCGGCGATCCGGCAGCGAGCCTGACCCGTCGGCTTGTGGAGCAGATACGCAGGCAGGGAGCTACGTTTTCGTGTCATCGTGCGGTCCGTTTCTTCAATTGTGGTAGTGACTACCACGCTCGAATCAGGTTTTCCACCGCACTGACGA
Organism: Planctomycetota bacterium; assembly: GCA_043736295.1. Taxonomy (GTDB): domain Bacteria; phylum Planctomycetota; class Planctomycetia; order Planctomycetales; family Planctomycetaceae; genus TH-plancto1. Next base: position 609 of record JAYTCW010000002.1, on the reverse strand, counting down.
ACATCGTCAGGTATCGCAACATGCGATTCAGTAAGGTCTTACGTCAGAGTGGGCGTTACAGGGATCGAACCTGTGACCCCTTCCGTGTGAAGGAAGTGCGCTAGCCACTGCGCTAAACGCCCAAGAGAGAATATGAGTATATGGCGATATGGGGGCTGATACAAGTAAGTGTCTGAAGCCACAACTGTCAACTGTCAACTGTCGGGTCTGCCCACGATCCCTGGCAACCCTAAATCTTGGCCAGTCTTGGGATTGGCCAGTAGGGGTGCCACCCAACGCCGTTAACCGTTTTTCAACCTCTATCCTTAAGTTGCTGGGCGAGTTGTCGTTGGGTGGCGGGGGCGATGTGGGGGGGGCCGGGTGTAGACATCAATAACGGCCTGGCCGAGCAGGTCGCACAGGTTGTGGCCGCGTTCGATGGGATGGCGGTAGTCGCGCAGCATGCGGCGGAAGGCCAGCAGCAGTTGGGCGGTACTCAGGCGGCGCGGTTCGACGCCCCGTTTTTTCGCCTGCACGAGGGCGTACAGCGACATGGCCCACAGACCCAGCAGTGACCAGTGCATCTCGACTTCGGCGTTGTCGGGCGTGGTGCTGCGCAGCTTGCGACGG
>JAYTCW010000001.1:0-17217 GCA_043736295.1 Planctomycetota bacterium | reverse complement strand
GTCGATCCCTTCGGGGTGGAGAGGTCGGCTCGACGGGTGTGGCTTTCTGGCTGACGGCTTCCCATTGGTTGCGGCTACGCCGCGCTGGGACTCTCTGTGTTCATCCGCGGCTCATCAACTCCTGGTTTTCTCTTGTCGTTGTCTCAGCCAGCCGCTGGAGCAGCCTGCCGGAATTGAATCTCTTTTCCGACTCCGTCACGAATCGCTGCCACTGCCGACATTTTCTGATGCACACATCGCGTCTGTGAATTCTTGAAAAACCTCCGAACCTTTCCCGGCTGGCGATTGTCTCCTGAGGGGTATGGTTCAAGTACGAGGTGACCTCTGTTCTCCGTCGCGGATTCCTCGGAATCGCCGGACCGGTGTTCCCGGTGGATGAAACTCGTTAGCTTACCCGTGGGGAATCGAGGCCCGTTGGCCTCTCTCGAAGGAGTAGATCCCTCACACTCTCTGTCACATTTCAGGAATCGCATGGATCCGTTGGAATCTCGGGTACGGGATTATCTTCAAGGGCCGTCTTATCGGCCCATCAGGTTTGCACAACTCGCCAAGAGAATCGGGGTTCGCCAGTCCCAGTTGGAGCCGTTGCAGGCTCTGCTCAATCGCATGGCGGACGAGGGGGCCATTCAATGGGCCGAATCGGGCCGGATTGAAAGCCGCAAACGCGTCGAGGGGATCACCGGGACCATCCGGCGGACTGCCATGGGCGACGGGTATGTCACCCCCATTGCTTCGACGGTCCCGAAGATTGTGGGCGACATCGTCGTCTTCGCGGAAGATATGCGCGATGCCCAGGACAAGGATGAAGTTCTCGTTCGCCTGACCGGTCAACGGCGGTTCGGCGAACAACGGGTCGCGGTTGTCGAGAAGGTACTCAAGCGAGCCACGACCACTTTCGTTGGCACCTACGGCGAAGACAATCACGGCGGGTTCGTCCGGATTGATGGTCGCCAGTTCAGCGACCCGATCACGCTCGACGATCCCGAGACCAGTGGGGTCCGGCCCGGCGAAAAGATCGTCGTCGAGATGCTGAAGTTCCCGTCCGCGAAGCGCTGCGGAGAAGCGGTAATCCGCACTCGACTGGGGGCCCCGACCGATCTGGGCGTCGACACGATCTCAGTGATTCACGAGTTCAACCTGCCGACCGATTTCCCCGAAGAGGTTCTGGCCGAGGCCCACCAAGCCGCCGAAGACTTCGACGACACCGATCTGGCCGGACGCGAAGACCTCACCGGGACCACGATCATCACGATCGACCCGGTCGACGCCCGCGACTTCGACGACGCCATCTCCCTCGAACACCACGCCAACGGCAGCTGGACCCTCGGCGTCCACATCGCCGACGTGTCGCACTTTGTCCGCGAAGGGACGGCCATCGACCGCGAGGCCCGCGAGCGCGGCAACAGCGTCTACCTGCCGGGGCGCGTGCTGCCGATGCTGCCCGAGATCCTCTCGAACGGACTGGCCAGCCTGCAAGCCGAGCGCATCCGGTTCACGATGTCGGCCTTCATGGAGATTGACAAGCACGGGGCCGTCACTGCCACTCGCTTCTCGAACAGTGCCATCCGGGTGAAACACCGCTTCGCCTACGAGCAGGTCACAGCTCTCGTCAACGGTCCGAAGGAGCGGCCTGACACCCTCCCGAAGGACGTGTGGGACACCGTCTGGCGGATGCAAAAACTGGCCCGCGTGCTGCGTGCCCGGCGCATGGAACAGGGGGCCATCAACCTCGAACTCAGTGAGGTAAAGATCGACCTCGATCGCGATGGTCGGATGACCGGGGCGCACCTGGTGCAGGGCGACGAGAGCCACCAGATGATCGAGGAGTGCATGCTCGCCGCCAACATCGCGGTGGCTCGCCGACTGGCCGAAGCCGGCCTGCTCTTCCCCCGCCGCATCCATCCCGAGCCGACCCCGGCGCGGCTGCAAGTCCTGCAAGACTTCGTCAAGTCGATCGGCTGCCCGGTGCCCCAGCTGCGGTCGCAAGCCGACATGCAGGCTCTGCTGAAAATAGTCCACGGCACGCCGCAAGAATACGCGGTCAACTTCGCTCTGTTGCGAAGCCTGAAGCAGGCAACCTACTCGACCAAAGAGGAGGGGCACTTCGCGCTGGCGACGCCGGACTACTGCCACTTCACCAGTCCGATCCGGCGGTATCCCGACCTCGTGATTCACCGTCAGCTCAAGCAAGTGATCGCCAAGCGCCCCAAGCGCGAGGGGTTCAGCACCGAGTACCTCGACGCGACGTGCGAGACCTGTTCGCTGACCGAACGCCGGGCTGCCGATGCCGAGCGAGCCCTGTCGCAGATCAAGCTGTTGCTGTTCCTGAAGGACAAGGTCGGCCTGCGGATGGAGGCCACGATCACCGGCGTCGACCGCTACGGGTTCTTCGCCCGTGGCCTCGAAATCCCCGCCGAGGGACTGGTCCCCGTGGCCACGCTGCCGGGTCCGGAGCAGTACGAATACGACCGCTCGGCCCAGCGGCTGATCGGTCGCAAGACCGGTCGCTGCTTCCAACTCGGCGACCGCGTGCTGGTCGAGATCACCAAGGTCGACCCCGGTCGCCGGTCGCTCGATTTCAAGCTGCTGGACGACCTGCCGAAGAAACACGGGCGCAAGTCACAGCCGCCCGAGACCACCGACCGCCCGGCCCGCAAGACGCTTGACAAGCGAAAGCGGGACCAGCCCGCCCCACCACCGGTCAAGGCGGGAAGAAAGCGCAAACGCCCGTCGTGACCTCCCACAGCGAATGGGCGGGACGGAAACGGTCTGGCGGGCGGGCCGATCAGTCGACAGCCAAAGATCGCGTAAAAAAGACTTCCGAAGGAGTGTGGTCACGACTGTACGCAGAAGCCCCTCGGCTTCGAGCAGCTTTTCCACCTCGCAAGGGCACAGCTGCCAGGCCCGTGTTCCCAGCGGTGGCCTCTGGATCTGGGGAGGCTTGTGATTTCCCGGTGTTCCACACCTCGAAAGCCCTCGGATGGAGGACCGAGACCCTGTGTACAATGGCGACCACACTCAGACTTCCGAAGTCTCCGAAGACTTCGGAAGTCTTTTGTTATGCCAAGTCTGGCCGGTCGCCATATGAGACAAGATCAGCAAATCCTGCCGGGGGATGCCGCGCCTCAGTGGCCAAAGCTGCCGAATGGTGAGCGGGGTCCGGCGAGACTTTGGAAATTCTGAGCCCGACTACCATCCTCGCCTTGGACGATGCCGATCGTATCGGCCTCGACGTGGGCAAGGAGAAGGGTGGCAGGGGCGTTTCCCGTTTGAAGATATGACGTTACGGCGTTCCATCGCATCAAGGTCAGTCCTGGAAATGGTCGAGTCCCAGACAGTCGTCCCCCCCTCTCCGGTGAGTCGTTCGGCACTCAATTGTGCCCTCTGAACCCCGTCGCTTCGTGGAATCCCATCTTTCCGCCACAAATACCTTCACCTATCGTCGGACTGGTCCATGAGCGGGCGGTGCCTGTTCCGTGGACGAAGTGCGGACCCGTCTGCACTTGAAGCGTTTCGTCGGCTGCTCCGGTTCGCCCAGCGTTCTGGATGGAGTCGACTACCGTGTCCCGTTCAGGTTTCCGATTGATCCAGCTGACCGTCAGCTGCGGCGATCGATTCACTCAGCGGGGCGCGTTCAGCCGCCAAGACGGCGACTGTGTGTCTTCGAAGGATCGAAGGCAGCACTCCTTGCGGCATCTCCTGAAGGTGCATGGATGAACCACTCCCGAGTGACCCACTTCCGTCTTCGGACCCCGATCCAGCAGATGCTGCGCGCCGCAGCTGTGCTGGTTTTGGTGCTGAGCACATCTGCTAGCCAGGCTCAGCAAACGCCCGAGATGGTGTTTGAACCAGCCCCTGGATCGACTCCGGGGCAAGCCAGCGCTTCGGCGAGCGGCTTTCCGCAGAGTGCCATTAACGGGACTCCCAGTCCGGAGGACAATGGGGTGGGCGGCTTTGGTGTCTTGGGCCGCGTGGGCCACATCATGGGCAACACCGTCGAACGCAACCAGTCGATCACCTACTTCGACATGTCCCCCTTCATGTTCGTGGAGGAGACCTATCTGTTCGGAGATGGTCGGCTCTTCCTGACGAACCAGGGGCACATGGGGGGCAGTGCGGGTTTCGGCATCCGCCAGTATTTCCCACGCAATGATTTCGTCCTCGGAGCGTCAGCCTGGTACGACCGGGATGACTCGCGGAGTGTCGCGTTCCAGCAACTGGGGTTGTCCCTGGAAATGTTCTCTCAGTGGATGGACATTCGGTCCAATTACTATTGGGGCATCGGAAAGACCGTCCAGGATTTGGGAACCACCGTCTCCCCGGGTTCCGCGGCGTTTTCCGGCAACAACATCACGTTCAGTACGCAAACCGCTCTGTCGACCAGTACGGACATGGTGGACTTGATGTTCACCGTTCCCATTCCAGGCGAGATCGCGCAGTCCATCAATCTGGAAGCCTCTGCGGGCTGGTATCAGATTTTTACTCCCAGTCTGAATCTCAAGGACACGAATGGCTTCAAGCTGCGAGTGGACACGGATTTCCTGGATCGGGTGCTGCATGTCTACTCTGAACTGTCGCAGGACCATTTCTATGGCACCAACGTGGTGTTGGCCGCGGATGTCAACTACTGGCACCAACAGGAGTCTCGACCACGACTGGGGTCGAGCCAGTTCAACCGAATTTCTCAATGGGTGCGCAGAAACCGCAACGTGGTGACTCGTGATTCCAACGCGTTGAATGCGCCAACGGCCGCCATCAATCCCAACACGGGCCTGCCGTACTTCGTGAATCATGTCCGCAATGTTCCCGGAGGAGTTCCGCTGCCGAATTTTCCAGCTCCGACGGGAACAGGGGCCTTGCTGACTCCGTTTCAGTTCATCGACGAGGCACAGGCTTTGGGCAACTCGGACCTGATCTTTGTGCATGCGGACAGCGTGTATGACAATCGGGCTCTGGTGATGAACGATGGGGAACTGATCGTGGGTGAAGGAGTCAGCCAGTCGATTCCGGTTCAGGCTCTGGGGGGACAAACTCTGTTGCTACCGCTTCCACGAGCGACCAGTGGGGCCAATCGCCCCGTCTTCCAGAATACGGTCGGTCCCGCTGTCACACTGGCGAATAACAATCTGTTCGCCGGATTCGACATCAACGACACGCTGGGAACAGCCATCCTAGGGAGCGGGGTAAATTCCGGCGGTATTTCCCAGGTTCGGATTGATGGCACCACGGGGGTCAACGCTCACGGGATTCAGTTCTTGAACGACTCGGGGCAGTTTCAGTTGACGAACGTGGACATCTCTGACACGCAAGGGAATGCCTTCTTTGTCAGTGGGGGAAACGCGGCAATTGTGTACGACTCGGGGACCATTACGAACACCTCAGAGTTCGCGATTCTCATCGAGAATAATGCGGGGAGCGTGAACATGGCGGGCACCACCACCAACGATACGGGGGGACGAGGCGTGCTGGTGAATAGCTCCAGTGCGTCGACGACTCTGGGAATTCTCAATCTATTAAACACCACCGGAAATGCCCTCGACATCCAGAACGTGTCGGGCTCAGTCTCGTTCTTTGATGACATCCTCATCGGCGGGACGACCGGTCCTGTCGGCGATGGCATCCGAATCCAGAACTTGTCCGGTGCCGTCTCGGGGCTGAATCCCGTCACGATCAATCAACGCCGGGCCGTGGGAATTAACATTCTGGACATGACCAGTACGGGGACGGTCTCCTTTGCGGATACGATCACGATGGGTGCTCCCCTTGTCGGTGGTAACAACGACCACGGCATCAACTTTCAGCGAAATGCGGGAGCCGCTTCATTCACGGATGTGATCATTACAGGGAGCTTTGGGTCGGGTATTAATATCGGAGGAATCCTTGCGGACACCAACACGGGGGATTTCACCGTCGCCGGAACAACAACCATCACGGGGGCTGCGGCTTCGTCGATCCGGTTACTCAATGACGGCTCGGATGTCTCATTCAATGGGATCGCCATCGGGAACCGAGGCGACCACGGGATTGAAGTCCTCAACCATTCGGGGACGGCGAGTTTCCTCGGGTTAACCACCATCCGAAACGAACTGGGAAATGGTGCAGCTGCGGTGGATATTCAAAACTCATCCGGAGATATCTCGTTTGGCATCGTGAATGCTTTGAATACTGTGGGAACTGACCCCGGTGTGGAAATCTTGAACAATACGGGGAACGTCAGTTTCGGCAGCCTCAGCATCAGCAGCACGTTGACCACGGCCCTCGACGTTCAGGGGAATGCCGGTGTCACCATTCAGGGCGGGGTGCTGGACGCCGCAGGGGCACGGGCGGTGACGATGATTAATAACACCTCGTTTGGAGTGTTGTTCGACGCCGTCAGCAGTACGGGTTCCGACTTCGGCATCTTCGTCAGCAACAACATCGCTCTGTTTGATCACCCGGGTTCGTTCACGGTCACCGGGGATAGCCAGACCGCAGCCAGTGGCGGCACGATCACCGGGCAGACGAATGCCGGTGCCTCGTTCTTCAATGTCAATAATGTCGACTTGCGGTTCATGGATATCGTGAGCAATGTCGTCGGGGTGGAGACCGACGATGTCAATGATCTCACTCTGCTCGGGGATCAAGTGACGGGCAATACCTCGTTTGGTCTGGATGCATTGGATACTGTCGACACGTTAATCCAGCAGTCCCTGTTTGACAGCAACCAGGGATTCAACCAAGTCCGGATCCAAGCCAGTCAGTTACGCAACTCGACGAACGTCACAGTGGGGTTAGCGGAGTACAGAGTCATCATTCGCAACAACGTCTTCACCGACGATACTGCGGCGGCCAACGTCGGGGCGGGTGACATGATCTCGATCAGCACTCAGGCCTCTGCCAATAACTCGACCCTGGAGTTATTGGTGGAAAACAACGGGCGAACATTCTCGGGCGGTTTCGTGGGATTTAGCTCGAACCGCGGCGCCGCGGACGCTGCCATCGGTACCACCTGGAATGGGGATGTCCTGGCCACCTACCGGAACAATAACATCCGCTTGTCGGCTCGCGATTTCCAAGTCGGAACCCGTCTTGTTTCCACCCGCTCTTCAGCTGTGAATGATGTCGTCTACTCGGGGAATATTTTCAACGATGGTGGCGGCTTTATTGAAACCGGTCTCTTCATGGACTTTGCAGGCCGGACCAATCTGTCGATCATTGATAACTTTGGCGTCGATGCCAATGGAAACAGAGTGGTCGACGGGTTTACCATGGACGGCGGACAAGCCTTTGTGTTGGTGGATGACCGGGCGATTGACCTCACGTTCCGATCGACGAACAATGCGATCGACATCTCCCGCAATCAGATTACCTACAACAGTGTCGATGGAACCGCCATTCTGTTCCAGGCCATCAACGGTCCCTCGACAGTCAACATGGATGGAAACACGATCATCATGTTCGACGATGCGGTCCTGCCCAATGAGCGGGCGATTGTGTTCCAGAACGTGATTGGAAACATCAGTCTGTCCAGTGCCCAGAATCAGAACAATGTGGTCCTGCCCCAGTTCAACACGACGGTTCCATTGACGATCCCCGGAGGAGTGTCGACGGGAACATTCTTGATCAACGGCTTCCGACTCCCGTAAAGCCGGTGGAGGCGACAACTCAACGATCATGGGGCCACCCGTGAGCCCCAACCTCGACAACCTAGTTGGCTGGAGAGCGGAGTGTTGAGTTCACACTCACTTTCCCACAGGAGTCACGACGCTCGGCTTCGAGGGGGGCGACATGACCTTTTTGATCAGGTCTCGCAGCGCATACCCCGCCACCAGAGTAATCAACACCAGCGCCACCCACAGGCAGATGTCCATCACGATCGAGGGCGTCAATCGTCGGTTCAGCTTGCGATAGCGAAAGTAGATCGTCGCGGCGGTAATCATCGGCAAGGTCAACGCCTGTCCAAAGCCGCCGATGATAACCATCGTCGCGGGTTCCCCGAAGATCACAAACAGGGTGAAGGCCAGGACAGGGATCGAGATCGACAGCCAGTGGATCATCCGCCCCCGATCCTCGGGCACGCGGTACGTCGCGAACTTCGCCAGACCCAAAAAGTCGGTGGCTAAGCGACCGTTGCCAGCACTCGAGAGGTACAGCGTCTTAAACAACACAGCTGCGGCCCCGATCAGGAACACGAGTTGAGTCCAGCCGCCGAACGTGTCGATGAACATGTGCGACAGCTTTTCGATCATGTCCTTCTTCTCGGGGACGAGCCCCTGCGGATGCAGAACCGCGGCCCCCATGAAGTAGAAGGCCACGGTCGACACTGTGAACACGAGCATGCTGACCCACGCATCCAGGTACATGACACGCACCCACCCCTTGGCCCGCCGGGTCCACGCCTCGCTGTTGTCGCACTGGCCGGCATATCGCGCGTACCCTTTCTCCAGACACCAGTATGGGTAGTAGAACAGCTCAGCAGCCCCGACCCCGGTGATGCCGAAGACGCCGAACGCAGCGACGATCCCCGTGGCCGGAACACCGAACATCAACCCCTGCCCGACCTCGGGCCAGAGGATGGGGAACTTCGTGAACGGCAGGGCACAGGCCGCTGTCACAGTCAGCAGAGTCACACCGACGACAAGGGCTGTCGTCACCACCTCAATCCGCCGGTAGTCGCCACGCCAGAGGAGAGCGATCGTGGTCAGGCAGGTCAGTACGGCCCACGGATACTCGGGCCGTGCGGTGATCGCAGCGGCGACACTCGGCAAAACGCCCTCCAGTCCACTGACGAGACTCTTCGAGACTGACGGGAACGTCAAATTGAGTGCCTGCCCGATCGTGCCGGTCATCGCCCCGAGTTGAAAGATCGTGGCCAGCATCATGATCAGCCACCACCAAGCCAGCCAATGGGCTCCCAGCCTCAGTCCGGGCAACTCGTCAATCGCCCCCAGCGTCGGCTTACCGGATGAGATCGCGTACCGCCCCAGTTCCGTCTGCACGAACACCTTGACAACACAGCTAAAGAGAATCAGCCACAGGAACAAATACCCATGCTCCGCCCCGAGCTTGGTGGTCAGCAGTAACTCTCCCGACCCCACGATCGTTCCGGCCAGCACGATCCCCGGTCCGATCTTCTTGAGAGCGGCCCACAGCGAAACGGGCGGCTCCTGGATCTCGCTCGGTGGAAGGGCGTACGGATCGTAGCCAGACATGTCACTCATGGAGGGGTCGCTTGAACGGGCAGTCAAATCGGGGGACAAGACCAACTTATAACCCGGCTCCGATCCGACAGCAACGAGTACGGGGACCAAGCTGGTGTGTGTGCGGCCAGATTTTGTGGCACTCTTCCAGCGGCACCACGGGCGACTCGTTCAGCCAGCCAAGGCCGCAGGCGTAGCGGTTTCAAAGCAGGCCGCCGCAGGTTGTGGATGGGCACGACCGCTTCCGATGCCCGATACGATCACCAATCAACGGGCGTATCCGCAGGCCCAGACGCAGCCGACGGGAGGGACTTTCCGATCGCGCGGCTGGAGGCCGTATTGAGCCTGGCCAGTGGTCCGGGGTTGGACATGGCCATGCCGCAGTTCTACCCGCAGCCCGGCGAGAAAATCGCCGATGTGCAGAAGCAACTCACCGAGCGAAAAACCCAACTGGCAAAGGCGTTTACCCGCTGGGAAGAGTTGGAGTAGTCATCACAGCGGTGGCTCTGAACGATTTGACTCACGGGAGTCTGATCGTCATCGATCTCGGACCTCGCCCTTCAGGATCAGAAGTGTTGATACTCAGAAGATACAGTGACAGCGGCGCTTGCCTCACAGTAAGATCGTTCTCCCTATCCGGAGTTGAATGCCATGCCCGCGATCCCCCAACATTCTTCCGATCAGATGGGGGCGGTGAGTCGTTTGGCGGATTGGGCTGCGATTCTGGACAACGACTATTTCACCGCCTTGCGTCAGGGGACCATGAGTCGGGGCGATTTCTGCGAGACGCAGAAGCAGTTCTTTTTCGCTGTCGGCTATTTCTCTCGTCCGATGGCAGCCTTGATGGCTCGGATTCCGGATTCGGGGGCGAGAGCGGCGCTCATGCACAATCTGGCAGATGAACACGGGCTATCCGATGATGGGGAGCAGCAGCCTGCGGCGTTCGATCCTCAGATGGCCCATGACCGCACGTTTCTAAGATTTCTCGGGACGCTGGGAGTGACACCGCACGAGATGGAAACCACACGCGAGCGGGCTCCGGTGCGGGCATTTAATGCGAGCCTCATGGGGGCCTGTGTCGCGGAACCGATCGAGGTCGCATTTGGATGCCTTGGCGTGATCGAGTACGTGTTTGCCGATATCTCGGCATTGATCGGCCAAGTCGTCGTCGCTCGCGGCTGGGTCAGCTCCGAGCAACTTGTCCATTACAAGCTGCATGCGGAGATTGACAAACACCACGCGGCGGAGTTCTTCCAATCCACAAACACGGCCTGGGTAGGTGGTGGCGAAGGTCGGGCCAATGTGAAGAGCGGAATTGATCTGGGGGTGTATCTGTTTAATCGACTGTATGTCGATCTCCATCGAGATGTGGGAGCCGTGGGATGACCGCCACTCCGATTCCTCATTTGAGTCCCGATCTGCTGGAGTCTTCGCACGAGATGCACTCCTGGCGAAACGGGTTACGCTTCCTTCAGTTCGTCTCGATCTATGGGGCGAGTGCGGCGCTGACGATCCTGGCTGCACCACACGTTTCTGTCGGGTGGCAGTGGTTGCTGCTGGTGCCCTTATACCTGCTATCGGCAGGTGCCTTGCATGGGGTCAGCTTGTTGACGCATGAGGCAGTGCATGGGACGTTGGCGAGGAATCGGTGGCTCAACGATCTGCTGGGAGCGCTGTGCGCGTTCCCGGTGCTGCAAACCTGTGCGGCGTATCGGGTGCTGCACTTGCGTCATCATCAACATCTGGGGAACGATGGCGATCCCGACCATTACGAGAACTACACGCGCTGGACCTGGATGGTGTTTCTGATGAACTGGCTCAGACTGCTTGTCGGGTATCCCGTCTACATTACCGCGATCCCAATCATGGGGTTTCGGCAGGGCACCACTCGTGAGCGGTGGTGGATCGCCGCTGAGGTGAGTGTGCTGCTCGCACTTGTGTTACTGGTCTGGTTCTCTCCGATCCCTCGGATCTGGTTGCTGCACGGCTGGCTGGTTCCGATGCTGTGCATCAACAGCATGGTCAACATTCGCGGGATGAGTCAGCACACCTTACTGGAGCACGCAGCCGATGAGGTGCTAGGGACTCGCACCATTCTGACCAGCGGGTTGGTCCGGTTTTTCATGTGTAACGAGAATTATCACTTGGAACACCACCTCTATCCGGGCGTCCCCTGGTACAGCTTGCCGCGCGTGCATCACGCGCTGGAGGACGAACTTCGCGCTCACGGCGCTCCCTACATTCCCTCGTATTCTTCGTTTGTGTGGGAGTTCATCCGTGACAGCCTGAAACGCAGCCCGCTGGGCTGGGGCCGCAGTCGTTCACAGGGATGAGTCATCGAATGACTGAGGCAGATCGCGTCGACCCGCATCCTCCGAGAGATTCGAGTGGAGATCACTGGACTCTCCCGGAACGGCTGTTCGCGGGCCTTGGAACCGTTGCGGTTCTGGGCTTGCTCTGGCGTTCCGGGGCGAGTCATACAGCCCTGACAGCGGCTGGTCTGTGGGCGGCCTACATGTTCGGCGTGGCACGCACGACCCCCACCAGCCGATCACGATTGCTCATCAACTACTTTGCCGTCTGGGCCTTCTACGGAGGTTCCAGCTTCGCGATCGAGGCACTTCGCCTGCCGCTGCATCACGAGCAACTGCTGGCTTGGGATCGTGTACTCTTCGGAGAAACGCCGGGCGTCGCATGGCAAGGGTACGCTCCGGGATGGTTCAACGATCTGCTCAGTGCCAGCTACCTCAGCTATCACATCTATCTGCACTGGGTACTCGCAGAGGCACTCTGGAAGTCGGGCGCCTGGCGAGCGGCTTATAGCCGTGTTCTGTTCACGGCGTTCGGGATCGGGTTCATTGGCTACTTTGTGTTTCCCGCTGGAGATCCACGAGTGGCCTTTCCGGAGTTGTTCTCTCTTCCCGTGGACGGCGGATTGATGACCCAATTCACTCACTGGATCGTGGGAAATCTGGCGGCCAGGTACGATGCCTTTCCCAGTGTTCACATTCTCGTGACCACAGCGATGCTGGCCTGTGACTGGCGCTGGAACCGGACTCGGCTGTGGTGCATGGCCATCCCTTCGCTGTTCATGGTGGCGTCCACGTTGCTGCTGCGGCTGCATTTTGCGGTGGATTTGCTGGCGGGGGCGGGATTGGCAGTGGGAGTGTTGGCTATCGTTCGCATTCACGAGATTCGCGTTGATGACTGAAGTCTCACACTCCATGACAACATCTGCCGATCCATGGGCTAGAGACGCTGCCGCGCTGCCGCTCGCGTTTGCTCAGGTCCGGGAGGATCCGCAGCTCGATTTGCAGGTCGTCCGCCAACTGCCCGCATTGCCGACAGTCGTCATGATCGCCTCGGGGGGCGAGACCGCAGTGGCTCTGGGGCGTGAGCCCCTCGGAGCGCTCTATCTCGTCGACATGAACCCGTCGCAGCTGGCGCTCACCCGTCTCAAGTGGGAACTGGCCGGACGATCGCCCGAGCAGTCGTGCGCCATTCTCGGGCACACTCCGATGCCGCCGGAGGAACGCTCTGTGGAGTTGATGAAGTTGTTGAGTCCGCTCGGACTCGACGCGGCGGTGTTTGGTCCGAGAGAGTTTGTCTCACTCGGCGGGCCAGATCATGCGGGGCGATATGAGAGAACCTTTGCAGCCTTACGCTCCGTACTGCAGCCGGATCAGGCTCAACTGGAGGCACTCCTCGCTTCCCACGATCCCCAGTGGGCTGCGAGGTTCACTTCTCCCGAGGCTGATTTCGGCATGGCTCTCGACCGCGCTTTTGAGCAGGTGATGTCGCTGCCCAATCTTGTGCAGATGTTTGGAACGGGGGCCACGCAGAACCCGCGTCGGTCGTTCGCGAGCCACTTTGCTCACCGGACTCGCATGGCTTTGCGGCGATTCCCCGCTGACTCGAACCCGTTTCTGTGGCAGATATTCGCCGGGCGGTTTCCCCCTGGTCACCGTTACGACTGGCTCCAGCCCGAATGTGGTGGCGGGACGGCCTGCCAGGTCACACCGATTTATCATCACGGAAGAATGAACGAGGTTCTCGACTCACTCTCGCCACGGTCCGTTGATCTGGTGCATCTTTCCAACATCCTCGACTGGCTTTCCCCCGGCGAGGCGGGGGCGACGCTGGCGAGTGCGAGCCGTGTCCTCAAACCAGGAGGCCGGGTCATCCTTCGCCAGCTGAACTCCACGCTCGACATCCCCGCGATCCCATCGGCACTCGACTGGGACCTGGAGCTTGGCTCACATCTGGAGTCGATCGATCGCAGCTTCTTTTACCCCGGAATCTTCGTCGGAGACCGGCCATGACGATTCATGAGCTGAGTTCTCCACCACCGCCGCATCTCGGGATCGCTCTCGAAGAGTTCGAGCGTTCGTTCCTGTATCCACTGGGGTCGCAGCAGAGGTTTCGGATCTCGCACGGGCGCGAGTACCTGCCATTCTTCCGAGCGATGGGGCAGGTGACACTGCTGGTCGCGGAACACGAGGGAGAGGTTCTGGCGACTCTCGTCTTGATCCGGAGGCTGGTTCGAATTCGTTCGAAATCAGGAGAACATGTGGAGCCTGCGTATTACCTGTGCGATCTGAAGCTGCGTGCGGAGTGGCGACGGACTCCGCTCCTCGCTCGTCTGATCACAACAGCTCGAATACTGATCGAGACCAGCGGCTGCCAGCGTTGCTACTGCGTCGTGATGGACGGCACTGGACGGCTCCCCACGGACTACACCGGTCGAATGGGAATTCCACTGTTCGAGCCGCTGGGCGAGATCATGATCATGCGGCTGTCATCACACGAGACGTTGCCGGTCGACCATCACGTCCGGGGCGTTCCCGGCTCCGATGTGGAGGATCTTTGCGCACAGATTCGAGGTGCAGGTGTCACCGCAGCGTGCGGCCTCAGCTCTGAGCGGTCGCTCATGACACCACTGGGGTTCATCGACTCCGTCGGTCAGGCCTGTGGAACGCTCGAAGACACTCGGTGCGGGAAACGACTGCATGTAGAGTCGGGCGAGGAGCTTCTGTCCGCTCACCTCTCGAACTGGGCGTGGACCGATGCTTGTGCCGGAGTGAGGGTTCTCCAGCATGCTCTCTCCGCCAGCATCCGAAACGGCTTCCCCGCTCTCTTCGCAGCCGTACCCCGCCCGTGGTATCCCCAGTTGACTCCCCTCTTGCACCAGATTCTGATCCAGGAAGCCCCAGCCACAATCTTCGGCACTGGCTTCGACCTCTGCCAAGACTGGTGGATCGATACGGCTGAGATCTAAAGCTGTCTCAACTCACCGTGATTGGGTTGATGCTTGCGAGATGAACCGCACACTGTCGCGACGGGTGACACCCACCCACCCAACCGTCCCTGTTCAGGACTCTGAACATTGCGTAAAGCTCCCGGATAACCCTTTGAATCGTTACAACCGTTACAACCGCTTATTTAGCAGGGCTCGGTATCATCGTGCGTATGGTCTAACTGAATACATCACCGTGTGTTGTGTCGCGGAATGTACCTCACCCCCAGTTCCGATTGTAACGGTGGTACGGGTTGTGCCAGTGGTAATGATCGTGAGGATGGTCATGGCCGTTGGGAACCGGCCTCCTCCTCGATTGGATCACTTCGGGAGACCGACGAGCGACTTATGACAGCGAGCGTGTGTGGCGACGTGAGACATCGCCATGTAGCTGGTCGCTGCGGGGCACGAGTGAGGAGATGGCATCGTTCATCGCTGTGTCGGCGATGAAAACGGTTTGTTCCCAGATGCCGGAACCGGAGCCAACTGCATGGCTCATCTCGTTTGCCCCGCGCGACCTTCTTTTTTTTCGCTCCCGTCAGCGGGTCTTGCTCCGGGATTCTCTCGAACGTTCGAGAAGGACTCATCATGTTGCGTTTGGCCAAAGCACTCTGGAACGATCAGGCGGGCTTCATTGTCTCCGCAGAACTGGTCCTCATTTCGACAGTCGGGGTCATCGGTCTGGTCACTGGACTGACCTGTTTACGCAATGCCGTGAACAGCGAATTGGCGGATGTCTCGTGTGCCATTCGATCACTTGATCAGACCTACTGCTACACCGGATTCCACAGCTACAAAGATCGCTGCCGTTGCAAGACCAAGGCCGTCACCGCCGGGTCGAGCAACCGGCCCTACGTCGAGCCCCAGCTGGTCCCTGTCATTGAGGGGCGGTTAGAGCCGACCGCAGAGCAGGAGCCCGGCCAGATCATCAGTGAGCGAGTGATCAGCGAGCGGATCATCAGTGAACGCGTGATCGGGGAACCCGTCCCGGTCGAGTGCCCTCCACCGAGCCCCATCCTAGCCCCCGCTGCGGAGTCCTCAGCGGCACCTGCAAACAGGGAGTGCCCGGAACCGACGCCGGAGCCACTTCCGAGTCCCGCCAACTGATCCGCCCAGATCACTTGAGCGAAGTCACTTGTCCCGCATGACCTGTGGCCTCGTTGTGACATTGACTTCACATCGGATCTGCGAGGAGGGGATTGACCGCTCAGAACCGCGCTGCTCGAAACGGAGCCGGGTCCACATGCGGCTTCGTCCCGGTCATGAGTTCTGCTAGCAGCTTCCCCGTCCCGGTCGCCAGCGAGACCCCCAGCATGCTGTGTCCGGAGGCCACGTAGGTGTTCGAGAGCCGGGGCACGCGGTCGATGATCGGCTTGCCATCGCAGCTCATCGGCCGCCAGCCATACCACTCCTCTTCGACCGGTTCGGCGAACGGATCGAGCAGGTATTCACCGGCCCCGCGCCGCAGCAATCCCAGCCGCTGGCGGTTGAGCGTCTCGTCGTACCCGGCGAACTCCATCGTCGAGCCGATGCGATAGCCCGTTTGAAACGGCGTGATCGCGACGTGGTACTCCTCCAGGATCATCGCATGCTTCGGACAAGTCTTCGGTCGCGGCATCGTGATTGAGTACCCCTTGCCCGGCTGAATCGGCGGGGCATAGCCGAGCGTCTTCCCGAGTAATGGTGTCCATGATCCGGCGGCCAACACAAACTGGTCGGCAGTGTGTTCACCATTTGCCGTGCGAGCGGCCTTGATCTGGCCATCCTCGGTAACGAACCCCGTGACTTCAGTGTTCTCGTGAATCTCAACGCCCATCTCCAACAGTCGCCGCTTCCACGCGGCCATCAGCTCGCTGGGCCGCAGATGGGTATCCGTGTCGTACTTGAACGCCCCGGCCAATCCCGGCTTGAGGGCGGGCTCCAGCTCAATCAGCTGTTTCCCGTTCAGCGGCGTTGCTCCCACGCCGAACTCATGGCGGAGTAGTGCATCGGTCTCGGCGTACTCGTCAAACATCTTCTGAGTCGCATAGACGAACAGCATTCCAGAGGTGTCCCACTCGGTCTTGGTTAGCTCCGATTCGAACAGGCGGCGATATTCGCTGTCCGATGATTGCAGCAAGGCATGCAGCGCCCGCCCCGTCGACATCATGTCAGCCTCGTTGCAGTACCGGGCGAACTTCAGCAGCCAACTCCATAGATTCAGGTCGACACGGGGTCGCAGATAGAACGCCGAGTTATTGTTGAACATCGACTTCAGCGTCTTCGTAATCGCTCCCGGCTTACACAGCGGGAGGACATGGCTCGGGCTGATGTAGCCGCAGTTCCCATGTGAGCAGGCTTTTCCGAATAACCCCTTGTCGAGGATCGTGACCTCTTTCCCCGCCTGCCGCAGGTAGTATGCACTGGCCGCCCCGATGACCCCGCCGCCGACGATCACCACGCGCTGTCCGGAACTCATGTTTGATTGCCTGTCTGGGAGGGGACTTGTCAGGCCATCGCGTCAGATGGTTCAGATCCTGATGTGATCATAGGTATCCGCAAGACGGCGGAAAAGTCGTGGCGCACAGCTGGCGAGTTTCTCACATCGAATCTGTCATCACCCTTCACTGCCCCTCACCTCGGACTCAGGAAAGATTGAAAAACGACACTCCGCGCTGAAGCCGACAGAACTTCCCAAGTGTTCCTACTGATGCTCACTCGCACCGCAATTCAATCACGGTGTCTGAGGCCGGTTGTCGTACA